>DAISWY010000080.1:0-268 GCA_036826135.1 Gemmatimonadaceae bacterium | reverse complement strand
ACGGCTCAGTCCGCAACCAGGCGCAGCGCGGCCGGCACGCTCGCCACCTCGACCGTCGCCGACGCGGCCTGCCGGAGTTCCCCGTCCGCCTCGATCAACGGGGCCGCCGGGAAGGTGAGGGTGACGCGCGCGGTGCGCTGATGCGTCACCGCCGCGTGGGTGAGGTGCGCCCCGCGCAGCGCCCGCAGGAGGACCGGGAGACGCGCGAGCCCGGGGAGGTCGTCCACCACGACGACATCGAGGGCCGCATCGTCGATGCGGGCATCGG
>DAISWY010000079.1:0-10042 GCA_036826135.1 Gemmatimonadaceae bacterium | reverse complement strand
GGGCGCACGAGGGAGGCCGCGAGACCACCGTTCAGCGCGGTGGCCCCGGTGTTCGCGAGCACACCGACCGGCGTCCGCACATCCCCGTCACGTCGCGCGCTCCCCTCGACGCGGACCGCGAGCGCCCCGAGCGGCGCCTCCAGCACGCCGCCGGAGGTCACCCCCGTATTCCCCGAGCTGAGCTGCGAGATGAAGGTCCCGTGGAGATGGTCGACCACCGTCGTCGGAATCTCCTCCCGGATCACGTTGACCACGCCGCCCAGTGCGCTCGAGCCATACAGCAGCGACATCGGCCCACGCACGACCTCCACCCGCTCGGCGGTCAGCGCCTCGATGGCCACCGCGTGGTCCATGGAGCTGGACGAGAGGTCGCCGGGCCGCATCCCATCCTCGAGGATGAGCACGCGGTCCCCGCCCATCCCACGGACCACCGGCCGCGCCGTGGCCGGGCCCATCCGACCCACAGAGACCCCGGGGAGCCCCGCCACGGTCGCCCCAACGGTCCCGTCGAGCCGCCGGTCGAGGGCGGCGTCGGCGAGCACGCTGGTCGTGGAGAGCGCGTCCGCGGCGCCACGCTCGCTGATCTGCCCCGTCACCACCGTCGCCGCCACCTGCATCGGCGCCTCGGCGAGCGCGATCTCGAGGGTGACGGGGGCCGACGCGACGCGGATCATCCGCCGCTCCGCGCGGTACCCGATGCGCTGCACCACCAGCGCGTGCTCACCGGCGGGGACCAGCCCGAGTTCAAAACGGCCATCCTCGTGCGTGCGCACTTCGCGATGCAGCGCGACGAGCCGCACCACGGCCGCGGCCAGAGGCGTGCCCGACGCCGAGTCCCGCACGACGCCCCGGACGGGCACCGCGCCAGGCTGCGCGTGCAACGAACTGGAGGCGATGCCGAGGGCGACGAGGCCCACGAGCGAACGCAACGCCATCATGGCGTCTCCGTGAGATGAAAGAGATGGAACGACGACACCGGAGGCTCGGGGCCTCGACGATGGGGGCGCCGATCAGACGGCGCGGGCGACTCAGGCGGCCGGTGGGCCGGTCGCTGGAGGAATCCGTCGGTCTGCCGCGGCGAAGTGGAGCGTCTCCGCCACCGGACGGAGCACGTCGGAGCGATCGGTCGTGATGACGACGGTGGGCCGCCGGACCGCGGGCAGCGCGGACGCGGTGAGGGACTTCACGACCAGACAGTCGCCCTCCGAGTGCTGCGGCGGGCAGTGGCGATCGGACTCCCCATCCCAGTGCGCCGCGACCGTGGCCTCGTGCGGCCCGGCGGCATCGACCAGGGGGAACAGCACGCCGGTCGTCGCCTGCAGCAGCAACAGGACCACCGCGAACGCCCTCGCCGGGACGCGGCGGAGGCGGCTGGTGCGGTCCGCGAGGGACCGGGGCGCGGCGGCAGGACGGGACATCGGGAGGAAGGTCTAGTCGCTGGAACGTGGGGACGGAAGGGGGGCGGCGGCTCCACCTATCTCGTTAGCCGGGCTAGATTTGGGGGATGAAGCGCGAGGACGCCCTCGACTACCATTCCCGCGGCCGACCCGGCAAGATCGCGGTCGTTCCCACCAAGCCGCTCGCCAACCAGCGGGACCTCGCCCTCGCCTACTCCCCCGGCGTCGCCGAGCCCTGCCTCGAGATCAAGGCGAACCCGGACGACGCCTACCTCTACACCGCCAAGGGCAACCTGGTTGCCGTCGTCACGAACGGGACGGCGGTCCTCGGCCTCGGCGACATCGGCGCCCTCGCCGGCAAGCCGGTGATGGAGGGAAAGGGGAACCTGTTCAAGCAGTTCGCCGACCTCGACGTCTTCGACCTTGAGGTCGGGTCCCGCGACCCGGATGACCTCATCCGATTCTGCCAGCTGCTCGAGCCGACCGTGGGCGGCATCAACCTCGAGGACATCAAGGCCCCGGACTGCTTCTATATCGAGGAGACGCTTCGGAAGACCATGAACATCCCGGTCTTCCACGACGACCAGCACGGCACGGCCATCATCTCCGGGGCCGCCCTGCTGAACGCGCTCGAAGTCGTGGGCAAGCCGATTGAGGCGGTCCGCGTCGTGTTCTCCGGCGCGGGCGCGGCGGCCATCTCCACCGCCGAGCACTATGTGCAGCTCGGCGTCCGGCGCGAGCATATCCTGATGTGCGATCGGAAGGGCGTCATCTACGCCGGGCGCACGGAGGAGATGGACCCCTACAAGGCGCGCTTCCAGACGGCGACGGCGGCGCGCACGATCGCCGAGGCGCTGGACGGCGCCGACGTGTTCGTCGGGCTCTCGGTCGCCGGTGCCGTCACCGGGGAGATGGTCGCCCGGATGGCGCGCTCGCCGATCATCTTCGCCCTCGCGAACCCGGTCCCAGAGATCCTCCCGCACGAGGTGCGTGCCGTCCGCGACGACGCCATCATCGCGACCGGTCGCTCCGATTATCCGAACCAGGTCAACAACGTCCTCGGCTTCCCGTTCATCTTCCGCGGCGCGCTCGACGCGCGTGCGACGACGATCAACGAGGAGATGAAGATGGCGGCGACGCACGCGCTCGCCGCCCTCGCCAAAGAGGACGTCCCCGAGAGCGTCGCCGCGCTCTACGGCCTCACCAACGTGAAGTTCGGGCCAGACTACCTGATTCCCTTCCCCTTCGACCCGCGCGCGCTGTTGCGCGTCGCGCCGGCGGTCGCGTGGGCGGCGGTCGCGAGCGGGGTCGCCCGCGAGTTCATCGACCTCGACGAGTACCGCGACCGGCTCGAGGCCCGGCTCGGCCGCGCGCGCGGGATCATGCGTGGCCTGATCTCGCGCGCGCAGCACGACCCCAAGCGCGTCGTCTTCCCTGAGGGAGAGGACCCGAAGATCCTGCGCGCCGCCCAGCGCCTCGTCGACGAGGCGATCGCGCACCCGATCCTCCTCGGCCGCCTCGAGCGGGTCCGGCAGACCGCCGAGGAGCTCGGCATCCCGCTCGACGGCATCACCCTGATCGAGCCCGCGACGGCCCCGCAGCGCGACCGCTACGCGCAGCTCCTCTGGCAGAAGCGGCAGCGGAAGGGGCTCTCCCTCGTCGAGGCGAACCAGCGGATTACCCGCGCGACGACCTTCGGCTCCGTGATGGTCGCCGCGGGCGATGCCGACGCCCTCCTCGGCGGGCTCGGCAAGCACTATCCCGAGACGGTGCGCCCCGCCCTCGAGGTGATTGGGACGCATCCGCAGGTCGGCCTGGCGTCCGGCCTCTACATGCTCGTCTTCGAGAAGCACGTCGTCTTCTTCGCTGACACGACGGTCAACATCGACCCGACCGCCGAGCAGCTGGCCCTGATCGCGGCCTCGGCCGCCCAGCTCGCGCGGACGTTCGGCATCACGCCGCGCGTGGCGATGCTCTCCTTCTCCAACTTCGGCTCGGTGAAGCACCCCGAGGCGCAGAAGATGGCCGAGGCGGTCCGCATCCTCCGCCAACGCGATCCGAGCCTCGTGGTCGACGGCGAGATGCAGGCGGACACCGCCTTCAGCGCCGAGGTCCTCGCCGGTCGCTACCCCTTCGCCGCCCTGAAGGAGGCGGCGACCGTGCTCATCTTCCCCAACCTCAGCGCCGGCAACATCGCCTACAAGCTGCTCACCCAGCTCGGCGGCGCCACGGCGATCGGCCCGATCCTCGTGGGCATGCAGCACCCCGTGCACGTGCTCGAGCAGGGCGCCGACGTGCAGGAGATCGTCAACATGGCGGCCGTCGCTGTTATCGACGCCCAACAGCGCACCCGCGGCGTCACCCCGATGGCGACATACTGAAGTCGGGCGCGACGCCGGTCGCTGCCCTCATCCCTCTCACACTCTCGCTTCCGCTGCATATGACCACCGCCCGCCAGAGCTCCGTCGGCCTCGACACCCTCGGTCTCGCGCCGACCGGCTCCGTCCACTGGAACCTCGAGGCCCCCGACCTGATCCAGGCCGCGGTGCGCCGCGGCGAGGGGCAGCTCGCCCATATGGGGCCCTTTGTCGCCGTCACCTCGCCGCACACCGGCCGCTCGCCGAACGACAAGTTCGTGGTCAAGGAGCCCTCGTCCGAGGCGGACGTCGATTGGGGGAAGGTGAACCAGCCGATCAGCGAGGCGCACTTCGAGACGCTCCTCGCCGACGTCCGTGGCTACCTGAACGGGCTCCCCGAGCTGTTCGTCGAGGATCTCTTCTGCGGCGCCGATCCCGCCTACCGGCTCAGCTGCCGGTACGTCACACCGAACGCGTGGCACGCGAACTTCGTCCGCAACATGTTCATCCGGCCGGCGGTCGAGGCGCTCGCAGCCTTCGCGCCGAACTTCACCATCCTGCACGCCCCCGAGTTCCAGGCCGACCCGACGCGCCACGGCACCCGCACGTCGACGTTCATCATCCTGAACCTGGCCCGCCGCACGATCCTCATCGGCGGCACGCGCTACGCCGGCGAGCTCAAGAAGTCGATGTTCACGGTGATGAACTACCTGCTCCCGAAGCAGGGCGTCCTCTCGATGCACTGCTCGGCGAACATCGGGCCCGCGGGGGACACCGCGCTCTTCTTCGGCCTCTCGGGCACCGGGAAGACGACGCTCTCCGCCGATCCGGAGCGCGGCCTCATCGGCGACGATGAACACGGCTGGAGCGCCGAGGGGGTCTTCAACTTCGAAGGGGGGTGCTACGCGAAGGTGATTAACCTCTCGCGGGAGCAGGAGCCCGACATCTTCGCCACGACGGAGATGTTCGGGACGATCCTCGAGAACGTCGTGCTCGAGCCCGGTACCCGGCGCGTCGACTTCGCGAACCAGTCGATCACCGAGAACACGCGGGCCTCGTACCCGCTGCACTACATTCGGAACCACGTGCCCAGCGGGCGCGGCGGGCATCCGAAGCACGTCGTCTTCCTGACCGCCGACGCCTTCGGCGTCCTCCCGCCGATCGCGAAGCTCACCCGCGAGCAGGCGATGTACTACTTCCTCTCCGGCTACACCGCGAAGCTCGCCGGGACCGAGCGCGGCGTCACCGAGCCGCAGGCGACCTTCTCGGCCTGCTTCGGCGCCGTCTTCCTCGTCTGGCACCCCACGAAGTACGCGGAGATGCTTGGACACCTCCTCGACACGCACGGCGCCCAGGTGTGGCTCGTGAACACCGGCTGGAGCGGCGGCGCCTACGGCGTCGGCGCGCGGATGAAGCTCGGCCACACGCGCGCGATGGTGCGCGCCGCCCTCGCGGGCCAGCTCGACGGGGTCCCGACCGTGACCGATCCCGTCTTCGGGCTCCATCTGCCGAGTGCGGTCCCGGGCGTGCCCTCCGAGGTACTGCAGCCGCGGAACACGTGGAAGGACGGCGCGGCCTACGATGCCCAGGCGACGAAGCTCGCCGGGATGTTCGCCGAGAACATCAAGAAGTTCGGTGCGGCGGTGAGCCCGGCCATCCTTGGTGCGGGACCGCAGGGATAACGTGGCGGTCCTCCGCGACCCGCTCTGGAACAACATCCGCGTCGACGGGCCCTTTCTCCGGCTCGTCGACGCGGCGCCGTTCCAGCGCCTGCGATACGTCCGGCAGCTGGGCCTCGCCCACCTCGTCTACCCCGGCGCGACGCACTCCCGCTTCGAGCACGCCCTCGGCGCCTTCCATCTGACGGGACTCACCGTCCGTGCCCTCGAGGACGACGGGCAGCTCGACGCCGTTCCCACCCTCGACCGCCGCCTGGTGGTCGCCGCCGCGCTCCTGCACGACATCGGGCACTACCCGTTCTCGCACGCGCTGGAGGAAATCGGCGTCCCGCATCACGAGGACGTCGCCGCCCCCCTGCTCTGCGAGGGCCCCATCGCGACGATCCTGCGGGAGTCGTTCGCCGCGGATGCCCCGGAGCGCGTCCTCGCGCTCGTCCGCGGCGTGAGCGACTCCCCGCTTCAGGGACTCATCTCCGGCTCGATCGATCTCGACAAGACCGACTACCTGAAGCGGGACGCGATGATGTGCGGCGTCGCGTACGGGGAGATCGATGTCGAGCGACTGCGCCACGCCCTCGCGGTCGTCCCCGACCCCGACCTCGGACGCCCGGTCATCGGCATCCGCGAGAAGGGCCTCTCCGCGCTCGAGTCGCTGCTCTTCGCGAAGTACCAGATGTACCGGAACGTGTACTGGCAGCACGCGGTGCGGAGCGCCACCGCGATGTACAAGCGGCTGGTTGAGGACGCCCTGCGCGCCGGCACAATCGAGGCCTCGCGACTCGCCGCGTACACTGACGAGGGGCTCCTACACGACCTGGGCCGCGCCGGCGCGCCGCCCCTCCTCGCGGCGATCCAGGAGCGACGGCTGTACAAGCGCGCCGTGGAGGCACCCGCGGCGGCGTTGCGCGACCTCGACCTGGAATGGATCGCCGAGGACCGGGCCCGTACTCGGGCCGCAGAGGACGCGCTCGCCGCCGCCCACGGACTGCGCCCCGGCGAACTGCTGCTGGACTATCCGCGGAAGACGCGGATGCTCGGACTCGACCTGCCGGTCGTGATGCGGGATGGGGCGGTCGCGCGCCTCACGGATGACGGGATCGCCGGTGCAATCAACCTGCCCATCCTTGCCGACCAGCTCTATCGGTCCGCCCGTTGGCTACGGGTCTTCACGGCATCACGGGTGGATCTCCCGCGCGATGCCGTCCTCGACGCCCTACGCCGGGCCTGAGGCGTCGCCCTTTCGGGCACGTCCGTGCGCGTCGGCGAGGAGGCGCCCGATCCCACGGTAGAACTGCGCGTCCGACGACTTCCCTTCCTCCGCCATCGCGAGCGCGCAACGCTCCAGCGCGTAGAGGATGTTGCCGAGGTAGAGCTCGGCAATCCCGGCGACCGACTCCGGCGGCTCAGCCACCCGCGGCCTCCCCAATCGTTTCTACCTGCACCACGATTGCCGTGATGTTGTCGAGACCGCCGCGGGCGTTCGCCTCGGCGATCAACGCATCGACGACGCGACCGGGACCGGTGCGCGCGAGGAGGAGTTGCTGCAACCGCCCGTCCTCCACCATCCCCGTCAGGCCGTCCGATGCCACGAGGAAGACATCCCCCACCTGTGGCTCACCGGCGTAGAGGTCGACATCGACATCCTCGCTCGACCCGACGCACCGCGTGATGACATTGCTGTAGGGGTGGCTTCGCGCCTGCTCCGGCGTGAGGAGCCCCGCGTCGACCTGCTCCTGCACGTACGAGTGATCCTTCGTGAGCTGCACGAGGGCCCCGTCCCGGAGGAGGTAGATGCGGGAATCGCCGATCTGGCCGATTAGAAAGCCGGACTCGGAGACGAGGAGCACGGAGGCCGTCGTCCCCATCCCCTGCTTGTCGGCCTCCGCCAGCATGCGGTCGTAGATGGCCCGGTTGGCGGCCTTGAGGGAGGATTCCAGGCGCTTCGGGGCCTCGGATTCCGTGGCGGACCCGAGTCCGCTGACCCCCTGCGAGACGATCTGGACGGCCATCTCGCTGGCCACCTCGCCAGCGGCGTGGCCCCCCATCCCGTCAGCCACAATGAAGATCCCCCGCCGCTCATCAGCGTCGGCGAAGAAGTTGTCCTCGTTGCCGGCACGGACCATGCCGACGTGGGAGCGGGCGCCGACGCGGAGCTGCAGGCTCAACGGAGGGCCGGGTCGCGGGGGGATAACGAGACCGTCACGGGGGAGAAGCTACCGGACAGTCGGGGGGGACGGCAAGCGTTCTCGCGGACTCTCCGTCTCGGTGTCCCCCGCTTGCAGTCGGGAGAGGCGCGCGTACAGACCGCCAGCCGCCAGCAGCGCCCGATGTGTCCCCCGCTCGCGCACCTCGCCGTGATGCAGGACCAGGATCTCCGTCGCCCTGACGATCGTGCTCAGCCGATGCGCCACCGCGATCGTCGTCCGCCCCTGCATCAAGGTCGCGAGCCCCTGCTGGATGACCGCCTCCACCTCGCTGTCGACGGCCGACGTCGCCTCATCCAGCACGAGGAGCGCCGGATCGGCGGCGATCGCCCGCGCGAAGGAGAGGAGCTGCCGCTCACCAACGCTCAGGCTCGCCCCGCGCTCACCCAGCGTATGCGCGTAGCCATCCGAGAGCCGCGCGACCACCCGGTCGGCGCCCACCCGCGATGCGGCCTCCCGGACCGCCGCGTCGTCGAGCGGAGCGGCGAGCCGGATGTTCGACGCCACATCCCCCGCGAAGAGGAAGATATCCTGCTGCACGTACCCGACGACCCGCCGGAGGCGACGCGCCGGGAGCATCCGGATATCGATGCCGTCGACGAGGATGCGCCCCCGCTGCGGGTCGTAGAAGCGGAGCAGGAGATTCACGATCGTCGACTTCCCCGCCCCGGTATGGCCCACCAGCGCGAGCGTCTCGCCGGGCCGGACGGTGAAACTGACACCACGCAGCACCCAACTCGACGCCGTCGCCGGCTCGGCGTACGAGAACCAGACCTCCTCGAAGGTCACCGTCACACCGCGACGCCGATCGCCAGCCGGGGACGGCTCCGCCGAGAACGGTCCGCCGACGGCATCGCCGCCGACGGGCGCCCCGGCAGCCGACTCGGCATCCGCGGCCGGCGGCGTGTCGAGCAGGCCGAAGATCCGCTCCGCGCTCGCCATCGCCTGCTGCAACGTGTTGTACTTGTCCGACAGGTCCTGGAGCGGCTGATAGAACCGTCGCGCGAGCTGCAGGAAGGCCGCGACGGTCCCCACCGTTAGCGCCCCGGCACCGACCCGCGGCGCCGCCGCGACGACGAGGCTCGCGAGCGCCACCGTCGTCAGCAGCTCGATCGCCGGGAAGTAGAGGGCGTAGACCGTGACGGACCGGAGGTGCGCGTCGAGATGCTCGCGGTCGAGCGCGACGAACCGCGCCGTCTCGTCCGGCTCGCGCCCGAAGAGCTGGACCACGCGCATCGCCGTGAGCCGCTCCTGCAGGAAGGCATTGATCCGGGCGAGCTTGCCGCGGATGTCGCGGTACGCGCTCCGCACCCGGCGCCGAAAGACCGCCGACACCCAGAGGATCCCCGGCACGACGAGGTACGCCGCGAGCGCGAGGCGCCAGTCGACGACGACCATCAGCACCGTGATCGCCGCGAGAGTGAAGAGATCACCGAGGCCCGCCACGACGCCCGAGGTGAAGAGCTCGTTGAGCGACTCGACATCCGAGGTGACTCGGGTGACGACCCGCCCCACCGGGGTCGTGTCGAAGAACCGAATCGGGAGCCGCTGCAGATGCGCGAAGCATTCGCGACGCAGGTCGTGCATCACCCGCTGACCGAGCTCCGAGGTCAACACGGCCTGCAGATAGGCACAGACCACCTGGAGCAGGAGCGCACCGACGAGGAGGAGGACGGCGGTCCGGAGGGTCCCCGCGTCACCGGCCGGCACCGCCACGTCGATGACCCATCGCGTGAGCATCGGCGGGACGAGCTGGAGCGTGCCGGCCACCAGCAATACGCACACCGCCCCGATCGTGAGCCCGCGGTACGGACGCGCCGCGGCGAGGAGCCGTCGCGCGAGGCGACGGTCGAAGGCGCGGCCGGTCCGCTCGTCGTCCGGTATCGCGCTCACCGCAAGGGCCCGTCGGCGGGGCCACCGTGCGCGGCGGGCGAGGAAGGATGCAGGTGGCGACGGGCCATGTGGAGGTGACTCAAACTCACCCCCCCACTGGGGTGACGCCACCCCTCCGCCGGTCTCCGCTAGCTTTCCCAGTCCGATGAAGGACCGCATCACGATCCGGGGCGCCCGGCTCCATAACCTCAAGGACGTCTCGGTCGACCTGCCGCGCGCGGCGGTCACCGTGGTGACCGGCCCGTCGGGGTCGGGGAAGTCGTCGCTCGCCTTCGACACGATCTACGCCGAGGGACAGCGGCGCTACATCGAATCCCTCTCGGCGTACGCCCGACAGTTCCTGGAGCGGATGCCCAAGCCCGACGTCGACCTCATCGAGGGGCTCTCCCCCGCGGTCGCCATCGAGCAGAAGAACCCGACGCGCACCTCCCGCTCCACCGTCGGCACGGCGACGGAGATCTACGACTACCTCCGCCTGCTTTGGGCGCGCGTCGGTGACACACACTGCCGTG
>DAISWY010000078.1:0-10059 GCA_036826135.1 Gemmatimonadaceae bacterium | reverse complement strand
GCGGTGTGGGTCATCGTGATGTTGAACAGCGCCGTCATCAGGAAGACGGCGTTCTGGGCATCGGGGTCGGGCAGCAGGGCGTCGGGGCCCGCCTGCCACGTGGTCCAGAGCCGCGTGGCGAGCACGCCGAGGAGCCCGAGCGGCGCGATGGCGCCGAACCGCAGGGTCCGACGTTCCACCTCCGGGGCGCGCCAGACGAGCGCGGTCGCGAGGCCGGCCATGACGGCGATGGAGGTGACGTCGAAGACGAGGAGGCGGGCGCGGACCACGTCGTGCAGGCCAACCATCACCACGGTGAACACCGCGCCGATGACGCCGAGGGTGCGCCACCAGCGCGGGCCCCCGATGCCGCGGAACTCCATCACGCCGCCGAGCAGGCCGAGCGAGAGGAGGAAGGAGGCGATGTTGCGGGCGCCGAAGAGGGGGGCCTGACCGCCGGCCTCTGTGTCGAGCGCGGCGATGGCGCCGAAGACGATGAGGCCCGCGACGGTCGTGACGAACCACGAGGTCACCCCCGGTTCGTCCCGGTTGGTGAGCCACGTGTTCGCCATCATCAGGGCCATCAGTCCCGTGACGGCGACGAGTACGACCTCGAGGGTGAAGCGGTCGAGCGGGAGGGCCATGTGCCGCCTCCGGCGGCCGGGGTCAGATGTCCAGGTTGGACACGAACTTGGCGTTGGTCTCGATGAAGACGCGGCGCGGTTCCACCTCGTCGCCCATCAACGTCTGGAAGATCTCGTTCGCCTGGAACGCGTCGTCCATCGTCACCTTCAGGATCGTGCGCGTCTCGGGGTTCATCGTCGTCTTCCAGAGCTGGTCGGGGTTCATCTCGCCGAGGCCCTTGTAGCGCTGCACCATCAGGTTCGCCTTCCCCTCGCCGAGGCGGGCCGCGATGGCGTCGCGCTCCGCGAGGTCGTAGGCGTAGTACTCCTCCTTCCCCTTCCCGACGCGGAAGAGCGGCGGCTGCGCGATGTACACCATGCCGGCGTCGATCAGCTCCGGCATCTGGCGGAAGAAGAAGGTCAGCAGGAGCGTGCGGATGTGGGCGCCGTCGACGTCCGCGTCCGTCATGATGATGATCTTGTGGTACCGCACCCCGTCGAGCTGGAACTCCTCCTTGATCCCCGCGCCGATCGCCGTGATGATCGTGCGGATCTCCTCGTTGGAGATGATCTTGTCGAACCGGGCCTTCTCGACGTTCAGGATCTTGCCGCGGAGTGGGAGGATCGCCTGGAACATCCGGTCGCGCCCCTGCTTGGCGGAGCCGCCGGCCGAGTCGCCCTCGACCAGGTAGAGCTCGCACATCGCGGGGTCGGAGAGGGAGCAGTCGGCGAGCTTGCCAGGGAGATTGCCGACGTCGAGCGCCGACTTCTTGCGGGTGAGGTCGCGCGCCTTGCGGGCCGCCTCGCGGGCGCGGGCCGCCGAGAGCGCCTTCTCGAGGACGATGTTCGCGACGCGCGGGTGCTCCTCGAGGTACGGCGCGAGCCACTCGTTCACCACGGCGCGCACGGTCCCCTCGACCTCGGAGTTGCCGAGCTTCGTCTTGGTCTGTCCCTCGAACTGCGGCTCACGGACCTTCACGGAGAGGACCGCCGTCAGCCCCTCGCGGACGTCGTCCCCGGAGAGCTTGACCTCCTTGTCCTTCTTGGCGAACGACGACTTGTCGAGGTGCTTGTTGATCACGCTCGTCAGGGCGGACTTGAAGCCCGTGAGGTGCGTGCCCCCCTCGTGCGTGTTGATGTTGTTGACGAACGAGAGAACGCTGTCGTTGTAGCCGTCGTTGTACTGCAGCGCGAGCTCGATGCCGACGTCGTCGCGCTCGGCCTCGAGGTAGAGGATCTCGGGGTGCAGCGGCTTGGCCTTCGCGTTCATGAAGGCGACGAACTCCTTCAGCCCGCCCTTGGCGTGGAAGGTCTCCGACCGCGCCTGCCCCTCGCGCTCGTCCGTGAGCGTGATCGTGACGCCCTTGTTCAGGAACGAGAGCTCGCGGAGGCGCGTCGAGAGCGTCGCGTAGTCATACACGAGCTCGGTGAAGATCTGCCCGTCCGGCTTGAACCAGACCTTCGTCCCCGTGTCCTTCGCCTTCACCGTGCCCAGCACGGTGAGCTTCGTCGTGGTGTCGCCGCGCGCGAAGTCCATGTAGTGCTCCTTCCCCTCGCGCTTCACCCACACCTTCAGGCGCTCGGAGAGCGCGTTCACGACCGACACGCCGACGCCGTGCAGGCCGCCCGACACCTTGTACGTGTTCTTGTCGAACTTGCCGCCCGCGTGCAGCACCGTCAGCGCGAGCTCCACGCCCGGGAGCTTCTCCACCGGGTGGATGTCCACCGGGATGCCGCGCCCGTTGTCCTCGACCGTGATCGAGTCGTCCGGGTGGATCGTCACCGCCACGGTGTCGCAGTAGCCGGCGAGCGCCTCGTCGATGGAGTTGTCGACCACCTCGTAGACGAGGTGGTGCAACCCGCGGTGCGAGGTGGAGCCGATGTACATCCCGGGGCGCTTCCGGACCGCCTCGAGTCCCTTGAGGACTTGGATCCCGGAGGCGTCGTAGGAGGACTCGGCGGCGTCGTTCGTCTTGGCCATGATCGGGGAGGGAGCAGGGGGGCGCCCGCGCGCGGAGGTCCGCGGGACACGACCCCGAACGTTACCCGCGCCCGAGGGGCAAATCAATCGATTTTCCCTCGGGAATCCCCCGGGTCAGCGCTTCAGCTCCCAGCGAATCCGTGTCACCGGATGCTCCGGTGCCGTCGCGGCGAGTCGCGCCAGGAGCTGGCGCTCCATCAGCGTCAGCTCCTGCATCCACGCGTGCGTCGTTACGGCGACCACGAGGGTGCCGTCGGCCGTCACGAGCCGCGCCTCCGTCACGGCGGCGATGCGCGCGCCGACCGCGGGCCCCCACGCGGCGAGGACGCCAGCGCGGGCGATCGGCGCATCGAGCCCGGTCGCCCGCAGCAGCGCGGCCATCGCCTCGCGGATCCCCCGCGGCGCCCCCGATCCCTCGCGACCCATCAGCTCGCCGTCAGCGTGCCGTCGGCGATCGTCCAGCGCGCGAGCCGCGTGTACTGCGCCGGCACCTCGTCGGGACGAGGCACGCAGACGAGATGCTGCCCGGGACCGAGCGCGGCGAGGAGGGCAAGGATCCGCCCCGTCCGATGCCGGTCGAGTTCCGCGAAGGGGTCGTCGAGGAGGAGCACGGGGGTCACGCCGGTCGCGTCACGGTGCGTCGCGGCCTCGAGAAGCCGCAGGACGATCGCCGCGGTCCGGTGCTGCCCGGCCGACCCGACGGTCCGCAGGTCGTGGCCGTCGAGCGCCATCCCGAGGTCGTCGCGGTGCGGGCCGGCCTGTGTCAGGCCGCGCCGGACGTCGGTCTCGCGCTGCCGCTCGAGCTGCTCGGCGATCGCCGTCTCAGGGTCCTCGGCCTCCGCCGCGGCGCCGACGTAGCGGAGCGTCGGGCGCCCGCGCTCCCCGATGGCGGCGCAGTGCGCGGCGAAGGGGGCGACGGCGGCGTCGACCCAGGCGCGCCGTGCGCGCACGAGCGCCCCGCCGTGCCGCGCGAGCGCGGGCTCCCACGCGGCGACCCCGGCCGCCGCGGCCCCACGGCGCACCGCCTCCCGCAACGCGGCGTTCCGTCGCGCGAGCGCGCCCCGATATTGCCGCAGCGCCTCGAGGTAGGTCGGCGCGCTCAGCGCGAGCGTGATATCGAGGTATCGGCGTCGCTCGCCCGGCCCCCCCGCCACGAGGTCCACATCCCGCGGCGAGAAGGTCACCGACGGCAGGGCGTCGAGCGCCTCCGTGAGCCGCGTCGTCTCCGCGCCGTCGAGGGTCACCCGCTTCCGCCCCTGCCGGTCGACCCCGACGCTCACGCGCCGCACCGCCGTCCCCGCGCAGGACGCGGCGACGTGGAACGCGGGCGCCCCGTGCCGGATCAGGTCGCGGTCGCGCGCCCCGCGCACGGAGCGCAGGAGCCGCAGATACGCGATCGCCTCGAGGAGGTTCGACTTCCCGTGGCCGTTCTCCCCCACCACCACGACGCCGTCGTCGGGGAACGGTGCGTCCACGGCCACGAGGTTGCGGAAGTCGCGCACGGCGAGCGTCGCCAGGCGCGCCGCGGTCGGCGCGTCATCCGCGGTCGGGCCGGGGGTGCCGCGGGAGATACCGGCGACCCTGCGCTCCTCGGTGGGCGCCGGTGTCGCCATCACGCGCCGCGGAACGCCGGGGCGCGCTTCGCGAGGAAGGCCGCGGTCCCCTCGCGCATATCCTCCGTCCGGCCCACCGCGTCAAAATGCGTCGCTTCGAGCGCGAGGGCGGCGTCGAGCGGGAGGTCGGCGCCGGCGGTGACGGCGGTGATCGCATGCGCGAGCGCGAGCGGCCCCTGCGCGACCATCATCTTGGCGAGCGACCGCGCCGCCTCGAGGAGCATGTCGCCCGCGACCACGTCGTTCGCGAGCCCGATCCGGTGCGCGGTCTCCGCGTCGATCGCCTCGCCGGTCAGGATCAGCTGCAGCGCGCGCCCCTGCCCGACGAGCCGCGGGAGCCGCTGCGTCCCGCCGTAGCCGGGGATCAACCCGAGCTTCACCTCGGGGAGCCCGAACTTCGCGTGCGTGCTCGCCACGCGGAGATGGCAGGCGAGCGCGAGCTCGCAGCCGCCGCCCAGGGCGAAGCCGTTCACTGCCGCGATGACGGGCTTCGCGAACCGCTCGATCCGTGTGAACACCGCTGTGCCGTGCGCCGAGACCGCGGCGAGGCCGGCGGGGGTGGCCGCCGCCGCGGCGATCTCGGCGATGTCGGCACCGGCCACGAACGCGCGTCCCGACCCCGTCAGCACGATCGCGCCGACGTCCGCACGCGTCGCCAGCTCGCCGAACATCCGGTCGAGCTCGTCGATCACCTGCGCGTTGAGCGCATTGAGTTTGTCGGGCCGGTTGATCGTCACCGTCGCGACGCGGTCCGCGACGTCGAGGAGGAGGAAGGTGAAGGGCGCGGGCATGACCGACTCCGGGCGGCTGGCGGTGAACGGTGCAATCTATACGTTCTCCCTATGACCCGACCCCGCACCATCCTCGCCCTCGATCAGGGCACGACGAGCTCCCGCGCCCTCGTCGTCGCGGCCGATGGCCGCATCCTCGGACGCGGACAGCAGGAGTTCGGCCAGCACTTCCCGTCGCCGGGGTGGGTGGAGCACGACCCGATGGAGATCTGGACGACCACGCTCGCGGCGGCCCGTGCGGCGATCGCGATGGCCGGCGTCACCCCGGAAGCCATCGGGATCACGAACCAGCGCGAGACCCTCGTGGTCTGGGACGCCGAGACGGGCCACCCCGTCGCCCCCGCCATCGTCTGGCAGGACCGTCGCACCGCCGCGCGGTGCGCCGCGCTCCGCGCCGAGGGGTGGGCCCCGCGCATCGAGCAGCTCACCGGCCTCGTCCCCGACCCGTACTTCTCGGCGACGAAGCTCGAATGGCTCCTCCGGGAGGTCGTCGCGCCACGCGGCCTCGACGTCACGCGGCTCCGCGCCGGCACCATCGACAGCTGGCTGATCTGGCGTCTCACCGGCGGCGCGGTCCACGCGACCGACCCGACGAACGCGTCGCGCACGATGCTCTTCGACATCGACGCGCGCGACTGGAGCCCGCCGCTCCTCGAGCTCTTCGGCGTCCCGCGCACGATGCTCCCGGAGGTCCGTCCCTCCGCTGGTGACTTCGGGGTCGCCGCGGTGGAGCATCTCGGGGCCGCGCTCCCGATCCTCGGGGTCGCCGGCGACCAGCAGGCGGCGCTCTTCGGGCAGGGGTGCTGGCGCGCGGGGGAGGGGAAGAACACGTACGGCACCGGCGCCTTCCTCCTGCTGAACACCGGGGCCCAGCGCCCCGTCGGCGGGCGGGGGATCCTCACCACCCTCGGCTGCGACGCCGCGGGCCAGCCCGCCTACGCGCTCGAGTCCGCGATCTTCGTCGCAGGCGCGGCGGTCCAGTGGCTGCGTGATGGGCTCGGGCTGCTCGCGGTCGCGGCGGAGAGCGAGGGGATGGCGCGCGGCGTCGACTCCACCGACGGCGTCTACTTCGTCCCCGCCCTCACCGGGCTCGGGGCGCCGGCGTGGGAGCCGGAGGCGCGCGGCACCATCGTGGGCCTCACCCGCGGTACGCGGCGCGAGCACCTCGTGCGCGCCGCGCTCGAGGCGATGGCCTTCGGCACCGCCGACGTCCTCGATACGATGCGTGGGGTGAGCGGCGCCCCACTCGACGTGCTGCGCGTCGACGGCGGCGCCACGGGCAACGATTGGCTGATGCAGTTCCAGGCCGACGTCCTCGGCGTCCCGGTCGAGCGGCCCTCCGAGATCGAGACCACGGCGCTCGGCGCCGCCGGCCTCGCGGGGATCACCGCCGGGGTCTGGGCGAACGCAGGCGCCTTCCTCTCCGCCCGCGAGTACGCGCGCTTCACCCCCGCGCCGGCCGGCAACGCCGCGCGGCGCGGGCTCGGCGGGTGGCGACGTGCCGTCCGGGCCACCGTCGCCTGGGCCCGGGATCGCGACGACTGATGGAGCCCGTCGTCCCCATCCTCTGGCTGAGCCTCGCCTTCGGGGCGCCGCCGGATCGCCCCCCCGACCCCTGGTTCGGTCCGGACAAAGCCAAGCACTTCGCCGCCTCCGCGGTGATCCAGGTAGGCGCCCACGCCGCCCTCCGCTCCGGCGGGCTCGGCTATCGCGCCGCCTCGCGCGGGGCCGGTGCCCTCACGTTCGTCGTCGGGGCGGGGAAGGAGCTCTGGGACCGGCACCACGGGGGGCACCCGTCGTGGCGTGACCTCGCCGCCGACGTCGCCGGCGGGGCGACCGGCGCCGTGGTGGTCCGGCAGACGCGCCCCTGAGCCCGGTCCGTCGGGTATATTCTCGCCATGCATCCGCGGACGAAGTTCCTCATCGGCGGCCTCATCGTGCTCGGCACCGCCGGCTGGCTGATGGCCGGGAGCATCAAGGCCACGGCCGTCTACTTCCTCACCCCGGAGGAGCTGCAGGCCAAGGTCCTCGAGGACCCGGGCCTCCGGGAGACCGGCGTGAAGGTCGGCGCCCGCGTGGTCGCGGGCACGGTGGAGCGTGACTCGAGCGGCAAGCGTGTCACCTTCGATATGACCGACGGGAAGGCCACCTACCGCGTCGAGTACATCGGGCTCATTCCCGACACCTTCAGCGACTCCGTCGACGTCGTCGTCGAGGGTCGCCTCGGCACCGACGGCGTCTTCCGCGCGACGACGCTCCTCGCGAAGTGTGCCTCGCGCTACGAGGCCGCCCCCGAGGGCTACGACACCGCGAAGGTCCACGAGCAGTACCGCGCCACGGGCGCCGCGCCGACCGACAGCGCGTCGCGATGATTCTCGTCGGGGAGCTGTCGCTGTGGATCGCGCTCCTGATGTGCGCCTGGTCCGTCACCCTCAGCTTCGCCGGCGGCGTCACGCGGCGTCCGGAGCTCGTCGCCTCCGGTGAACGGGGGCTCTATGCGGGGGTCGGGTTCGTCATCCTCGCCTCGGCCGGACTCTGGACCGCGCTGCTGACGAGCGACTTCTCACTCCGCTACGTGGCGTCCTTCACGAGCGCGAATCTCCCGACGATCTACAAGATCTCCGCCTTCTGGGGCGGCCAGGCGGGCTCGCTCCTCTTCTGGTGCCTCGTCCTCGGCGGCTACGCCGCCCTCGCCACGTGGAGCAACCGGGGGCGCAACCGCGAGTTGATGCCCTGGGTCACCGGCACCAACGCCGCGGTGCTCCTCTTCTTCGTGATGGCCACCGCGCTCGCGTCGAATCCGTTCGAGCGGCTCGACTGGGTGCCGGCGGATGGGCGCGGCCTCAATCCGCAGCTGCAGAACCCGGCGATGGCAATCCACCCGCCGCTGCTCTACCTCGGCTACGTCGCGACCGCGATCCCGTTCGCCTTCGCCATCGCCGCGCTCGTCACGCGTCGGCTCGACGCCGAGTGGCTCGGCGCGGTGCGGCGCTGGTCCCTGGTGAGTTGGGTCTTCCTGACCCTCGGGATCGTGATGGGGATGTGGTGGGCGTATGTGGAGCTCGGTTGGGGCGGCTACTGGATGTGGGATCCCGTCGAGAACGCCTCGCTCCTCCCCTGGCTGACCGGGACGGCGTTCCTCCACTCGATCATGATCCAGGAGAAGCGCGGGATGCTCCGGAAGTGGAACGTCACCCTCGTGGTCGGGACGTTCCTCCTCAGCATCCTCGGCACCTTCATCACGCGCTCCGGCGTCATCCAGTCGGTGCACTCCTTCGCGCAGAGCGCGATCGGCGCCTGGTTCGCGACCTTCTTCGTGCTCGCCCTCCTCGCGACCATCGCGCTCGTCTCCACGCGGCTCCGTGACCTCGAGGCGCAGGCCCAGCTCGAGGCGATGATCAGCCGCGAGGCGGCGTTCCTCTACAACAACCTCGTCCTCGTCGGCATCGCCTTCAGCGTCCTCTGGGGGACGCTCTTCCCGATCCTCAGCGAGGCGGTCCGGGGCACGAAGATCACGGTGGGCGAGTCGTTCTTCAACGCGGTGAACGTCCCGCTCGGGCTCCTGCTGCTGGCGCTCACCGGCATCGGCCCGCTCATCGCGTGGCGGAAGGCCTCGGTCGAGAACATCCGTCGCCAGTTCGCCGGGCCGGCGGCCTTCGGGCTCCTGGTGGGCGCGGCGCTCCTCGTGCTCGGCATCCGCAAGCTCTCCCCCATCGTCGCGTGGACCCTCGCGGGCTTTGTCGCGGGAACGATCATCCAGGAGTTCTGGAAGGGCGTCGGCGCGCGGCGACGGATGTACGACGAGTCGATCCCGCGGGCCTTCGCGCGGCTCGTCGCGCGCAATCGCCGGCGCTACGGCGGCTACATCGTGCACGCCGGGATCGTCATTCTGTTCGCCGCGTTCGCGGGGATGGCGTTCAAGAAGGAGTACGACCTCACGCTCAAGGCCGGCGAGTCGGCGACCGTCGTCGATCCCTACGGCACGCGCTGGACCTTCACGAGCGAGGGACTCTCGGAGTTCAAGGCGCTCAACCGTGACGTCCTCACCCTCGCGCTCCGGCCCGAGGTCGATGGCGTCCGGCTCCCGCTGATCACCAGCGAGAAGCGTCAGCACCGCGACTCGCGTGGCGCGCCGACCTTCCAGCCGTCGACGGAGGTCGGGATCCTCTCGCAGCAGCGGCAGGACGTCTACGTCGTCCTCGCGGGCGCGATCGGCGAGGACGCCGAGGTGCGGATCAACTTCAATCCGCTCGTGGTGTGGGTGTGGAACGGCGGTCTCCTGATGGCCATCGGTGGGCTCATCGTGATGTGGCCCGCAGCCGATCGGCGCCGCCGACAGGTGGGGTACGTCGCCGAGCTCGAACCGCAGGCGGTCGGGGCCGCGTCGTGAGCCTCGGGTCCGTGGACGCGCGATGCTCGGTCGACACGCCGCCCGGCCCAGACGTCGGAGATTTGCATCGCGCAATCCCACGCCGGGCGCTGCTCCGCACGCTCGGCACCGCCGCCGGTGCGGTCGGCATCACCGCCGCGGCGCGGCGTGCGCTCGGCGCGCAGGAGACCCCGGCCGCGAACTTCGCCCCGATGGAGCAGGGGGCGTACCGCCCGACCCTCCGCGATCCCAAGCCTGGCGCGACGCCGCAGCTCACCGACGCCGCACGCGACGCGCTCGAGCATCGCATCAAGTGCCAGTGCGGCTGCATCCTCGACATCTACACCTGCCGCACGACCGACTTCACCTGCCAGGTCTCGCCGGCGATGCATCGGGACGTGATGCGCCTCATCGCCGGGGGGTACGACGCGGACGAGATCCTCGACGCCTTCGTCTCCACCTATGGGGAGGTCGCGCTGACGGCGCCGAAGAAGGAAGGGTTCAACTGGGCGGGGTATCTCGCGCCAGGCGTCGCGATGGCCACCGGTGCCGTCGCGCTGACCCTTCTGCTCAGAAAGTGGGCACGTGAGGCGCGGGCCACCGCCGCCGCTCGGACGGCGAGCGGTCCCGGCGACGCGCTCCCCGGCGTGAGCGCCGATGACCTCTCCCGCCTCGACCGCGCTCTGCGCGAGGAGGGCTGACG
>DAISWY010000077.1:0-10157 GCA_036826135.1 Gemmatimonadaceae bacterium | reverse complement strand
CCGCCGCGACGTCGCCGGGTCGCCCGAGGTGCAGTCGACGAGGACGCTCCCGGGACGGAGCGTGGCCAGGAGACCGTCGGGGCCATCGCAGAGCGACTCGACGTCGGCGGACACGGGGAGGCAGGTGATCACGACATCGGCGCCGTCGGCGGCGGCGGCCGGGGTGACCGCGTGGATGGCACGGTGCTCGGCGCGGAACGCTGCGGCCTTGGCCGCGGTGCGGTTCCAGACGCGGAGCCCGAGGTCGGCGGCGGCGAGGTGGCGGGCCATCGGCGTGCCGATGGCGCCGAGGCCGAGGAAGGCGACGGTGGGCATGTCCGAGAAGGTACTAGATTGCCGCGCGATGCGACTCGCCCTCACGATCGACGGGATGGTGGCCGTGCACGCGCGGCACGCGGTGATGACCGCGCTCGCCGGCGTACCGGGAATCGAGGCCGCCGAGGTCGAACTCGGCGCGGCGGAGGTCACCTGCGTGTCGGGCGTCGACCCGGTGACGACGGAGGCGGCGCTGCGCGCCGCGATCGAGGCGGTCGGGTGCACGGTCACGGTGGTACGGGCCCTGCCGCGGCAGCTCCCCACGCTCTGAGGGCAGGCTCGCGACGGCGCGGCGCGCCGGTCCCGCGGGCAACGGCTCGTATGCCTGTCGGGGCGGTGTCGCGCCCCGCGTGCCCCGGTTAGCTTCGAGGGACGTCCACCACTCGTCGCGCGCGCGCGACCCGTGTCCACCACCCGGGGAGGTCCGCCGTGACCCCAGATCAGCGCGAGAAGGAGCGGTCGGTCGCGGCGCTGGTCGCCCCCGACATCCAGGAGCTCCTCGAGACGGACGCGAGTGCGGTCGCCGTCGAGACGGAGGAGCTCCACCCGGCGGACCTCGCCGACATCGCCGAGCTCCTCCCGCCCGAGCTGCTGCCGCGTTTCCTGACCGCGCTCCCCGCGGGGCGCGCGGCCACGGTGCTCGAGTACCTCGACGAGGAGCGGCGCACCGAGGTCCTCGAGGCGATGGACCCCGAGGAGGCCGCGGCGCTCCTCGCCCGGATGACCCCCGACGAGCGCACCGACGCGCTCGAGGAGCTCGACGACGCGACCGCCGACGAGATCCTCGACGAACTCCCCGAGTCGGCGCGCCTCGAGACCGAGGCGCTCCTCGAGTACGCCCCGGACACGGCGGGCGGCCTGATGACGACGGAGTTCGTCTCCGTCGACGAGACGGCGACCGTCGAGGATGCGTTGGGCGCGGTGCGCGGGATGGCGCGCGCGGGGCGGCGGGAGGCGATGGGGACCGTGTACAGCGTCGACGGGAGCGGCGTCCTCAGGGGTGTACTCTCCTTGCGCGAGCTCCTCGCCGCGCCCGAGGGGACGCGGGTCGCCGAGGTGGCGTGGACCGAGGTCGTGACCGTCCGCGCGACCGCGGACCGCGAGGAGGTCGCGCAGCTCACCTCCGACTACGACCTCGTCGCGGTTCCGGTGGTGGACGACACCCGTCGCCTCCTCGGCGTCGTGACCGTCGACGACGTCATCGACGTCATCCAGGAGGAGCAGACCGAGGACGTGCAGAAGTTCGGCGGTCTCGCCGCCCTCGAGGATCCCTACCTGCAGAGCTCCGTCCCGGAGCTCATGCGGAAGCGGCTCCCGTGGCTCCTCGTGCTCTTCATCGGACAGATGTTCACCGCAGCGGCGATGGCGTACTTCCAGTCGGAAATCGACGCCGCGACGGTCCTCGCCCTCTTCATCCCGCTCGTCATCAGCTCCGGCGGCAACTCCGGGTCGCAGGCGACCTCGCTGATCATCCGCGCCCTCGCGCTGCAGGAGCTCGGGATGCGCGACTGGCTCCGCGTGATGCGGCGTGAGCTGCTGATCGGCCTCCTCCTCGGCGCGATCCTCGGCCTCGTCGGGCTCGCCCGCGTGGTCCTCTGGCAGTGGATGGGCTTCTATCCCTTCGGCGACCACTACGTGCGGCTCGCCGCGACGATCGGCACCACCGTCGTCGGCGTCGTGCTCTTCGGCACCCTCACCGGCGCGATGCTCCCCTTCGTACTCAAGAAGGCGGGGTTCGATCCGGCGAGCGCGTCGGCTCCGCTCGTCGCGACCCTCGTCGATGTGACGGGCGTCGTCCTCTACTTCACCGTCTCGCTGCTGCTCCTGCGCGGGACGCTGCTGTGAGCGCGGGGCCCCACGCCGCGTCGCGGGGCCCCGAGACACGGGGCGCCGACGCGCGCGGCGCCGCGGTGGCGGTGCTCATCTCCGCCTGTGCCTTCGGCTCGCTCGCCGTCGGGGTGACGCTCGCCAACCGCGCCGGCGTGGCGCTGCAGGGGTTGATGGCGTGGCGCTACCTCCTCGCGACACCGCTGCTGATGCTCGTCGCCGGCGGGCCCACGGCGCTCCGCATCCCGGGGCGCGACATCCGCCGTCTCCTCATCCTCGGCGGGCTCGGGCAGGTCGCCGTCACCTCGCTCTCCTTCTCCGCGCTCCGGTGGATCGACGCCGGCCAGCTCGGCTTCCTCTTCTACACCTACCCTGCGTGGGTGGCGGTGTTGATGGCGACGCACGGCGAGGAGCCGCTCACCCGCGGGCGGCTCGCCGCGCTCGGCCTCGCGCTCGTGGGGATCACGACGATGGTCGGCGTGCCGTGGCGTTCCGCGCTCCCGCTCCCCGGGCTGCTCCTAGCCCTCTCGAGCGCGGTCGTGTACGCCGCGTACATCCCCGTGCTCCACCGCGCGCGCGGCCCGCACCCCGCCGCCGTCGCCTCCACCTACGTGATCGGCGGCGCGGCGATCGTCTTCGTCACCTGGGCGCTCGCGACGGGGACGCTCGTGCGCGGAATGACGCCGGGTATCTGGGGCGTCGCGGTCGGTGCCGCGGTGATCGGCACCGTCGCCGCCTTCCTCCTCTTCCTCCGGGGCCTCGCGGTGCTCGGCGCCGTGCGCGCAGCGATCCTCTCGACGGTCGAGCCGTTCTGGACCGCGCTCCTCGCGGCGCTCGTCCTCGGCCAGCCGATCGGCCCGCGCACGATCCTCGGCGGCACGCTCATCATGGCCGCCATCCTCCTCCTGCAGCGCTCGGCCCATCCCGTCGTCGAGGCCGACGCGCCCCCCCCGGAATGACGCCCGTCCGCCCCGCCCCGACCTCCGAACGCCCCGCGGTGCCCACCGCCACCACCACACCGGAGGCCGCCACCGGCGCCGGCCTCGTCTACACCCTGCTCGCCGCGACGGGATTCGCCTCGGTGAGCATCCTCACCTCCGCCGCGGTCGCGACGGGGCTCTCCCTCACCACGGTGCTGACCTGGCGGTACGTGCTCGCCGCCGTCGCGCTCACCGTCTGGGTCGGCGCGCGCGGCTATCCGCGGATCCCACCCCGCGAGATGCTCCGCTTCGTCGCGCTCGGCGGCTTCGGGCAGGCGCTGCTCGTCTACCTCGCCCTCGCCTCGCTCGCGTACATCCCCGCCGCGACGCTCGCCTTCCTGTTCTACACGTACCCCGCGTGGGTGGCCGTGGCGCAGGCGGTGCGCGGCGCGGAGCGCCTCGACGCGCGGCGCGCCCTCGCCCTCGCCTGCTCGTTCGGCGGGATCGCCGTGATGGTCGGCCGGCCGAGTGCCGGAGGCATCGACCCGCGCGGCATCGCGCTCGCCCTCGGCGCGGCGATCGTCTACGGCGCCTACATCCCGATGATGCGCGTCCTGCAGAAGGATCATCCCGTCGCGCCGACGTCGGCCTACGCGAAGATCGGCTCCGCACTCGCCTTCTTGGTCGCCAGCGTCGCGGACCGGAGCTTCACCGCGCAGCTCACGCCGTCGGCATGGGGGATCATCTGGCTGCTGACCATCGGGAGCACCGTCCTCCCCGGCGTCTTCTTCATGCAGGGACTGATCCGGCTCGGGCCGGTGCGCACCGCGATCGTGTCCTCGGTGGAACCGTTCCTCACGGCGGTGCTCGCGGCGATCGTGCTCGGCCAGCCGCTAACGTGGGCCACGCTGGCTGGGGGCGGGGCGATCGTGGCGGCCGTGGCGCTCCTGCAGGTGCGGCGCGAGCGGGTGGCCTAGCGTCTTCCGCCCGAGCCCGCGGGAAGCGAGTATTGCATATCCTTTTTCCTTCGTAGCGTGCTGCGGCGATCTCGGTTCCTTCTGGTGTGCTTGGCCACGCTTCTGGGCGTGGCAAGCTGCGGTCGCGACGTCACCGGTCCCCGGGGCGTTCGCGCCGGCGCGGTGCAGCTCAACCCGGCCTTCCCGATGGTCCGCCTCGAGGGGCAGGGCCAGCCGCTGAGCGTTGCATCGATCGTGAGCTTCACGCGCGTGCGGATCATCCTGCTCCGGGCCAACGGGGACACGGTCATCAACCGGGTGGTGGAGTTTCCGCCGGAGTCGGCGAGCCTCTCGCTCGCCTTCCCGGTGACGCTGGAGCCGTCGGCTCCTGCCTCGGGCGAGGTCCTCTCGGCGAGCCTCCGTTTCGTCTCCGCCGCCGGGGATACCGTGTTCCGCGGCGGCCCCGTGAACGTCGTGGCGGCGCCGACGACCTCGAGCCCGCCGCCCCCGCCGGAGATCCCACTCACCTACACGGGTCCCGGCGCAAACGCGGCCTCCGTCGCCATCTCGCCGAAGACGCGCACCGCGCGCACGGGGGATGCCATCCCCTTCAGCGCGACCGTGCGCGATGCGCAGGGCCTGACCCTCGCCAACACCCCGGTCGCCTTCGCCTCGCTCGACACCAGCAAGGTGCGGGTCGGGCTCACCACCGGCGCGGCCGTGGTGCAGGGCTTCCGTGGCATCGCCATGCTGGTCGCACAGACGGTCACGGGCCAGCGGGACACCGCTGTGGTGAGCATCACGCCGACGCCGACCGCCATCGCTGTCACCGCGGGCAACAACCAGCAGGTGGTGCAGCGCCTGACCTTCCCCGCACCGGTGCGGGTGCGGGTGACCGCGGGCGATGGTCTCCCCGTGGCGGGGGAGATCGTCGCCTTCACGGTCACCGCGGGCCAGGGCACGGTGTCGGCGGCGCGGGATACCACCGATGCGACGGGGTTCGCCGAGGTGACCTGGACGGCGGGTGCGCTCACCGGGAGCGCCGCGCTGCGCGCCGAGGTGCTGGGGACGCCGACCACCGTGGCGGTGACGGCGGTGGGCACCCAGCTCGCGCCACCCCCGGCCACCGTGACGCTCCTCCAGGGGAGCGGCCAGACGACAGCGCCGGGTACGGCCTTCGCAGACTCCGTGCGGGTCGAGGTGCGCGACCAGTTCGGCGACGTGGTACCGGGCGCCACGGTGCAGTTCACGGCGGCCGGCGGTGGGAGTAGCTCGCCGCCGAGCGTGATCACCGGCACGACTGGTCTCGCGGCGACGCGGTGGACCGCCGGCGCCACCGGGGCGCAGCAACTCACGGTTACCGTCGGCACCGTCCCCCCGCTCGTCGTGACGGGGACCATCGCCACGCAGATCACCCGCGTGAGCGGGGGCTTTGAGACGGCGCGGTACTTCCAGCCCTTCCCGTCGCCCGTGGTCTTTCGCGTGGCGAACGACAGCGGCCGGGCGCTCGCCGGGCTCCCAGTGACGTTCACCGTGGCGTCGGGGAACGGCACCCTCAGTGCGCCCCGCGACACCTCGGACGTGAACGGCCTCGTGAGTGTCGTCTGGACGGCGGGGAACGCCTCGGGCACGGCGCTGCTCACGGCGACGATTGCGGGCACCACGCTCTCGGCCACCGCGTCGGGAACGCAGGTGGATCCGGCACCGACCGCGTTGCGCTTCGCCCAGCAGCCGACCGCGGTCGTCGCCGGCGACACGCTCCCGACCCTCCGTATCGCGCTCCTCGACAGCGGCGGCGACACCGCGCGCGCATACACCGGGCCGATCCGGATGAGCATCGCCTCCGGTCCGAGCGGCGCGACGCTGACCGGAAACCTCGTGGTGGCGGCGTCGAACGGTGTCGCACGATTCTCGGGGCTCCGGCTCCCACTGGCGGGGAGCGGGTACCGCCTCACCGCGAGGGCCGATTCGATCGCGGGGCTCGTCTCACCGGCCTCCGACACCTTCTCGGTGTCACCAGGCCCCGTCGCGACGCTCCGACTGACGGGACGCACCGCGCAGGTGGCCGGCGACACGCAGACCGTGCGCATCACCGCGCTGGACGCCCTCGGCAACAAGGCCACGGGGCTGCAGGGGCCCCTCTCGCTCAGCGTGACCGCCTGTCAGGGCGCGGCAACGGGTGAGGTCCTCACGGCGCAGAGCCCGGTGTCCTGGAACGCAACGACGCTCGTGGTCTTCAGCGCGGGCGTCACGGACATCGTCGTCCGCCCCTTCACCGCCGGTGCCTACGACCTCTGTGCGTCGCTCCTGCCGGGCAGCGTCGTCTCGGTTGCCGGCCAGCGGCTCGCGCTGCAGGTGGCCCCGGCCGCGCCAACGCACTTCCGCCTCGCGGCCCCCGCCACCTGGACGGCCGGTGTGCCGCAGACGGTGACGCTCACGGCGTACGACGACTACGAGAACGTCGCGACGGGCTTCACATCGCTGATCCAGAGCGTGCTCTTCTCGGGGCCGAGCGCCTCGCCGACCGGCACGGTGCCGACGATGACCTACGTGGGCGGCACCCCCGTGCCATTCAGCAACAACGCCTCGCTCGCCTTCACCAACGGCGTCGCGACCTCGACCCTTACGCTCTTCGCCGCGGAGGGCACCACCCTCGCGGCGCAATCGGGCGCGATTGGCACACGCACGCTTGACGTCGTCTCGGTCAACGTGCTCGCCGGGCCGACTCGCGCGCTGGCGCTCGAAACGATCCCCGCCGGCGCGTACACCGGTACGGCATTCCTATCGCAACCCGTGATTGCGGCCGTCGATGCCTACGGCAATTCCACCGGCCAGGGGGGGCTGCCGGTGACCGCTACGATTGCCTCCGGGCCGGGGACGCTCGGCGGCATGGTGACGGTGCCGACGTCGACCGGGACCGGCCGTGCGAGCTTCACCGACCTCGGGATCACCGGGGCAGGCTCGCACACGCTGCGCTTCAGCACCACGGCCGGGATCACCGCCGTCACCTCCGCGCCGTTCTCTGTCGCGACGGTCGGGACCGGCATCCGCCTTCACGTCGGCGCCTCCGACCGCGCGAGCGCGAAAGTGAACACGGATCTCGCCATCCCCCTGCTCATCGACCTCAGCAACCGCGGCGGTGAGGACCTCGCGTCACTGACCGCGTACGTGGCTTGGGATACCACGGCGTTTAGCTACGTCGGGACCACCGCCGGCACCTGGGTGGACGATGCCAGCGGGAGCGCGAGCATCTTCCTGAACACGAACAACGTCGCCGCGGGGGAGCTGGTGATCAGCGGCTTCACGGCCAACGCCACGACCACGTCGTTCGTCCTGCGCACGCTAACGCTTCGACCGCGGGCGGCGGGGACGACGACCGTGCACGTGGCGTCCGGCGCCTCCGGCAATGCTGGCGGCGGCACCATCTCCGTGACCGTCCGCCCGCTCGCCGTAACGATTCTTCCGTAACTTCGTCGGACTCCTCCACATCGAACGACCTATGCGCCACGGTTCCCTGATGGCCGCCGTCTTGGCCGCCCCACTCGCCCTCGCAGCGCAGCAGGCCAGCACGCCCAAGACCGCGCAGCAGATTCTCGACATGCCGGACGCGGTGCGCTTCGAGGCGGTCGACCGCTACCACGCCGCCGTGCAGGGCTCTGGGCCGGTGCGCCTCCGGTTGGGGAGCGTCTCCACCCTCCGGGTCGTGCCCACCGACCGGCTGACGCTCCCCGTGGTGCTTGATCCCACCGGTGCCACCAGTACCGCGGTCGCGGCGCTCTCCGCGACGGTGAAGTGGGACGCCCAGCGACTGGTCCTTGACTCCATCGCCGCGGGGACGCTCGGCACGGTGCAGGCGAATGCCTCGGGCGCCGCGATGGGCTCGGTGGCCCTCAGCGTCTTCTCCGCCGAAGGCACGGCCCAGGTGGCCACCGTCGCCACGCTGCATTTCCGCGCGACCGGCGCTCCGGGCGGCACGACCGTGACGATCCTCCCCACACAGGTGGGGAACCCCCTCGGCGTGAGCCTCCTGCGCCAGGTCGTCGTGCGACCCGTCGCCACATGCGTGGTGCCACCCGGCAACTGGGGGGACGTCAACGACGACGGGCAGGTGAACATCATCGACGCCCAGCAGATCGCGCGCCGATCGATCGCGCTTTCCGTGTTGCGGCCCGCCGTGGTGACCGTGCAGGGCGACGTGAACGCCGACAGCACGGTGGACATCATCGACGCCCAGCAGGTCGCGCGCGCGAGCATCGGGCTCAGCGCGCCCGCGCGCATCGGCACGGCGGTCTTCGTGATTCCGCCGGTCTTCGCGGTGCAGGTCGACACGCTCCCCGGCGCGCTCGGCATTGGCGAGGCCGTGCCGCTGGTGGCCTCGCCCCGCGCGAGCAGCGGCCTGGCCCTCGACGGCTGCGTCCCGGTGTCGTGGAGCTCGTCGACGCCAAGCATCGCCGGTGTGGACACGACGGGTCTCGTGAGCGGGGTTGAGGTGGGCTCCACCACCATCACCGCCACGGCCGGCAGCGCTGCGGCGACGACGACCATCACCACCATTAACCGGGCCGCGGTCGTCACCGGGTTCTCGGTGATCGACGGACCGGACGTCGCGACGTACCCTGGGGTGCAGACGGGGCAGCCGGTGCGCATCCAGGTGAAGAATGAGTTCGGTACCGGGGTGGTCGGGGTCCCGGTGACGGTCTCGCCCGCGGGGGGCAACGCGCTCATCGGGCCCGTCACCGGCACGCGCCTCGTGGGCGCGAAGGCTGAGCCACTCACCGTCGTGACCGACGGGAGTGGCATCGCCATCGTCCGGCTCTGGGGGGGCACGAGTAGCCCAGCGACCGGTCAGGTGACCGTAAGCACCCCGGGCCAACCCACCAAAGTCGTCACCGTCACCACCGTTGTCCCACGCAAGGGTGAGCACACCTGCATGGCCGACTCCTGGGCGCTCCGCTGCTGGGGGGACAACGCGCGCGGACAGCTTGGGAACGGCACCACCACGAGCAGCACCACCCCAGTGCCGGTGAGCCTCGGCCAAGTGACGCTCGGGCCGGCGTCGTCCGTGAGCCAGGAAGGCTTTGGCGATCATACCTGCCTCACCGATGCCAACGGTGACGCCTACTGCTGGGGCTCCAACTCGGCCGGTCAGATTGGCGATTCGACGTATACCGACCGGCTCGTGCCGACGCGCGTTCGCACGAGTCTCAAGTTCACGAAGGTCGTCACCGGGGGCGAGCACTCGTGCGGCCTCACCGCCTCGGGCGAGATCTGGTGCTGGGGCTATAACTGGGCGGGACAGCTCGGCGACGGCACCTTCAGCAATCGCAAATCCATCCCGGTGCGCGCGGCCGCGCAGGGCGGCGTCGCGTACACCGGCCTGAGCGCCGGCACCAACCACACCTGCGGCGGAACCACCAACGGCACGTGGTATTGCTGGGGTGTCAACACGTCCGGCCAGCTCGGCGACGGCACGACGGTCAGCGCACCGACCCCGGTGCTGGTCGCCGGCGGCACCTCGTTCGACCAAGTGGTCGGGGGAGAGGAACATGGCTGCGGTCGGACGACGGCCGGCGACGCCTTCTGCTGGGGGGATGCCGATGTGGGGGCGCTGGGGGACGGCCGTGTGTCGACCACTCTCCCACAGCTCGCGCCGGTGGCCGTGGTGGACGGTACCGGCTTCACCAACCTCTACGCGGGGTACTACCGCACCTGCGGCATCAAGGCTGACTTCACCACCTGGTGCTGGGGATATAACAACGGCGGTCAGCTCGGCGACGGCACCGGCGTCTCTCGCGGCACCGCCACGTTGATTCCCTTCACCGGGTATGCGCTGCGGATGGGTGGCACCGGCCTGACCAACTCAGGTCAGACGACCTGTGGCCTCACCAACGCCTCGCAGCAGGTGTTCTGCTGGGGCTCGAACCTCTCCGGCAAGCTCGGCACCGGCACGGACCCCAACACGCCGCTCCGCACGCCGCAGCTGATCGCGCGCGCCGGCGCCCCGACGGGCGTCGCCGCGACCGTCACACCGTACTACGAGGATGCCGGGGTGGGCAGCCTCACGGTGGGGAGCACCTCGTCGGTGGGGTGGGAGGTGCGGGTGCGTGACGCCCTCGGGGCACGGGTGGTGAACCAGACG
>DAISWY010000076.1:0-10238 GCA_036826135.1 Gemmatimonadaceae bacterium | reverse complement strand
ATCGCCGTGATGGCCGACCGCCTGCCGGAGGCGTACGCAGAGCTCCTCCGCACGCAATCGCTCCTCGAACGGCATTTCCGCGATATGCAGGACCTCGAGTTCACCGTGGAGCGCGGACGACTCTATCTGCTGCAGACCCGGACCGGGAAGCGGACCGCGGCGGCGGCGGTGCGCATCGCTCGGGATCTGGTGAACGAGGGACTCATCTCCCGCCCGGAGGCGCTGCAACGCGTCCCCGCCCAGCAGCTCGACCAGCTGCTGCATCCCGTCATCGACGCGGCCGCACGCGGGACGCCGCTCTGCGTCGGCCTCCCGGCGAGCCCCGGGGCGGCCTCGGGCATCGCGGTCTTCGACGCTGACGTCGCCGAGTCCCGGGCCGCGCGCGGGGATGCGGTGATCCTGATCCGCGACGAGACAACGCCAGAGGACTTCCATGGCATCGTCGCCGCCCGGGCCGTCCTCACCGCCCGGGGCGGGATGACGTCCCACGCCGCCGTCGTCGCGCGCGGGATGGGCAAGTGCGCCGTCGTTGGATGCGGCGTGCTCCGCGTCGATGCCGCGCATCATCGCGTGACGGTCGGCGAGACGGAGGTGCGCGAGGGGGATTGGCTCACACTCGACGGCGGCACGGGCGAGGTCTTCCTCGGGGACCTCCCCACGATGCCGAGCGAGGTGATGCAGGTGAGCGCCGGCACGCGGACCGCCGATGAGGCGCCGGTATATCGCGGCTTCGCGGAACTGCTGGGCTGGGCCGATGCACGGCGGCGGCTCAAGGTGCGTGCGAACGCCGACACGCCGCACGACGCGAAGGTGGCGCGCGGGTTCGGCGCCGAGGGGATCGGCCTCTGCCGGACCGAGCACATGTTCTTCGACGGCGAGCGGATCCACGCGATGCGGGAGATGATCGTCGCGCACGACGAAGGGGGGCGCCGCCGAGCGCTCGCCAAGCTCCTCCCGATGCAGCGCGAGGACTTCGAAGGGATCTTCACGGCGATGGACGGCTTCCCCGTCACCATCCGCCTCCTCGACCCGCCGCTACACGAATTCCTCCCGCACGGCGGCGAGGAGGCGAAGCTGCTCGCGCGCCGCGTTGGCGTGACCCGCAGCGAGCTGATGCGCGTGGTCGATGCGCTGCGCGAGACCAACCCGATGCTGGGTCACCGCGGGTGCCGACTCGGGATCACCTATCCCGAGATCACCGAGATGCAGGCCCGCGCGATCTTCGAGGCGGCCACCGCGGTGACACGCCGCGGCGGGATCGTCCTCCCCGAGGTGATGATCCCCCTGGTCGGGACGGTGGAGGAGTTCCGGCACCAGCGGACCATCGTCGACCGCATCGCCGCCGCGGTGGCACGTGAGACCGGGACGGCGATCAAGTATCTCGTCGGGACGATGATCGAACTCCCGCGCGCGGCGCTGACCGCTCGGGCGATCGCGGCGGAGGCCGAGTTCTTCTCCTTCGGCACGAACGACCTCACCCAAACCACCCTCGGGCTCTCCCGGGACGATGCCGGGCGCTTCCTGCCGCTGTACGTGGAGCGCGGGATCTTCCGGGACGATCCCTTCCAGGTGCTCGACGTGGACGGGGTCGGTCGGCTCATCACCCTCGCGACGACGGAAGGCCGCGCGGCACGCAGCGGGCTGAAGGTGGGAATCTGCGGCGAGCATGGTGGCGAGCCGCGCTCCGTCGGCTTCTGCCACGCCACGGGGCTCGATTACGTGAGCTGCTCCCCGTTCCGGGTACCAATCGCCCGACTCGCGGCGGCGCAGGCTGTCGGCGCGTAACGTTCCGGGGTGACCACTCCGACGCCCCCCTTCGATGCCCTCGGTGGCGAGGCCGGCATCCGCGCGCTCGTCGATCACTTCTACGACCTCATGGAGACCGCGCCGGAGGCGGAGACGATCCGTCGTCTGCACGCGGCCTCGCTCAAGCGGAGCCGGGAGAAGCTGTTCGAGTATCTGACCGGATGGAGTGGCGGGCCGCCCCTCTACGAGTCCAAGTACGGGCATCCGCGGCTCCGAGCGCGCCACCTCCCCTTCCCGATCGCCTCGCGGGAACGCGACGAGTGGCTCTGGTGCATGGATCGGGCACTCGACGCGCATCCGGCGCCGGAGCCGGTGAAGGCGTTCCTGCGCGAACGCTTCGCCGCCCTCGCCGACCACATGCGCAACCGACCGGATGAGGTCGTCTTCCCCGGAGAGGCGTGACCGGTATCCCCTCGATTAGCTTCGACCGATGACCGTCGTCGCCAGCCTGCTGGAGCTCCTCGAGCTCGAGCCCCTCGAACACAACATCTACCGCGGGCAGAATCGCGACCTCGGGACCGGCCGCGTCTTCGGTGGGCAGGTCTTCGCGCAGGCGCTCGTCGCCGCGCGACGCACCGTGGACGAAGGTCGCGAAGCCCACTCGGTGCATGGGTACTTCCTCCGCGAGGGGGATCTCACCACCCCGATCGTCTACTTCGTCGACCGCCCACGCGACGGGCGCAGCTTCACCAGCCGACGCGTCACGGCGATCCAGCACGGCGAGGCGATCTTCCACCTCTCCGCCTCGTTCCACGTCGTCGAGCCGGGGATCGATCACCAGTGGCCGATGCCCGAGGTCCCCGACCCGGAGTCGCTCACCCCGGAGCTCGACCTCATCAGGGCGAACGCACACCTCATCCCGGAGCCGATCCGCGCGATCTGGACGCAGGACCGTCCGATCGATCTCCGGCTCATCTCCCCGCGGAATCCCTTCGTCCCCGGGGAGGCCGTCGGGCCGGTCGAGGCACGTCGCGCCGTCTGGTTCCGGGTCGTCGATCGGATCCCCGACCCGACGATCGTCCATCAGGCCGTGCTCGCCTACGCCTCGGATTACGGGTTCCTGCCGACGGCGTTGCTCCCGCACGGGCTCACGATGCGCGACCGCCGCGTCCAGATCGCCTCGCTGGACCACACGCTCTGGATGCACCGCCCCTTCCGCGCGGACGAGTGGCTCCTCTATGTGAGCGACAGCCCTTCCGCCCACGGAGCCCGCGGGTTCGTTCGCGGCCAGGTGTTCACCCGCGATGGCCAGCTGATCGCCTCGGTGGCCCAGGAGGGGCTCATCCGAATGCGCGACGGCGCGAAGTAGTCGTGCGGCGCGGAGCCAGATGGGCCGCGTTGGCCTTCGTTTTGACCTGGGTCCCACTCTCCTGCTGGCGCGGGCTCACGTTCGGCGCGGCCTTTCGGATCGGGGATGCAGGGGCCGGCGCGTGGGGTCCACTCACGGAGGGGGTCCTGCAGATCTCGATGGTGATGCTCGTCCCGGCGCTGCTTGTCGCGCTGCTGACGTTTGTGCTCTGGGCCTGGCGCGAGGAGCGGCGGGGCTGAAACGGACGAACCGGGCCGCCCCGTGAGGCGGCCCGGTTCGCATCACCGCGACGGGCGGTGAGTGGAGGCGGGGAGATTCGAACTCCCGTCTTGCATAAGATCTTCCACAGCGTCTACGCGCGTATCCCGCCGATTGATGTCTCCGGGCGCTGGCCGGCAGGCCGCCCACACACGGATGAGTCCACTAAAGTCTCACCCGCGGGCGGTGGACGCACCCTTGGGCCAGCCCGGATTTGCGATACCTGAGCACCGCCCCGGGCGGGCTGCCTCTCAGGCACTGCCGGAGTAAGGCTAGGCCTTACGCGGCGAGAGCGAAGTTGTTGTTCGCAGTTGGAAATGTCCCGAGTGTTTTACCAGGAACCCGAGGACCTGGGCGCGCAGCCACGGAGCCACCTACACAATCGAAACCAGTCGCCCCCGTTACTACCCTCGGATGATACCCCGGCGCGGGCGGATGTTCAACGACGGAATCGACGGGATGAGGCCGGAGGGCGCTCAGGCCAGCTTGGCCGGCCACGGGCGTGGGCTAACTGACACCCTCGAGGATGCGGCTCGCCGCCACCGCCGCCCCGAAGCCGTTGTCGATGTTGCAGACCAACACACCCGCGGCGCACGAGTTCAGCATCGTGAGGAGCGGGGCAAGTCCCCCGAACGCGGCGCCGTACCCGATACTCGTCGGCACGGCGATCACCGGACAGCGCACCAGCCCGCCGACCACGCTGGGCAACGCGCCATCCATCCCGGCGATCACAATCACCACCGCTGCATCCGCGAGCGTCTCCCGACGCGCGAGGATCCGATGGATCCCGGCCACCCCCACATCGGTGACCCGACTAACGCAATGGCCGATCGCGTCGAGTGTCACGGCACACTCTTCGGCGACCGGGAGGTCACTCGTGCCGGCGGTCACGACCGCGATGGTGCGCGCCGCCCGACCGTCCGGACGCCCGTCTCCAGGGACGTCCCCCGCTACCGCGGGCGCGGCACGCAGCAGCACCGTCCGGCCGAGGGTGTTCACCTCCACGGCGGGAAACCGCGCACGTAGCGCCGATTGACTCTCGGCGGCGACACGCGTGACAAGGAAGCCATCCCTGTGCGCCTCGAGACGCTCGCAGATCGCGACGATCTGCTCCGGCGACTTCCCCTCCCCGAAGACGACCTCCGGGTAACCCTGCCGGAGCGCCCGGTGCGTATCAACGGTCGCGACGCCAATCTCCTCGACCGGCGCGGCATCGAGCTGACGGAGCGCCGCATCGACGGAGAGCTGCCCGGCGGCGACCTGCTCGAGGAGTGCAGTAGCGCGCTCGCGCCTCATGCGGCCTCCGCCTCGTGCGCCACGCCACTCGCCACGTACGACCGGAAGATCCCCTCGACCTCCCCGAAATCGTTGACGGCATGCAACTGCTTGCGCAGCTCCGCCGAGTGCGGCAGCCCCTTCACGTACCAGCCCAGATGCTTGCGGAACTCGATGGCGGCGCCGATCGGGTCGGGCTCGTACGCCTGGACCATGCGGGCGTGCGCGAGCGCGACCTCGAACCGCTCCGCGACCGTGGGCGCAGCGGGCATCGGAAGCCCATCGAGCAGCGCCCGGGCCTGCCGGAAGATCCACGGCTGACCGAACGAGCCGCGGGCGATCATCACGCCATCACACCCCGTCTCGCGTCGCATCCGCGCCGCATCCTCGGGGGTCTTGATATCCCCGTTCCCGATGACGGGGATCTCGAGCGCCGCCTTCATCGCCGCGATCTCCTCCCAGCGTGCGAACCCGGAGTACATCTGCGTGCGCGTGCGCGGATGCAGGGCGATCGCCTTCACGCCCGCGTCCTGACACCGCAGGCCGATGGTGACAGGGTCTCGCATCTCCTCGCTCCAGCCACTCCGCACCTTGCACGTCACCGGCAGGTGCGTCCCCTGCACGACGGCGCGGATGATCTCCTGCACGAGACCGAGGTCCTTGAGACACCCCGATCCGCCGTTGCGGCGCACCACCTTCTTGACCGGACACCCGAAGTTGATGTCGATGTAATCCGGCTGGAACACATCGGTCACGAAGGCCGCTGCCTCACGCATCGCCACCGGGTCGGCCCCGAAGATCTGCACGCCAATCGTCCGCTCGTCCGCGCCGAAGCGGAGCTTGGACATCGTCGCCTCGTTCTCCCGACGGATCCCCTCCGCGGAGAGAAACTCCGTCACCACGACGTCAGCCCCCCAGGCCCGACACAGACGCCGGAACGGCGACTCGGACACCCCCGCCATCGGGGCGAGGATGAGGGGAACATCGTGGGCGACGGGGTACGGAAAGGGCATCGAAGAACTATAAGGACCTGTCGCAACTCGTTGCAACATCACGCGTTGACACCTATCCGGGCACCGGATAGGTTCGCAGGATGGAACTCCGAGAATTCTTTTCCGAAGACGCCGTCGCGCTCGACCTCCGGGGCGAGAGCAAGGACGACATCCTCCGGGAGCTCATCGGGCTCCTCCGCCTCGACGAGAAGGACGAGGCCACGCTCTACAAGATGCTCAAGCGGCGGGAGAACCTGGGGTCCACCGGAATCGGGCGAGGGATTGCCATCCCCCATTGCCGCTCCCTCGTGGTCAACAAGCTGCGTGTGGCCTTTGGCCGAAAGGCGACGGGGCTCGATTTCAAGGCGATCGACGGCCAGCCCGTCCGCTGTTTCTTCCTCATCGTCGCGCCGCCCCTCGAGGTCTCCAACCAGTATCTCCCCGTGCTCGGGAAGATCGCCCAGTTCTCGAAGGAGCTGGACGTGCCGGACCGCCTGCTGACGATCACCTCGCCTGCGGAGTTCATGGCGCTGCTGCAGGAGAAGGGCGTCTAACGCAGCCACCGTCGGCGCCACGGGGCATTCGCCAGCGCTGACGGTCCTGAACGCTCCGCGACGTCGACGAGACTCGACCGCCCTCGACGAGTCACGCGCGCCTCGTCACCGTATCGCAGGATGGTCGAGCGTCACGCGCGCCACCGGACGCCGGAGCTTGGTCCGCACACGCGCCAGCTGCAGCACCGCCGCGGTCGACAACCCGGCGGAGAGCCCCCACCACAGCCCCGCCGCCCCGAGCCCGAGCGGAAACGCGAGCGCCCACGAGAGCGGGACGCCGATCCCCCAGAAGCTCAGCACGTGCAGCACCATCGCGGCCGTGGTGTCGCCCGCCCCACGCAGGATCCCCGAGGCGACGGCCTGCATCCCGTCGAAGACCTGAAAGAGCCCGGCGATCGGCAGCAACCCCGCGGCGATGAGCACGACGGTCGCATCGGCGGTGTAGAGCCGCGCGAACGGCCCCGGGGCGAGAAGCAGCACCACCCCCATCACCGCCATGAACCCAACCCCGAGCGCGAGCGCGGCAACGGCATCACGCTGCGACGCGGCGGTGTCGCCGGCCCCGATTGCGTGGCCGACCATCACCGAGGCCGCACTCGCCACGCCGAGCGGCACCATGAAGGTGGTCGACGCGAGGTTCAGCGCGATCTCGTGCCCCGCGAGCGTCGCGGTCCCCATCCACCCCGCCATGATCGTCACGAGCCCGAACGCGTTCACCTCGGCGAAGAACTGCAAGCCGATCGGGATGCCGATCGCCAGCATCCGCCCGAGCGGCGCGAACGCGAAGCTCTCCCGACGCCACTGCGTGAGGATCGGCCCGAGTGCCGGCCAGGCGGTCCAGAGGAGGCACGCGAGCATCGCCCACCGGGCGATCGACGTGGCCTGCGCCGAGCCGATCGAGCCACCCGCCACCACCCCGAGGTGCCCGAAGATGAACACCCAGTTGAGCGCCACGTTCAGTACGTTCCCAATCAGCACGGCGAGCAGCACCGGCCGCACCAGATGCTTGGCCTGTAGCACCTGCCGGAGCGCGACGAAGAGATAGAACGGGAGCAACCCCGGGAGGCTCCACCACACGAAACGGGCCGCCGCAGGGGTGACCTCGGCTGGCTGGCGCATCAGCGTGAACAGGCGCTCCGACGGGAGCGCAGTCAGCGCGACGAGCACCGTCACCAGCAGGGCGAGGAGCAACCCGCGCTGCACGCCACGCGCCACCCCTTCCTCATCTCCGGCGCCGACAGCCTGCGCGACGACCGGATCGATCGCGAGGAGCACCCCGATCCCGGCAATCCCCGTGAGGTGGAAATACAGGTTCCCGAGCCCGCCGGCCGCGAGCTCGGCCGCGGAGACCCGGCCGAGCATCACGACATCGACGACCCCCATCAGCTGCTGCCCGAGGCTGACGAGCACGATCGGCCCCGCGATCGCCAGCATCTCCCGCAACTCAGCGCGCGTCGGACGGAGCCGCGCGAGCCGACTCAGCACCGGGTCACTCCCACTCGATGGTCGCGGGCGGCTTGGAGCTCACGTCGTACACGACGCGATTGATCCCAGGGACCTCGTTGATGATCCGATTCGAGACGCGCGCCAGCACTTCGGTCGGGAAGGCGAACCAGTCCGCCGTCATCCCGTCGGTGCTCGTCACCGCGCGCAGGGCGATCACATGCTCGTACGTCCGACCATCGCCCATCACCCCGACCGAACGGACGGGGAGGAAGACGGCGAAGGCCTGCCAGATCTCGTTGTACAACCCCGCCGCGCGGATCTCCTCCAGGTAGATCGCATCCGCCCGACGGAGCGTCTCCACGTTGACCGGGTCAACGGCGCCGAGCACGCGGATCGCGAGCCCGGGGCCTGGGAACGGATGCCGTCCCACCATCTCCTCGGGGAGGCCGAGCTCGCGCCCGACATTCCGGACCTCGTCCTTGAAGAGCTCCCGCAGCGGCTCAATGAGCTGGAACTTCATGTCGGGCTTGAGTCCGCCGACGTTGTGGTGCGTCTTGATCGTCGCGCTGGGCCCGCCCTTGGCGCTCACCGACTCGATGACGTCGGGATAGAGCGTCCCCTGGACGAGAAACTTCGCGTCCTTCCCCGCCTCGGCGGAGGCGTCCTCGAAGACGTCGATGAACGTGTGACCGATCGCTTTGCGCTTCTTCTCGGGATCATCGAGGCCCTGCAGCGCGCCGAGGAACCGCTCCTCCGCCCGGACCGTGATCAACCGGATGCCGAGGTGCTGCCCCATTGTCCGCTCGACCTGCTCACGCTCGTGGAGCCGCAGGAGCCCCGTGTCCACGAAGATGCAGGTCAGCTGGTCGCCGATCGCGCGATGGACCAGCGCCGCCGCCACTGAGGAATCCACGCCGCCCGAGAGCCCGCAGATCACCTGCGCATCGCCGACGAGCGCCTTGATGCGGGCGACCTCCTGCTCGATGAAATGCCCCGGCGTCCAATCCGGCGTGCACCCCGCGATGCCGAAGAGGAAGTTCTGGATGATCTCGGCGCCACGGACGGTGTGCGCCACCTCCGCGTGGAACTGGACGGCGTGAATCGGCTTCGTCGCGTGCCGGAAGGCAACGACGGGATTCCCCTCGCTCGACGCGGTCAGGACGTATCCGGGCGGGACGGTCTCGACATGATCGCCGTGGCTCATCCAGACGACCGAGCGCTCCCCCTCGTCGAAGCCGGCGAACAGCCCACCCGACTCCTTCACGACGATCTCGGCGCGACCGTACTCGCGACGCCCACCGCCCTTGACCGCCCCACCCACCGTCTGGGCGATCCACTGCATCCCGTAGCAGACCCCGAGCACCGGCGCGACGTCGAGAATGGCGGGGTCAAAGGTCGGCGCCCCCTCGTCGGTCACCGAACTCGGCCCCCCCGACAGGATGATCGCGGTCGGCTGCCAGTCGCGGATCCACGCCAGGGACCGGGACGGGGGATGGATCTCCGAAAAGACGCGCGCCTCGCGCACACGCCGCGCGATGAGCTGTGTGAACTGCGAACCGCAGTCGAGGATCAGTACACGGGACGTCACCGGGTCCACTCCGTGGGATCGAGCGTGATCACCTCGACCGCCTTGGTGTCGAGGTCGATGATGGCGGCGGTCGGCGTACCGTGCAGCCAGCCGCACGCCTCGCCGGGATTCACGAGCAGGGTCTCGCCGCGCTGTTCGACGGCCACGACGTGCGTGTGGCCGTACACGACGACGTCGTGGGCGTTGACGGAGCCCTCCTGCACGTCGGCGAGGTCGTGGACGAGCAGGACCTTCACCTCCCCGAAGGTCACCGAGTGTGGCGACTCGAAGAGCTCCTGCCCCATCCCCTGCTCCGCGAAGGCCCGGAGCCCGGCGCGGTCCCCGTCATTTCCGCCGAAGACCCCTGCCATCGCGACGTTCTGGTCGCGGAACGGGCGCAGCGCGAACGGGGCGCAGAAGTCCCCCGCGTGCAGCACCATCGTCACCCCACGCGCCACCATCTCGCGCAGCAATGCATCGACCGCGGGGACGCGGTCGTGCGAGTCCGACATCACCCCGATGCGCATCAGTCCCGCCTCCAGTCCGGCGCCGCCACGTCGTGGCGCGCCAGATCGTCATAGGTCTCCCGCGTGGTCACCACCGCCCACCGCGCGCCGTCGACCATCACCTCCGGCGCCTTCGGCCGGGCGTTGTACTGCGACGCCATCACCGAGCCATACGCCCCCGCCGCGTGGACGGCGAGCAGCGCGCCCGCCTCGACGACCGGCATCGCGCGCTGCAACGCGAGGAAATCCCCGGTCTCGCAGACCGGCCCCACCACGTCGACGAGCTCCTCCCCGTGTGCGGGCAACACCGGCTCGATCTCGTGATAGGCGTCATAGCGCGAGGGCCGGACCAGTTCGGTCATCCCGGCATCGCAGACGAGCGTCGTGCGCCCGCCGTTCCCCTTCCGGTACAGCACGCGTGTCACGAGCATCCCGGCGTCGGCAATCACGAAACGCCCCGGTTCGATGAGCAGCGACACGCCGAGCGCGGCCGCAGCCCCGCCGACGATCGCCGCGTACGCAGCG
>DAISWY010000075.1:0-10355 GCA_036826135.1 Gemmatimonadaceae bacterium | reverse complement strand
GGGGCGCGCTCTGGTGGATGATGGGCTCGCTCGCCGATGCCACCTGGTCCGACGTGCGCTGGGTGGGTGGTTACGTCGCCCTCGGCGGCGGGCTCCTCCTCTGGTGGGGACGCGATCTCGACGTGCTCGCGCTCGGCGAGGAGCCCGCCGCCGCCCTCGGGCTCGACGTCGACCGCGTCACGCGACGCATTTTCCTCGTCGCCGCACTCGTCGCGGCGGCGACCGTCTCCGGCGCCGGGCTCATCGGCTTCGTCGGGCTCGTTGTCCCGTCGCTCGTGCGGACCCTCGGCGTCACGCGCGTCCGGGCGGCGCTCGCGGTGGCCGCCGGCATCGGCGGTGCCCTCGTCGTCCTCGCCGATGCCGCCGCGCGCCGCGTCATCACGCCCGCCGAGCTGCCGCTTGGCGCCGTGACCGCGCTCCTCGGCGTTCCATTCTTCGTCTGGCGGCTCCGCGCCGCGGCCGCACGATGATCGAGATCGACGGACTCTCCGTCCGCTATCCGCGCGCCGCGCGTCCCGCGCTCGATGGCGTGTCGTTCACGTCGCGCGCGGGTGCGCTGACGGCCGTCGTCGGCCCGAACGGCTCCGGAAAGAGCACCATCGTCCGCGCGCTGCTCGGGCGTGTCAGGCCTTCCGCTGGCACGATCCGCGTCGGTGGGGTTAACGCGGGGGGGGAGCCGGGCGGTGAGCCGGGGCGTGAACTGCGCGGTGGGCCTGGCAGTGAACCCGGTGGTCAAGCGGGGGCGTCGTCGATCGTCCTCGGGGATGCGCCGCTCGACCCTGTGCGGCGCCGCGCCCTCGCACGGCGACTCGCCGTCGTCCCGCAACGCGAGGAACCCGCCTTCGCGCTCCCGGTGCGTGACTTCATCGCCCTGGGGCGGCATCCACACGGCCGGGGATTCGGCGGCGAGACCGCTGCCGATCGCGAGGCCATCGCGTCGGCCGCCGAACGGGCGGCGGTGACGCCGTTCCTCGCGCGCTCGACCGCCGAGCTCTCGGGCGGCGAGTGGCAGCGCGTCCGGGTGGCACGCGCGCTCGCGCAGGGCGGGGAGGTCCTGGTCCTCGACGAGCCGACGACCTTCCTCGATGTCGCACACGAGATGGCGGCCTTCGAGCTCTTCGACGCGCTGGCGCGCGAGGGGCGTACGGTCCTCCTCGTGAGCCACCAGCTGAACCTCGTGGCGCGCTTCGCCGATCACATCGTGTTGTTGCAGCAGGGCCGCGTCGCGGCCGATGGCAGCGCGGACGAGGTGATGCGCGGTGAGGTGTTGGAATCGGTCTACGACTGGCCCCTCGTCGTGAGTCGTGATCCCGCTGTCGGGGCGCCCGTGCTCGTGCCGCTCCGCGGCCGGGGGAGGCGTTGAGTCACTCCGCCGTCGCACGGCTTTGCCCTATGCGTTGCCCCTGTCGCTGTCACCCCTCGCCCGACCTTCGCCTCTTCCAGTTCCCAACCCGCCCTATGCGCTCTCTCTCTTTCGGCTCGCTCTTCGTCTGTTTCGCGCTCCAGCTCCGCGCCCAGGCCACCACGCCTTCCACCACGCCTTCCAGCACGCCATCCACCACGTCGCTCCCCGCCGCTGTCGTCACGGCGACGCGGCTCCCCGGGATCCGCCTCGCGCCCACGGCCACGGCGACCGTCCTCGACGGCGCGGCGCTACGTGCCGAGGGGGTCACGCACGTGGCGGATGCATTGCGTCGGGTGCCCGGCCTCACGGTGACGCGCGTGTCGAGCGCCGGATCCCAAGTCGCGCTCTTCATGCGGGGTGGGCAATCGAACTATGTGCGCGTCCTCGTCGATGGCGTTCCGGTGAACGAGCCCGGCGGCGTCCTCGACCTCGGCCGCATCACGCTCGATGAGATCGAGCGGATCGAGGTGGTGCGCGGCCCCGCGAGCGTCCTCTACGGCTCCGAGGCGGTCTCCGGCGTCATCCAGCTCTTCACGCGACGGAGCACCGGCCCGCGCACGAGCGCGGAGGTCGGGGCGGGGAACTACGGCACCCAGCGTCTCTCGCTCGGCCGCGACGGTCGCGTCGCCGGTGTTGCGTGGACCCTTCAGGGGGATCGGCACTTTACCGAGGGGGTCCTCCCGTTCAACAACGCGTATCGCAACGAGGGGGTGAGCGGCACGCTCGCGACGGGCGGGGGCGGTCGCACCGATCTGCGCCTCACCGGCCGCTACAACAGCTCCATCTACCGCTATCCGACCGACTTCGCCGGTCGGCTGGAGGATCAGAACAGCGAACGCGTCGACCACCGGCTCCTCGCCGGGCTCGACGCCGGCGTGCGGTGGAGCCCGCGGCTCGAGACGCGGCTCGCCCTCTCGACGGCCGAGGCATCCCCTCGGACGAACGACGGGCCTGACGGTCCGGGGGACACGCTCGGTTTCTACGGCTACTACTCGCGGGGGACCGTCGTCCGCCGACTCGCGGACCTGCGCACGACGCTCCGCACCGGGGCGCAGGGGGCGGTCACCATCGGCGGTGAATTCTCACGCGACACCGAGCGCAGTCGCGACCTCTCGGTCAGCGCTGAGGCGGAGTACACCTCCAGCTTCCGTGCCGCGCGCGAGAATCGCGCGCTCTATCTGCAGGTTCTAGAGGAGCGTGGCCCGGTGAGTGTGCAGATGGGTGGACGTCTCGACGAGAACAGCGCGTTCGGCTCCTTCCGCACAATGCGTGCGGGGGCGGCGTGGAGGGTCGCGTCGACGATGCGGCTTCGGGCGTCGGTCGGGAATGCGTTCAAGGCGCCGAGCTTCTACGAGAACTTCGCGACGGGGTGGGTCACCGGGAACGCGACGCTGCGACCGGAGCGGGCGGCCTCGGCCGAGCTCGGCCTAGAGGCGATTGTCGGTGGGGCGCTGGTCCGCGTGACCGGATTCCAGCAGCGGTTCCGTGACCTCATCCAGTACACGGGGCTGCCACCCGTGGAAGGCGCCCCGAACTACTTCAACGTGGCCGCGGCCAACGCCGGCGGCGTCGAGGTGGAGACGACGCTCCCCGAGCTGTTCGGCTTCCGTGGGACGGCGCAATACACCTGGACCGACACCCGGGTGACCGACTCCGGCTTCGACGAAGGGGAGGCGGCCAATCTCGTCACCGGGGGCCGGTTGATCCGCCGGCCTGAGCACGGCGCGAGCGTCACGCTCACGCGAGCGGTGGTCGCCGGCGGGACGCTCTCGGTCGCGGCGACCTACATCGGGCAGCGCGCGGACCGTGACTTCTCCGGCTGGCCGACGACCGCGGTCACCCTCGACGCCGTGACCACCATCGACCTCGGCCTCGACCTGCCCGTGCCGTTCACGCGGGACTGGCACCTCGTGGCGCGGACGGACAACGCACTGGGTGCGACGTACGAGATGATCCGCGGGTTCGCGGCGCCCGGGCGCACCTGGTACCTCGGGATACGCGGGACACGGTAAGGCGTCGGCGGCGTGGCGGAGTAGCTTTGACCCGTGCTCCTCACTGACGCCCTCGTGCTCCACGCCTTCGACTACCGGGAGACCTCGCGGATCGTCCGGCTGGCGACGCGGCAGGCGGGCGTGGTCTCCGCCGTCGCGCGCGGGGCGCGTCGGCCGAAGAGCCGATTCGGCTCGGGGCTCGACCTCTTCACGAGCGGGGTCGCCCACCTCGTGCTGCATCCGACGGGTGACCTCCACACGCTGCACGCGTTCGATGTCGGCCGGGCGCGTCCCGGGCTCGGCGATTCGCTCGCCCGCTTCCGCGCGGCGAGCGCGCTCGGGGAACTCGGGCTCCGCGTCGGCCCCGAAGATTCCGGGGGGGCGGTCTTCTTCGCGCTCACCGAGGGATTCGACGCCATCGCGACGTCACCGGATCCGCTGGTCTGCGCGGAGACGCTCGGCGCGGCGTGGCGCCTCGTGGCGGCGGTCGGCGTGGCGCCTGCGTTGACGCACTGTGCGGCGTGTGATCGTGCCTTGGACGCGGCCGAGCCGGCTCGGTTCGCGCCACGCGCGGGTGGCGCGCTCTGTCGCGTCTGTGCGGCCCTGGCGCCGGGGGCGAGGCTGATCCCGGCGGAGGCGCGGGCGGCGCTCACCGCCTGGTCGAGCGGCGAGGCGGTCCGCCTCGAGGAGAGTCCGGTGCGGCGCGCGCATCAACGGCTCCTCCGCGAGTTCGTCGAGGAGCATCTCGCGGACCGGACCCCGCTGCGCGCCTGGCGGGCGTGGGAGTCGGAGGACCGATGATCCTCGGGACCGCCGGGCACATCGACCACGGCAAGACCGCGCTGGTGCGCGCGCTGACCGGCGTCGAGACCGACCGGCTGCCGGAGGAACGGCGCCGCGGCATCACCATTGCACTGGGCTTCGCGCCCCTGCGGCTCGACGGACTCCCGCCGATCGGGGTGGTCGACGTCCCGGGCCACGAGGCGTTCGTGCGCACGATGCTCGCGGGTGCCAGCGGGATCGACGTGGCGCTTCTCGTCGTCGCTGCCGACGAGGGCGTGAAACCGCAGACGCGTGAGCACCTCGAGATCGTCCGGCTCCTTGCGGTGCCGCGGCTCGTCGTCGCGCTCACCAAGCGGGACCTCGTCGACGTCACCCGGGCCGCCGAGGTGGACGCGGCGGTGCGCACACTGCTCGCCTCCACACCATACGCCGACGCGGAGCACTGCGAGGTCTCGAGCGTCACGGGGGAGGGGGTCGAGGCCCTGAGGGCGGCGCTCGCACGCGCGGCCCACACCGTCCCCGGTCGCACGGACGCCGATCCCTGGCGACTCCCCGTCGATCGCGTCTTCTCCGTGCGTGGCGCGGGGACCGTGGTGACCGGCACCGCGTGGAGCGGCCGGCTCGCGCGCGAGGCCGCGGTCCGCCTCCTGCCGACCGGGCGTGAGGCGCGGGTCCGCACCATCGAGATGCACGGCACGGCCGCGGAGGAGGCGCGCGGCGGGGCCCGCGTCGCCCTCGCCCTCGCCGGGCTGGCCCGCGAGGAGGTGCCGCTCGATGCGGTCCTCGTGCGTGCGGATGAGCTCTGGGAGACGACCCGTGTGCTGCGCGCCGACGTGGCACTGGTCCAGGGCGCGGATCCGGTCGGCCCACGCCATCGTCTCCGCTTCCACGTCGGTACGGCCGATGTCGGTGCGCGTTGCGTCGCGCTCGGTGGGCCGCTGGTCGGCGGCGAGGCACGCGCCGTGCGAATCGTCCTCGATGCCCCCGTCGTCCTCCGCACGGGTGATCGATTCGTTCTCCGCGGTGGTGCGCGGATCGGCACGCTGGGCGGTGGGTGCGTCACCGATCCGCTCCCCACGTCGGCACGCGCACGCCCGTGGCCGCACGTCGGGGCCACCGACGCCGAGCGGCTCGGCTGGATGCTCGATGAGGCGGCGGCCTCCGGACTCGCGCTCGCACCCCTCCCGCAGCGTCTGGGTCGTCGTCCGGCTGAGGCGCAACGTCTCGTCCGTGCGCTCGAGCGAGTCGTCGAGCTCGATGGCCGACTCCTGCGCGCGGAACATCTCGACGGCGCTCGGCAGCGGTTGCTGAGCATCGTGGATGCGGCGCACGCGGCGAATCCGCTCGCGCCGGGGTGCGATCGCCAGACCGCACGGGTCGCGCTGCGGGTCGCACCGGGGGTCGCGGACGAGGTGATCCGCCGGGCCGAGCGCGCGGGGGTGCTCGTTGGTGAGGGGCCGTGGCTGCGGCGCCCGTCGCATCGCCCGGCGGAGGACGCGGGCATCCGCTCACGGCGCGACGCCGTGCGGGGCCGTCTGGACGCAGCCGGCACCACGCCGCCGTCCCGCACGGAGCTCGTCACGGAGTTCGGGAAGGACGTGATTGCCATCCTGCGGCAGCTGGAACAGGAGCGGGCGGTCGTCGCGATCGCGATGGATTGGTGGTTCAGCATCGGGGCCATCCGCGACCTCCTCGCCCGGCTGGGTGCGTTCGTGCGGCCCGGCATCCGCTATGCCCCGTCCGAACTGCGCGAGCCCCTCGGCATCACCCGGAAGTGGCTCATCCCGTTTCTCGAATGGTGCGATCGGCGTGGGATCTCGCGCCGCGAGGGCGACGGGCGCGTCTTCCGTGAGGTGCCGGCGGAACCCTGACGGTCCGGCGAATCGGCAGGGGGCGATGTCATCGCGTCGTGCGCGTCAGCCGATTCGGCGGGGAATGACTGGCCGGCGATTTGCGCCGTCGGCGGGTATCAGCTGGGTGGTGCACCATGCGTGCCGGCCAGCCTTCCCGATCGCCCCATCGCTCCGAGGTTCCTGATGCTTCCCGCCGACCGTCTCACCGTCCGTTCTCAGGAGGCCCTCGCCGACGCCGTCGAGCGCGCGCGCCGGGCGGGTCACCCGCAGGTGCACGATACGCACCTGCTGCAGGCGCTCCTCGCCCAGGCCGATTCGATCGTCACCCCGATCCTCGCGAAGATCGGCGTCGCGCTCTCGGCGCTGCAGGAGGCGCTCGAGCGCGAGTGCGCACGCTATCCGAAGCAGACCGACGCGCAGCCCACGCTCGGGCGCGAGCTCGCCGCGGCGCTCGATCGCGCGGAGCGCGAGGCCAAGGCGCTCGGCGATGCGTATGTCTCCACCGAACATCTCCTGCTCGGCCTCGTCGAGGGGCGCGGCGGCGATGCCGCCGCCGTCCTGTCGGCGCAGCGTGTCACGCGGGCGACGCTCCTCGACGCGCTCACCGCGGTCCGGGGGGCGCACAAGGTCACCGACCAGAGCCCAGAGACGCAGTATCAGGCCCTCGAGAAGTTCACGCGCGACCTCACGGCAGATGCCCGGGCCGGGAAGCTCGATCCCGTGATCGGGCGAGATGAGGAGATCCGACGCGTCATCCAGGTGCTGTCGCGCCGAACCAAGAACAACCCCGTGCTCATCGGTGAACCCGGCGTCGGCAAGACCGCCATCGCCGAGGGGCTTGCGCAACGCATCGTCCACGGTGACGTCCCGGAGTCGTTGCGAGGCAAGCGGCTCGTCGCGCTCGACCTCGGGGCGCTGATCGCGGGGGCCAAGTTCCGTGGCGAGTTCGAGGAGCGACTCAAGGCCGTCCTGAAGGAGATCACGGCGAGCGAGGGCCGGTTCGTGATGTTCATCGACGAGCTGCACACCCTCGTCGGGGCGGGGAAGGCCGAGGGGGCGATGGATGCCGGCAACATGCTCAAGCCGATGCTCGCACGTGGCGAACTCCGGGTGGTCGGGGCGACCACGCTCGACGAGTACCGCCAGCACGTGGAGAAGGACCCGGCCCTCGAGCGCCGCTTCCAGCCCGTGTTCGTCGGCGAGCCAACGGTCGAGAGCACGATCGCTATCCTGCGCGGGCTCAAGGAGCGGTACGAGTCGCACCACGGCGTCCGCATCACCGATGGGGCTGTCGTGGCGGCAGCCACGCTCTCCAACCGGTACATCGGCGACCGGTTCCTCCCGGACAAGGCGATCGACCTGATGGACGAGGCGGCCTCGCGGCTCCGCATTGAGATCGACTCCCTTCCGCAGGAAATCGACGAGGTGGAGCGTCGCATCGTGCAGCTGGAGATCGAACGACAGGCACTCGCGAAGGAGAAGGAGCCGGCCACCGTCGCCCGTCGGACCGCGCTTGAGCAGGAGCTCGCGGAACGTCGTGAGCGCACGAACGCGATGAAGGCGCAGTGGCAGTCGGAGAAGGAGGCGCTCGGCGCGGTGGGGAAGCTGAAGCAGCGGATCGAGGAGGCGCGTGGCGAGGCGGAACGCGTGACCCGTGCGGGTGACCTCGGGAAGGCCGCCGAGATTCAGTACGGGACCGTCCCGGCGCTCGAAGAGGAGCTGCGGACCGTGGAGCAGGGGCTCGCGGAGCGGAAGCAGGGCGCCACGACCTTCCTCAAGGAGGAGGTCGGGGCCGATGACATCGCGGAGATCGTCGCGCGCTGGACGGGGATCCCGGTGCAGCGGATGATGGAGTCCGAGCGAGAGCGGCTGATGGCCCTCGACGCCGAGCTCGCGCGGCGGGTGATCGGCCAGCGGGAGGCGGTCACCGCCGTCGCGAACGCCGTGCGACGCTCGCGCGCCGGCTTGCAGGACCCGAACCGTCCGGTCGGCTCGTTCATCTTCCTCGGCCCCACCGGCGTTGGGAAGACCGAGACGGCGCGCGCCCTCGCTGAATTCCTGTTCGACGACGAGCAGGCGATGGTGCGGATCGACATGTCCGAGTACATGGAGAAGCACGCCGTCGCGCGGCTCATCGGCGCGCCACCGGGCTACGTCGGCTTCGAGGAGGGAGGGCAGCTCACCGAGGCGATCCGTCGGCGTCCGTACAGCGTCGTCCTCTTCGACGAGATCGAGAAGGCGCACCCGGATGTGTTCAACGTGCTCCTGCAGATCCTGGATGACGGCCGGCTCACCGATGCACAGGGACGCACCGTCGACTTCCGCAACGTCGTCATCATCATGACGTCGAACCTCGGGTCGAGCTGGATCCTCGAGCAGGGGACGGCCGACTGGGCGCTCGTTGAGACCCAGGTGACCGCGGCACTGCGCGCGCACTTCAAGCCGGAGTTCCTGAATCGTGTCGATGAGATCGTCCTCTTCCGGCCGCTTGGCGCCGCGGAGATCGCGCCGATCGTGGATCTGCAGCTCGCCCGCCTCTCGCGGCTGCTCGCCGATCGGAAGCTCTCGCTCATGGTGACCGCAGAGGGGAAGGCCTTGCTGGCGAGTGAGGGGTACGACCCGGCCTTCGGTGCGCGGCCGCTCAAGCGGGCGATTCAGCGGCTCGTCCAGAACCCGTTGGCAGCGGCCCTGCTCGAGGGCAAGTTCAAGGAGGGCGACGCGATCATCGCGCGTCCGGCGGGCGATCACCTCAGCTTCGAGCGCGGATGACCGGACGGACGATCGGGCGATGGGCGGCGCAGTGGGGACGGGCGGTCGTCGTCCTCGTGGGCATCGTGGCCTGTGCCGCGGGGGACCCCGAGGCGGGGACATCCCCCCCGCCGACCGGGGTCGTGTCACCGCCGCCGCCGCTGCCGATTGCCACCTGGGTCGATCACGAGGACGGCACGATGCCGCTCGTTCTCATCGCGCCGCACGGCGGCGATCTGGTCCCCGCCGATGTGCCGGACCGAACCTGCTCCGGCTGCGTGGTGGTGAATGACGCCAACACGCGTGCACTCGCCTTGGCCATTGCCGCCGCCTTCGAACAGCGGGTGAATCGTCGGCCATTCCTGGTGGTCAATCGGCTGCAGCGTCGGAAGTTCGACGGGAACCGCGAGCTCCTTGAGGCCACCGGCGGGCACCTCCCGCTCGAGCCCTTCTGGAACCTCTATCAGGCGCGGATTGACTCCGCGGTGGCGGGGGCGCGTCGCGTGCATCCACGCGCCATCGTGATCGACCTGCACGGCCATGGGCATTCGGTGCCGCGGCTGGAGATCGGCTATCTCACCTCGGCCGCGTCGCTTCGGCTCGCCGATTCGCTCCTTGGGCCGATGGTGCGGCAGAGTTCCATTGGCGGACTCCACCGGACCGCAGTCAGCAGGGATTCAGGTGTCGTGCTGCTGCGCGGTCCGCGCGCGCTCGGCTCCCGCTTCCGCGCGCTCGGATTTCCCGCCGTCCCATCCGATGTCGATCCCGCGCCCCTCGTCGGTCAGGAGTACTTCAATGGGGGCTACAACACGTCGCGCCGGGGGTCGGTCGCCGGTGGGGCCGTTGATGCCATCCAGATCGAGACGCACTACACGGGCGTGCGTGATACGCCGGAGAGTCGATTCGCCTTTGCTGAGGCGTTCGTGACCGCGCTGCTCGCCTATCTGCAGGACCACTACGGCTGGAGGCCGCTCTGACCGCGCCTGTCGTCTTCGCGTCGCGCGCCGAGGAGGATGCGTGGTGGATGGGGCTCGCGCTCGAGGAGGCGCGCCGGGCGGCCGCGGCGGGAGAGGTGCCGGTGGGCGCCGTGGTCGTGGCGTCTGGGGCCGTCGTGGCCCGGGCCGCGAACGCGATGGTCACCGGCCGCGATGCCACGCAACACGCCGAGCTGCGGGCGCTGCGGGCCGCCGCGTACGCGCTGCGGGAGGCACGCCTCGGGAACGCGACGCTCTATGTGACCCTCGAACCCTGCGCGATGTGCGCCGGCGCGATCGTCCACGCGCGGGTCGGGCGCGTCGTCTTCGGCGCCTGGGACGAGAAGGCGGGGATGGCCGGGTCGGTCGGCGATGTGCTTCGGCATCCCAAACTCAATCATCGTCCTGAGGTCCACGGAGGGGTGCGCGCGGAAGAGGCCTCCGTGCTGCTGCGCGACTTCTTCGCGTCCCGCCGTCCACCCCGCGAGTAGCGCTGACGCCGCGCCGCGAGGTGTTGCGAGGGGCCGCGGGAGACCTCGAGGGACGGACAGAACCACCGCGGCGGGGGCTGCGGTGGTTCGAGGGTGCCTAGGGTCGGCAG
>DAISWY010000074.1:0-10406 GCA_036826135.1 Gemmatimonadaceae bacterium | reverse complement strand
CCTGTCACCACTGGCGCCAGTGTTCTGCTGCCACCCGATCCCGGCCGGCGTGGGTGCGTGCTGGCCGGCCGTGTACATCGAACGCGCGCGCGGAGGGCGTGACATTGAAGGCGCCAGAGCATCGCCCCCCCGAACCCCTTCCAGGCCCGCCCTGGCCCCCGACCCAGGCGATCCCTGGCGCCCTGGTGCGCGTCCTGGTGCGCGCCCTGGTGCGTCCCTGGAAGCGTCACGGCCGCCTGACAATCCCAGGGACGAGCCCTGGTGCCGAAGTCATACTTGCGCCCTGGGGATTTCGTATTAGCTTGTCAATCGTTCGACCGCGCCGGCGGCCCCCGGCACCCACTCCCAGAGGAGGATCCACAATGCCAGCCACGACCACCGCCACCACCACCGCCGCCGTCGCCGCCGAACTCACGGCCAGTCTGCGCGCCCATCTCGCCGACCTTGAAGTCGAAGCGAACCCGAGCCGGCACGGGTACCCCGACGACGGCTACGTCCTCGCGTTCCCCGGCCACCCGCTCTTTTACGTTCGCTGGACCGAGGCGGTCGGCCCCGAGGGGTGGGACGCAGTCGTGCGTCACTCGGCCGGCTCGATCCTGCGGGCGCACTGGGAGCCCACGCTGGAGCGGGCGCTCGCCCTCGCCGCCGTCACCGCGAACGCCGCCGGCGAGCACCCCACCCCGGAACTCTGGCGCCACGCCATCGAGCGCGAGCAGTGGAGCGTTCGGGAGGCCATCGAGATGATCGAGCGCGCCGCCGCCCGCTGACAGGCCGAAACCGCCGCGAGGCGGTCCGCCGGTTGTGCCGGCGCTGACGAGGCCAGACGCCCGAACCCCAGAGGAGACCGCCCGATGCCCGACAGCCCAACGCTCCACCAGATCGACCTCGCCACCCTCTACCTGTCGGCCGACCTGCGGCCGACGTACCGCGAGCAGTTGCCGGCGTTGCTCGACGCCTACACCCGCACCCGATCCAGGCAGACCCTCGACCGCGTCCTGGCGACCCTCTACGCGATGGCCGACGCCGCCGACGCCTACACCCGCCGGGAGGCCTGACCGATGCGACAGACCGAGCGCACCTACGCTCTGCGGGCCCTCGCCGCCCTGCGGTCCGATGGCTGGAGACTGGCCGAGGTGTACGACGGCGGCATACGACCCCGACCCGTCAAGACCGACGCCGAGGCCGTCGAGGCCGTCGAGGCCGTCGAGATGGGCGCGATCTCCCTCACCCACCCGAACTACGGCACCGCGACCCTGCGCCTACTCTTTCAGAACGGCGAGCCCGAGGAGGTGATATACGACTACACTGCTCGGGACCTCGACGCGCTCGACGCCATCGACAACGCCCTGGCGTCCCTGCCGGTCCGCGCCTGGGCCAGCCCGTCGGCCGACACCCCCGACGATACCGACGCCGAGGCCGAGACGGCCGCCCGCAACCGCGAGGCGGCCCCGTATGACGCCGGCGACTACCGGCGCGGCCCCGAGGACGGCGAGGACTACGGCATCGCCCGCCAGCACTGGGCCTAACCCCCACCCGCCCCGCGCAGTCAGGCGGCACCCCGTGCGAGCCGGGGAGCGGGTCTCTGTAGGACCGAGCCGGCCGGATGCCGGCAACACTCCCAGAGGAGGAAGCACCCGTGAGCGACCAGACCGACCCCACGCCCGACTACGTCGAGCCCCCACCGGCCACGCCCCCCGAGGCCGAGCCCACAGCCGAGGCCGCACTCCCCACCTGTACGGGATGCGGCGCCGGCTTCCGGCCGAACGAGAGCCCGTACACGGACGCCGGCTACTGCGGCGACTGCGGCGACACCTGCGACGACTGCGGCCATATCTGCCACCACGACGATCTGTACGGCGTCGGGGGCGGCCGCCGCGAGGTGCGGAGCGTCTGCAGTGTATGCGCGGAGGACAACTACGACGCCTGCCGCGACTGCGGCGAGCGACACCACACGGACTACACCTACGACGTGGAGGATTACGGCCGCATCTGTCAGAGATGTTTGCACAGCGGCGATTACAACACCTGCGAGGGGTGCGGGTATGTTTACGCTCCCGGTCATACAACGTGGCGAGAACATCGAGACGCCAGCTATTGCGACGACTGCGACCCCGGCGACGAGGAGGAGGACGAGGAGGAGCAAACCGGCCCGCGCTTTATTCAGCCCTACCACTCGACGCGATACCTACGCAACCCGATCCCGTCGCCGTGGACCCGAGCGAACCGAGGCCGGTATATCGGCGTGGAGCTGGAAGTGGAGGCGTCCGGGGAGGCAGACCGCGACGACATCGCCCGCCGGCTCGATGGGGTGAACGGCTACGACGAGAGCCGCGCGATTACCGCCGACAAGGTCGCCCGCCGGCTCGTCTGCTTCGAGTACGACGGGAGTCTGTCGCACGGCTTTGAGATGATTACATCTCCGATGGGGCTGGATGACCAGCGGGCCCTATGGGCGGCCGTCATCGACCGCACAGCCGGCCAGCGCCTGCGGTCGCATAACACGACGACCTGCGGCCTGCACGTTCACGTTAGCCGGCGCGGGCTGTCCGACGTACAGGTCGCCAAAATCGTGACGTTCGTGAATGACCCCGCGAACCGGCCGCTCGTCGAGGGGATCGCCCGCCGGTACTCCGGCCAGTATTGCCACGTTCTCGACAAGAAACTACGCCGCGCCACGGCCTGGGACGACGGCAACCGCTACCAAGCGGTGAACCTATGCAACCCCGCCACGCTGGAGTTTCGCATCTTCCGAGGGACGCTGAAGCTATCGAGCCTGCTGGCCTGCATCGAGTTTGCGGCCGCCGTCGTGGCCTACTGCGAGCCCTGCGGCCCGTCGGGGTTCAATCTCACGACGGCCGGCTTCCTCGACTTCATCGCATCGGCCGCAATGCGGCGCGATACTCGGTTCCTGCGGGCCTACATCGCCGACCGGCTGGCCCACCGCCTCATCCTCCCCACCAACTTTCAGCGGGCCATTGTCGGCCCCATTCCGGCGGCCCCTGCGGCCGCCACCGAGGACTGACCTATGTGCCTACTCATCTCCCAACCCGCCGGCGTCACCTTCAGCAAGGCCGAGGTGGCCGACTTTCTGAAGCACAACCCCGACGGCTTCGGCATCGCCTACGGCGACGGCGACACCCTGCACACCGCCCGGCTGGTCGGCACGTTCGCCGACGTTTGGGCGCTGTACCAACAGATGGGCGCCGGCCGCCGGTGCGTCCTGCATTTCCGAATGAAAACCCACGGCGACAGCGACGAGGCGAACGCGCACCCGTTCCGGGTAACGGACGATATCGCGCTGGCGCATAACGGAATACTCTCGATCGGAAACCCCGTCACGCCGGCCATGTCGGACACGTGGCACTTCGTCCAGTACTTCGTCGCGCCCATTGCCCAGAGCAACCCCGAACTGCTATTCGATCCGGCGTGGCTCGAGATGATGGGCCGCCTCATCGGCACCGGGAATAAGCTGGCCCTCGTCCACCGCGACGGCCGCATCGGACTGGTGAACGAACGCGCCGGCACCACCCACCGGGGCGCCTGGATGAGCAACACCTACGCCTGGAGCGCGCCGGCCACCACGCCCCCGGCCCGAGGCAAGCGCGTCACGGGCTACACGGCGACCGACTGGGAAAGGGTCGAGGAGCCGGCCGACTGGACATACACGCCGGCCGTGCCGGATGCGTGGGAGGCGATGGCCGGCCACTACCAGCGCGACGGCGTGGTCGGGCTGTACGACTGGACCCGCGAGGACCCCACGGCCGCCGTGGACCTGCTGGCGTCGGCGACAGGGTCGAGCGAGGCCGAGGCGCGGGAATGGCTGGAGGACCGGCCGGCCGATGCGGTCGGCTTCCTGGAGGATTTCCTCTACGAGACGGACGCCCTCGACTGGGCCGACATCGCAGACGCCGAGGAGGTCGAGGCGTGAGGCGCCGACGCCGTCGCTGGCACTACGTCAGACCCACCAGAGCCCAACGGATAGCGTCGGAGGCGTGGGCGCTGGCCTACGCCCTCCGCGACTGGCTCGGCAGCGTCGAGGACGCTCACGCCTATGCGTGGGCCCGAGCGTCCCCAGTCTGGGGCGTAGGCGATGAGTGGGTGCGGCTGGAGTGGGCGCGCGTAATGACGCGCCTCCGCTGGCTCCACGACGAGGCCGAAACCGACAAACGCGCCGAGGCCCAACGGCGCACCGGCCGGGGCCCGCCCCTGAAGTTAGGGGGACGCTATGCCCGCTGAAGCGTGGGCCGTTCTGATCCTGCTGGCCGCCCTTCTTCGGCTGGCCCGGATGGCCAGGGACCCACCAAGTAAGTAGCCCAGAAGGCAATAACCCCGGCGCACCATTCAAGGTGGCCGGGGTTATTGTCAGAGGAGGATGCCGGCCCAGTCCAGCGCCGACACCGGAACACTAACGCGACAGCGCCGCGCGCGCAAGGGCGGCCAGCATCCTAACCCCCATCCAGACGCCGCCGACGAAGCACCATCCCACAATAAACAACGTCACCACGACCGCCCACGCCTCCACCTGCATCCGTCGCCGACTCGGCGGCCGGCGGATCGGCCGGCTCATTGTGCACGCTCGTGACGACGGGCCGTGCGGGCGGTTTTGGGCGGTGTACAAACAACGCCAGCTTCAGCTTCTGCCGCGTCTTCCCCGCCCGGGACAGCACGGCCCGCGCGAGGTTGGCGGGGAGTGCTGCCGCGCTGGCGTCGGCCCGTCGCCCGCCCTGCAGTCGCGCCAACGGGTTCGACGGGGGCTGCGGCCCTTCCGCGAACACGCCCTTGGCGTTGTAGTCGGGGGGCAGTCTCGGGCCGAACGTCGTCGGATCGTCCCAGCGGAGGGTGGGCATGCGCAGGAATATTGGACGCCTCTTGAAATCCGTCAAGCACCCTGATAGTGACTTCCGCGCCCGCCGTTGCCTTATCGCACGGCTCGACGAACCGCCACAACTCCCACCGCACCTGACTATCGTCCCACCACACGGCCTCGCCGGCGGTGATGCCGTCCTTCGCGTTCTTCGACCAGTTGAGGTCGCGGCGCCGGCGATCCGGCTCCCGCACCACGACTTCGAGTGCCAGTGGACCCTCCTGCCGGGTCCACTTGGCCTTCCTGGCGGCCGCGAGGGAGAGCTGACCGATGAGCGCCTTGCTTTCACGATACTCTTTGGTCAGGATAAACTGCCCATTGATGAACTTGCGGTTGTCCGAGCAGAGGCCCGACCACGGCACCACAAACGACAGCTCAGGCATCGTCGGCCTCCTCGATGGCCTGCGTCAGCGGCATCTGCCGAATGAAGCACGGCGTCCGTTCGCCGGCCCATGCCCCGATCACGTTGTACTCGAAGTAGTCGATGGCGTCCTCCTCGGTCATCCCCTCGGCAATATACCCCGCGATGACGCGGTCGTAGTCGTAGCAGGCAATCGGCAACAACACGTTGAACCGCATCACCAGCCCGATGAACGCCTGCTCCAGTCCGTCGGCCAACAACAGCTCGTCGTCACTCATCGCATCCTCCCGTGTCTGGTCAGTCGTCCGTGAGTCACTTCTTGCTCCTCGATGGTAGGGGTTCTCGGCTTCAACTGCAAGGTGGAATAGTCCCATCGCACGGGGATGTCCGCGACCCCGCCGTGCCGGTTCTTGTCCATAATGAGCCAAGTATCGGCCGTCGTGCCGTTCCGCGTGAACCGCGAGTGGTCCAGCAGCAACACCTGATGGCTGTCGTTCTCGATGGCCGAGCCACCCATCAGCCCCTGCGCCACCGGCCGTTCGGATCGAGCCGCGCTCGTCTGTCGGTTGAACTGCGACAGCACGACCATTGTGACGCCGAGCGAGTGCGTCAGGTCCCGGAGTTGATGCGCGACCAGCTCCACGCGGTCGTGGACGCTGCTGCTATTGGCCGTCCAGACCAGCTGCAGATAGTCCACGATGAAGTACTTGCTGCCCATCGTCTCGAAGTTGTACTTGATGCACGCCGTGACATCGGACAGCCGAGACAGCGGCCGGCGGTTCATCGTCACATAGCCCCCGGACATTTCGTGGATGCCATTGACCTGCCGTGAAGCGCGGTCGAAGATGTCCCGACTGAACGACGGTCCCTGCTCCAGCGACTGCACCGGCTGGCCCGTGGCAACTGCCAGATACCGACTTGCCAATTCATCGCGGCCCATCTCGAGCGAGAGGAACGTCACGACCTCGCCCTGCCGCACGGCCTCGGCCGCTAAGTTGAGGCCCATCAAAGACTTACCCGTGCCGGTGTTCGCGCCAATCGTGACCATCCAGCCCCGCGCCAAGCCCACGCCACCGCCCGTCCCACGGCACAGCAGGTTCCACATCGGGAGCATCGTCGGCACCGCCTCGATGGCCGCCTCCTTCTGCTCCTGCAGCTGCGTCAGGGTGTCCCCGAGGATGGCATCGAACGCCACCGCCGGCGGCTCCACCCCAATCGGCGTGGCTGCCTGCAACAGCGACCGCCATGATGCGTCGAACGCGCTGGCCTCAGGCACCCGCTGGTGCAGGTCACACAGGTCCTTGACGGGATCGCCCTGATGCCGCACTTCTCGAATAACGCGGGCCTTCGGCAGGTCGCGCGCGATGCTGGCCACCAACGTGGCTCCACCCTCGTCCGGCTCTTGCCAGACATAGACCACGCGGTCGCGGAGGAGCGGCGCGTACTCCGACTTCCACTGCGACGCACCGGGCAGCCCGACGACGCACAACCCTCGCTGCCAGCCGGCGTGACAATCGCTCTCGCCTTCGACAATCAACACCGGCGCATCTGCCGGCGCCTGCGCCAACACGTCCTGCCCGTAGAGCGGCGTCCCCTCGCCATCCTTGCCCCAGAAGGTTCCCTTCTGCGTCCGATACTTGGTGCGGATGACCTCGCCTTCCGCGTTGCGGTACGGGATCGCGAGAAGCGCATCGCCGAACTTCCCCATCTCCTCACGCACCCCAGCCGCCTGTAACGTGGCGCGTGACAACCCCTTGCGCTCGGCGTACTCGTCGAGGGTCAGGCCCCGCGCGGTCGTCTCCGGGAGCGTCACGCCCATCGTCTCGGCCAGCGTGTCGAAGTGCTCGGTGAACCCACACGCCGAGCACCCCCACTGGTGGTCACCCAGCCACGCGGAGGCGGTGCTATCGCTATGTCGCGGGCACCGGAACGCAATCGTCTTGCCCGTCTTCTTGGTCCCGCTCCGGCGCAACAGGGCCTGCGCCAGCACACCACGACGATCCATTGTCTGCATGGTCCTGCGTCTCTCCTCTGAAGATTCTGTTCCAGTTCGCCGCCCACTCCGCCTCTGAAACGGAGGGCGGTCGTCGTCCACTGCCCTTGCCACTCATTCTTCGCAACTCCAGACTCGGGTTTGCCGCTTGATGGGCGGGATACCGCCTGCCGGGGCCGTGAAGCTCCGCTCCGTGACCAGCACCATGTCCTGCGGCACGCAGGTGAAGCCACCATCCTCCAGCGCGACCACCCAGTGATGCTTATGCTGGGCCGGCTCCAGCGAGTAGCCATCCTGGACGTGGTCGAGCAGGAACCAGAGTGTGCCGAGATTGCTGACGTGCTTGTGATCCTCGGTCAGCACCCGACAATCCAGCCCGGACAGGAACGCGGGTTCGTGCGCCTCCAGCGACCAGCCATACGCATCCCACTGCTGCGCCTCGTAGTACCGGATCAGATGCGTGGCCTCGGCCTTGTGCCGAAGGCAGTGGAGCGGGAGGTCCACCACCATCGCGCCAGACTCCAGCAGAATGTGACACCCGAACATCCGGCCCGGAGTCGCACTCATCCCCCACCACACGCACGGCAACGTCTTGTCCTTCGCGCCGCCCTGAAGCACCGCCGCCTCGATGACGTGGACGTAGCGGTGCCGGGGGAGGTCAATGTTGTGTGCCATAGCGTGCCTCCTGGTGTCGCGTGAGTTGCACTTTCGCCCAGTGCTCGGGAAAGAAGCGCGAGATGACGCGGTTGCCTCGGTACTGCGTATTCAGGTGCATCGGAAGCGGGGTGATGCGCGTGGCAATCCGCTCCTGCCACGTCGGCTCGGCCAGCTTTGCCTCTAGCTCGTCAATCGGCATTTTCCCCTCGTACAGTTGAGCGAATACGGTCCATCAGCATCGTGCCGTTTCCGCTGACTTGCACATCATCCTCCAGCAATCGGATGATTCGTTCCCGTTCGTCCCGTCGAATCAACTCGACGGCGGCATCTGTCATCAAACAGCCGTACATTCCGTCAATCGGCATTGTTGATCCTCGCAGGTTGCGGGTCCTCGTACCAGCCGTCCTCGCGCTCGCTGGGCATCGGGCTTGATTCCGACGTGTAGCCCAGCCCCATACACGAGGGGCAGAATCTGGGACGGCCATCGTCATCCGTCAAGTCTCCCTCCCCGTCACAGCGCCAGCAGCGCACCTTCCGCATCTGATTCATCCGGCCATTACCTCGTCATAGGGTTCACCCGCCAACAGGCGGTCCCACTTGGATCCATCCTGCCCCGACGCCACCCACTCGGCGCGGGTCCGTCCGTGGACCGTCTGCACCTGATAACTCTTCCAGAAACCGTCCGACCCGAAAAACCGGAGAAAGCTCTTGACGTACTGCGGCTCCGTCCGATTGATCTGGCAGTGCGTGTTGTACCGACTCGCCGCCTGCCAAAGCTGGGCGCTCTCTGCCCCGCCCTTCAGCGCGGCGGCTACGACCTTCAGCGCGGCGGCAAACGGGACCTCCTCCGGGCGCTCAGGGTAAATCTCCAGCAAGGACGCCGTCACCTCTCGCGCCTCGTTATGTTGGGTCGCTAACTGGGGTCGTTTGGGTGCATCAGCTATTGCGGGGGTGGGGTGCACCAGCTGCTGCGGGGGTCCCTGCAGCGCCGTCTCCAGGACCACTTGGTACAGGTTGGTCCGTCCAGGCCGGTCCGTAACCCGAAGATACCCCCGCTCGACCAGCACGGCGCAGGCCGCCTGGAACGTCCGCTCGGCCACCCCGGCCTCGCTGGCCATTGTCCGCACCGAGGCCCAGACGTTCCCGCCCAGCTTGTCCGTGTGGATGCCGATGGCGCACAGCACTCGGAGCTGCGTCGGAGTCAGGTCGCGGTCCATCACGGCCGACGCCGGGATGATGGAGAGATTAGGCATCGTCGGACTCACTAAATGCACGGGTCATCTCTTCCTCGGTCAGGCCCGAAATGAGGAACTCGCGCTCGTCGGCCGTCAGCTGCGGGGCCGCGTTCTGGATGAGCTGGCCGCCCTGCCACGCCGCAAACTGGTGCTCGGTGATCGGGATGTAGCGGGTCGTCTCGACGCCGCTCAGGATACTACGCATCGTGATCTTCATCGTCCTCTGATAGGCTGGGGTTACTTGCGGCGCCGGCTGTGACTGCCCTGATTGCCGCCGCGCGGACGGCGGGGTACACCCATCCGGCAGAGCATAATGTGGATGGCTTGATACGAGACACCATACCGCTTGGCGATGGCACGGAGGGTCATTCCTTCGGTATACAGGCGCTGCACCGACGCGCGGCGCCGTTCATTCTTCGGTCGCATAGTCCTGAGACGTGGTGGTGGATGCCCACTGGGGGCAGAAGGGGGCAACATCGCAATACCGCTCACACCGCCGGTAGATCCCCGGCCGATGCTCCAGCACATAGCCATCCGGGGCCTGCTCCGGCTTGGCGTCCAGCACCCGCAGCGCCCGCTTGCCGCCGGGCTTGATGATGGCCCACTTGTCCCCGGTGAACCACCGCTCGTCGTCCGTGCAGAGGACCGACAGGCCGTTTGTCGCCGCCTGATGGATGGCGATGCGCGACTCGACGTACTCGCGCGTTTCATTCATCGGCCACACGCGGATCGGGATGACCTGCACGCTGGACTGCGGATAGTCCGGGTCACGGTCGGCCTCGGCGCGGCGCCAGTCCCGGAAGATAGCGACGATCTCCAGTCGCTCGACTTCGTACTCGTTCTGCAGGGCCAGCCAGCGCAGCACGTTCAGCTGGCGCTCCCACTGCAGGTCCCCCTTGGCCTTGTAGGTCGTCGTGACCTTGTAGTCCGAGAGGGTCTTGGTGCTCAGGTGAAGCCGGTCAAACTGGCCGGACAGCGTCCAGTCCCGAACCGTGGCGTACATCCGCTCCTCGACCAGCGTGTCTGTGCCCGCCCGTTCGAGAATGTGGTGCACCGCCTGTCCGAGGAGCGCCCAGATGCGCTCGGACACGTCCTCCTCGATGGCGTCCTGATGCTGCAGCCACAGCGCCCGCTTCTGCGGGGAGTCGATGAGCTTGGTCACGCTGATGTCCGACTTGCCGGCATCATACGGGTCGTTCTGGACGGCCTTGACCAGCGCCTGCGGCAGGCCGTGGATATTGGTGATGGTCGGACTCATTTCCCCTCCCGCTCCCGCATCTGCCGGAGCATCTGACG
>DAISWY010000073.1:7059-10509 GCA_036826135.1 Gemmatimonadaceae bacterium | reverse complement strand
GTTTTGCCACCAGCCTCCAGCCTCAACGCACATGTCCTCCACGCCCCGCTCCGACGCCCTCCGCGCGATCGCCACGCGCGCACCAATCGTCCCGAAGGTCCCCGCGCTCGCGGAACCGCCAATCCCGACCTCGGCGTACTTCGGCAGCAACACCTTCGGCGCGCGCCAGATGCGCGACAAGCTTCCCGCGGAGGTCTACGCGAAGCTCACCGAGGCGATCCGGCTCGGGAAGAAGCTCGACCCGGCGATTGCCCCCGCCGTCGCGAGCGCGGTGAAGGATTGGGCCATCTCCCGCGGCGTCACCCACTTCTGTCACTGGTTCCAGCCGCAGACGGGGCTCACCGCCGAGAAGCACGACGCGTTCCTCGCCCTCAACGGCGAGGGCGCCGCGATCGAGAAGTTCACGGCTGAGCAGCTCATCCAGTCGGAACCCGACGCCTCCTCCTTCCCGTCGGGCGGCCTCCGCGCCACGTGGGAGGCGCGCGGCTACACGGCCTGGAACCCGGCGTCGCCCCTCTTCATCATGGAAGCGGCCGGGACGCGGACCCTCTGCATTCCGTCGGTCTTCATCGGCTACAACGGCGAGGCGCTCGATGAGGTCACGCCGCTCTTCCGCTCGAGCGAGGTCCTCTCCACCTCGGCGCGGGAGCTCCTCGACCTGATCGGCGACACCGGGGCGCTCCGCGTCTACACGACGATGGGCACCGAGCAGGAGTTCTTCGTCATCGACCGCACGCACTTCGCGATGCGTCCCGACCTCGTGATGGGCGGCCGCTCGCTCGTCGGCGCCCCGCCGCCGCGCGGCCAGCAGCTCGAGGACCACTACTTCGGCGGCATCCCGGAGCGCGTGCAGGCCTTCCTCGCCGAGGTGGAGCACGAGCTCTACAAGCTCGGCGTGCCGATCGTCACGCGGCACAACGAGGTCGCGCCCTGCCAGTTCGAGATGGCGCCGCAGTTCGAGGAGACGGACATCGCGACCGACCACAACCAGCTCGTGATGTCGGTCCTCAAGGACGTCGCGCTCCGCCACGGCCTCCAGGTCCTCCTGCATGAGAAGCCGTTCGCCGGCATCAACGGCTCGGGCAAGCACTGCAACTGGTCGCTCTCGATCGCGAGCGACAACGCGCTCAACGGCATCAACCTCCTCAAGCCGGGGAAGACGCCGCACCAGAACGTGCGCTTCCTCCTCTTCCTCTCGGCCTTCCTGAAGGGCGTGTACAAGCACCAGGGGCTGCTCCGCGCCGGCATCGGCACGAGCGGCAACGAGCATCGCCTCGGCGCCAACGAGGCGCCGCCGGCCATCATCTCCGTCTTCATGGGCAACGCCCTCACGAAGATGATCGAGGACATCATCGCCGGCCGCGCCGGGACCAAGGCGGAGCAGGCGATGCTCGCGCTCGGCGTCGCGAAGCTCCCGGAGATCGAGCAGGACAACACCGACCGCAACCGCACGTCGCCGCTCGCCTTCACCGGCGCGAAGTTCGAGTTCCGCGCGGTGGGCTCCTCGCAGAGCATCGCCTTCCCGGTGATGACGCTGAACACGGTGGTCGCTGAGGCGATCCGCGAGATCACCGCGGAGCTGAAGGCGGAGATCGCGAAGGGCGGCTCGGTCGACGACGCGGCCTTCACGGTGGTGCGCAAGGCGTTCAAGGCCACGAGCGCGATCCGCTTCGAGGGGAACGGCTACAGCGAGGCCTGGGTGAAGGAGGCGAAGAAGCGCGGCCTCCTCAACCTCCGCCGCGCCCCGGAGGCGCTGGCGCAGATGACCACGAAGCCGGTGAAGACGCTCTTCACCTCGCTCGGCATCCTCACCGCCGAGGAGCTCGAGAGCCGCTACCACGTGCGCGTGGAGCGCTACGTGAAGGACGTGCTCATCGAGATGGAGACGCTGGCCGAGATGCTCGACACGCAGATCCTCCCGGCGGCGTACGCCTACCTCGGCGCGCTCGCGCAGGGCGCGGCGCAGGCGAAGCAGGCGGGCATCAAGGTGATCCCGCAGAAGGCCGCCGCCGAGGCGACCGGGAAGCAGGTCACGGCGCTGCAGGCCAAGACCGCCGCGCTGCATGCGGCGATCAAGCGCGCCCACGCGCTGCACGACGATGTCGCGAAGTGCGCGGCGTTCGTCACGAGCACCGGCGCCGACGCGATGGCCGCCTGCCGCGACCTCTCCGATGCGCTCGAGGTCTCGATCGGCGACGCGTACTGGCCGCTGCCGCGCTACCGGGAGATGCTCTTCCCGGTCTGAGGCTGAAGGCCGGTCACGACGCGCTGACCGGTGCAAGCTGGATGGTGCACGTCGGGGGCGGGGCCGAAAGGCGTCGCCCCTTTCGACTATCCTTCCTCCCATGGCACGCATCCTGATCGGCGCGTGGGGCTCCCACGGCGACATCGATCCCTCCATCGGCCTCGGGGTCGGACTCCGGCGCCGCGGGCACGACGTCACCATCGCGACGATGTCGTACTTCGCGGATCACGTCCGGGCCGCGGGGCTCGCCTTCCATCCGATCCGACCCGACCTCAGCCCGACCGATACGGCGATCGTCGACCTCGTGATGGACCGTTGGCGCGGGAGCGAGTACCTCCTCCGACGCATCATCGGGCCGGCGATCCCGCAGATGTACGAGGACCTCGAAGGCCCCGCCCGCGCCTCGGATCTCCTCATCAGCCACGCCCTCACGATGCCGCTCCCGCTGCTCGGGGAACGGTACGGAATCCCCTGGGCGAGCACGGCGCTCGCGCCGATGATGTTCTTCTCCGCCACGGACGTGCCGATCTTCCCGCCGGCGCCGTGGCTCAAGTCGCTCGAACGCACGGGCCCGTGGGTGGGACGCTTCCTCGCGAAGAGTGCGCGCCTTGCCTCGCGCGCCTGGCTCCAGCCGGTCACCGACCTGCGCCGTCGCCTCGGGCTCCCCGACGCCGGCTCGCCGATCTTCGAGGGCCAGCACAGCCCGCACCTCGTGCTCGCCCTCTACTCCCGCGTGCTCGGCGAGCCACAGCCCGATTGGCCCGCCAACGTCGTCATCACGGGCCAGATGTTCCACGACGCGGTGCACGGCGCGACGCTCCCCCGGGCCGTGGCGCGCTTCCTCGATGAGGGGCCGGCCCCGTTCGTGTTCACGCTCGGCTCATCCGCGGTGCTCACCCCGGGCCGATTCTGGGAGGAGAGCATCGCCGCCACGCAGCGGCTCGGCGGGCGGGCGCTGCTCCTCGTCGGGCCGGAGAACCGCGCGATGCTCGATGCCACGCTGCCACCGGGATGCCTCGCCGTGGAGCGTGCCCCGCACTCGCTCGTGATGCCGCGCGCGGCCGCGGTGATTCAGCAGTGCGGCATCGGCACGTTGACCTTCGCCATGCGCTCGGGCGTGCCGATCCTCGCGGTGCCCTTCGCCAACGACCAGCCCGACAACGCCTACCGCGCGGAGCGGCTCGGCGTGGCCCGCATCGTGACGC
>DAISWY010000073.1:0-7049 GCA_036826135.1 Gemmatimonadaceae bacterium | reverse complement strand
GGGCTGATGTACCTGATCGCCTTTGGCCTGTTCTTCTTCCTCGGCCGCTACCGCGCGCGGCGCGTGGCGGCCGCGCTCGATGCGCTCACCCACGACCCGGCGGTGCGGACGGCGGTGACGCAGGTGGCGGAGCGCGTCAGGGCCGAGGGCGGGGTGGAGACGGCCTGTGATGCCCTGGAGTCGCGCTTCCGACTCCGCTAGACGTCGCAGCGCCGCAGCGCGTCCTCCACCTGATCCATCACCTCATCGTTGTGCATCACCGAGGTGAACCCCGCCTCGAACTGCGACGGCGCGAGATATACGCCCTCACGGAGCAGCTCGTGGAAGATGTGGGCGTACCGTTTCGTGTCGGCGGTCTTCGCCGTCGCGTAATCCACGACCGGCGTCGCGGTGAAGAACGAGCCCCACATCGTGCCGGCACGCGTGGCCTGGAACGGAATCTCCCGGTCCGCGGCCCAGTCGGTGAGCAGGCGCACGAGCCGCGCCGCCGCGGTCTCCGCCCGCGCGAACATCCCGGGGCGCGCGAGCACATCGAGCGTCGTGATCCCCGCCGCCATCGCGACCGGGTTCCCGCTCAACGTCCCCGCCTGGTACATCGTCCCGGCGGGCGCGACCATCTCCATGAGGTCGCGTCGCCCACCATAGGCGCCCACCGGCATCCCCCCGCCGATCACCTTCCCGAGCGTGGTGAGGTCGGGCGTCACGCCGTAGTGCGCCTGCGCGCCGCCGAGGGAGACGCGGAACCCGGTCATCACCTCGTCGAAGATCAGCACGATCCCCCGCGCGGTGCAGAGCGCGCGGAGCCCCTCGAGGAAGCCCGGTTGCGGCGCGATGAAGCCCGCGTTCCCCACGACCGGCTCGACGATGACCGCCGCCACCGTGCCGGCGTGCGCGTCGAGGAGCTGCGTCACCGCGTCGAGATCGTTGTACGGCGCGGTCAGCGTGTCGGCCGCCGTGCCGGACGTCACCCCCGGTGAGTCAGGGAGACCGAGCGTCGCGACGCCGGAGCCGGCCTGCACCAGGAACGCATCGCCGTGCCCGTGATAGCAGCCGGAGAACTTGAGGAGCTTCGCGCGGCCGGTCGCGGCACGCGCCAGGCGCACCGCGCTCATCGTGGCCTCGGTGCCGCTCGAGACGAAGCGCACCATCTCCATCGACGGCACCATCCGCACGATCCGCTCGGCGAGGTCGGCCTCGAGCGCGCAGGGCGCCCCGAAGCTCATCCCGTCGACGACCTGCTTCCGCACCGCCTCCACCACCTCGGGATGCGCATGCCCGAGGATCATCGGGCCCCACGAGAGGACGAAGTCGACGTAGCGATGTCCGTCCGCATCCCACAGGTACGGGCCCTGCGCCCGCGAGATGAAGCGTGGCGTCCCGCCGACGGAGCGAAACGCGCGCACCGGGCTGCTCACGCCGCCCGGCATCAGGGTCTTGGCCCGCGCGAACAACGCCTCCGACCGGCTGGTCGGGGGCGCATCGCTGGGCTGGATCAGTCCGCCGTGGACAGCCATCGGGCGACCTCCTTCGCATAGTAGGTGATGACGTGGTCGGCCCCCGCACGGCGGATCGCCACGAGCGACTCGAGTGCGGCCCGACGCTCGTCGAGCCAGCCCCGCTCGGCGGCCGCCTTGAGCATCGCGTACTCCCCGCTGACCTGATACGCGACGAGCGGGTGCGGAAAGCGGTCGCGCACCTGCCGGATGATGTCGAGCGCCGAGCCCGCAGGCTTCACCATCAGGAGGTCGGCGCCCTCGTCGACGTCGATCTGCACCTCGACGAGCGCCTCGCGGGCGTTCGCGGGATCCATCTGGTACGCGCGCCGGTCGCCGAATGACGGGGTGCTCTCCGCCGCGCCACGGAACGGCCCGTAGAACGCCGAGGCGTGCTTGGCCGCATAGCTGAGAATCGGCGTGTCGAGGAAGCCTGCCTCGTCGAGCGCCGTACGGATCGCCGCGACCTGGCCGTCCATCATCGCGCTCGGCGCGACGATGTCGGCGCCGGCGCGTGCGTAGCAGACCGCGGCAGCGCCCAGCAGAGGCAGCGTCTCGTCGTTGACGACCACGCCCGAGTCGTCGCGCACGATCCCGCAGTGCCCGTGCGCGGTGTACTCGCAGAGGCAGACATCGGCGATCACCACCAGCGACGGATCGAGCCGCTTGAGTTCGGCGATCGCCTGCGGCACCGGTCCGTCCGGGTCCCACGCCCCCGTTCCCTCGTCGTCCTTATGGCGCGGGATCCCGAAGAGCAGCACGCTCCGGATGCCGAGCGCACGGATCTCCCGCACCTCCGCGGCGAGCCGGTCTACCGAGAGCTGCGCGTGGCCCGGCATCGTCTCGATCGGCTTGGTGACGCCGGTGCCTTCGACGATGAAGAGCGGATGGATCAACTGGGCCACCTCGAGCGACGTCTCGCGCACGAAGGCACGGAGCGCTTCGGTGCGGCGCGTACGCCGCGGGCGGCGCGCATCAGGGAGCATCGTCGGCAGGATCGTATCGAGCATCAGGGCCTCCGGGGGACGGGCGCGGTCAGACGGCGATGGAACGGCTGGCGAAGCAGCGGAGCAGCGCATCGAGCAAACCGGCGTCGTCGTGGCTTGCCGCCACGGCGTCGACGGGGAGGCCGCAGTCTCGCGCGGCCGAGGCGGTCACGGGACCGATGCAGACGATCAGTGGACGCGTGGTGGGATCGAGCGCGGCAACCTCGATGCCGCTCGCGGTGAGTCCCTCCACCACGTGCCGCACGGTCGATCCGCTGGTGAAGGTGATCGCATCCACGTGCCCGTCGCGCAGGATCTCCGCGACGCCGAGGGAGCCCGCGTCGGAGACGGTGCGGTAGGCCACCGGCGCGAGGACCTGTGCGCCCCGCGCGGTGAGGGCATCGATCAACGCGGGGCCGGCGAGATCACCGTGCGGCCAGAGGATGCGCTCGCCCGGTGCGACGGGCAGTTCGCGACCGAGGGCATTCGCCACCGCCTGGGAGGGGGTGAAGGTGACGGCCGCACCCGCCGCCCGCAGGGCGACGGTCGTCGCGGTGCCGACGGCGGCGATGCGCAACGTCGTCGGCCAGGTGGCATCCGGTCCGCGCGCCGCCTGCACGGCGCGCACGGCATTCGCGCTCGTGCACACGAGCCAGTCGACACGATCGAGCTGCCGCAGGGCCTCGGCGAGCGGTTGCGGATCCTCTGGTGGGAGGATCCGGATCGCCGGTGCGGCGATCGGCGTGGCGCCGAGGGCGTGCAACGTGTCGAGCAGCGCGGCGCTCTGCGCGGCCGCGCGCGTCACGACGATGCGGCGCCCCTCCAGCGGCCGCTCACGCATGCGGCGTCCCGGCGGCGAGCGCCTCGGCGAGGAGCGTCGACCCGCCCGAGGCGACGAGCGCGTCCGCGGTCGCCTGGCCGATCGCGACCGCGTCGTCGACAGCGCCGTCGCGGTGCACGCGCACGAGCCGCCCGTCCGGGGCGCCGACGAGCGCGGTCATCGTCAGGGTGTCGCCGGTGATCGTCGCGAAGCCCGCGAGTGGCGCGTTGCAGCCCGCGCCCATCGCGGCGAGGAAGGCGCGCTCCGCCTCCGCACACCGACGGCTCGGGAGGTGATCGAGGGCCGCGCAGAGCGCCTGCGCCTCCGCGTCGTCCGCGTGCGTTTCCACCGCGAGGATCCCCTGCGCGACGGCGGGGAGCATCCGGTCGGGATCGAGGTACTCGGTGACCACGCCGTCCCAGCCGAGTCGGGCAAGCCCTGCGGCGGCGAGGACGATCGCGTCGTAGTCGCCGCGGTCGAGCTTGGCGAGCCGGGTGTCGACGTTGCCGCGGATGTCGAGGCAGATGAGGTCGGGGCGCAGCGCCTTCAGCTGGCAGGCGCGGCGCGGGCTGGACGTTCCCACTCGCGCCCCGTGCGGGAGCGATGCGAGAGGGCCCGCCTTCGAGATCAGTGCATCACGGGGGTCGGCGCGCTCGGTGTACGCCGCGATGGTGAACTCGGCGCCGAGCGTGGACGGCAGGTCCTTCGCGGAATGGACCGCGAGCCGGATGCGACGGGCCCGCAGCGCCTCCTCGATCTCGGCGACGAAGAGGGAGTTGCGCCCGATGGCGGCCAAGGGGCGGTCCTGGATCTCGTCGCCCCGCGTGCTGATGCGCTCGAGCGTGATGGTGAGCGCCGGGTGTCCCGCCAGGAGGCGGTCCCGGATGTGGTTCGACTGCCACAGCGCGAGTTGGCTCGCGCGGGTCCCGATGACCATCGCGGTCTCTTTGCTCACCATCCACCTCCACCCATCCAAGGCGGACGTCCCGGGACCTCGGCGCCCGGGGGGGTGCGCCCTGTGCGTCAACCAGACGGCCCAAGGGGGCCTCCGGGGCGAAGATACGGTCTGGCGGGCGATTTGTCACGACCCCCTGTCGTCACGCTTTCCTGACGAATGGTCCAAAATTCGCCCAACTTTACTAGTGCTTTTTCCTGGCCCGCGACGTATATAGATGGCACGGCGCCCTTCCGGGTGGCCGTGGCTGACCCCCCGCAGCCCATCGTACATGCCTCGCGCCGAACGTCCCCCCGTCGGATCGGCACAGTCGTCGCCGTCACAGATCCTCCACCATCCCGAGCGGATGGTGCAGGCGCATGGTGTGTTGCTCGTCGTCGCCGAGCCACACGGTCAGGTGATGCAGGTCAGCGCGAACCTCCCCTCGCAGCTCGGATGGGCGCTCGACGACCTCGTCGGGCACGGTGTCGATCGCCTCGGCGCAGAACTCGCGCACGCCGTGCGCCAGTGGACGGAGGCGGGATCGCTCACGCTCGCGGTGCCGCGGCGCGTGCGCCTCACGACGGCGACCGGGACGACCACCGCACTCGTCACGATGCATCGGCCGGGCACGGGAAGCGTGCTCGTCGAGCTCGAGGACCTGCGGAAGACGCTGCCCAAGCGGACCCCGCCGCTCACGGCGCGGCTCACCGACATCGTCTCTCGACTGAGCGCCGCGCATTCGATCGCCGCCCTCGCCGACCTCGTCGTCACCGAGCTGCGCGAGCTGACGGGGTTCGACCGTGTCGTGATGCAGCGGTGCGACGTCGCCGGCCACGCGGAGGTGATCGCGGAGGCGCGGCGCCGGACACTCGTCGCGCACCTGCATCGCCGCGTGCCGGCGCACGCCGTCCACGCCGGCGCTCGCGCGCATCAACTGCGGCATCGCACGCAGCTGGTGATGGATCTGCACGCTGACCCGGTGCCAATGCACTCGCCGATGGAGCGGGCGGGGCGCGGCACGGATCTCACCGCGGCTTCGCTGCTCGCCCTGCCGCCGGCCGATCGGGCGCAGCTGGTCGCCGACGGCGTCGGCGCGCTCTTCGAGGCCTCACTGCTGCACGAGGGACGGGTCTGGGGCCTCCTCCACTGCACGCATGGCAGCGCACGATACCTGTCGGTCGACGTCCGTGCCGCGGTCGAGCTGCTCGCCGAGGTGGTCTCCACCCGCATCTCGGCGCTCGAGCACTACGCGGAGGCGCAGGCCGAGGTGTTGGTGCGCCGTCTCGAACATCGTCTGATCGAGGCGACCTCCGCCGATGGAGATTGGCAGCGTGCGCTCTTCGAGACGCCTCGCCAGCTTCTGCAGCCCCTCGGCGCGACGGGTGCCGCCCTGCGGTTCGACGGAGAGATCCACACCACCGGGGATGCCCCCGCCGTGGCCGACCTCCAGCGTCTCTTCGCCTATCTCGACACGCAGGCGATGCCGGGGGTCTTCGCGACCGCCGCCATCAGCAAGGAGCACCCCCCGCTCGCCACCCTGTCGCGCACCGCCGCCGGCGTCCTCGCCGTCCGGGTCGGTGCGGCACGCGGCGAGTATCTCGCGTGGTTCCGACGCGAACAGCCACACGATGTCACCTGGTCCGGCACCGCCCCGACGGCAGGCCCGCGCACGGCGCCGACCGCTGATCCCACGTGGCGTGAGCACATCCGGGACACCGCGCTCCCCTGGCGGATGCGCGAGTGCGCGATCGCGAAGGCCATCGGGGCCTCGGTCGCGGATATCGTCACCCAGCTCCGGTCCGTGCGCGTGCTCATCGCGGAGCATCAGCTCGCGAAGATGCGCGGCTCTGTGGAGGCAATGGACGAACCGGTCGTCATCACCGATGCCGACGGCGACATCCTGCTGATCAACTCGGCGGTGGCCCGGCTCATTGGTGGCCCGCATCGCCAGCTCCAGACTCTGGAGGACTTGGCCGGCGCCTTCGTGCAGGGTGACCAGATCTCCGCGATGCTTCAGACCTTGCTCGTGGACCGTCGTCCGTGGCGTGGCGAAGTCCGTCTCACGGCGCGCGGACACGACGTCGGGACCCCCGTCGCGGTGCGCGCCGATCCGATTCCCGGGATGGATGGTGGGCTCCTCGGCGTCATCGTGATGCTGACCGATCTGAGCGAGCGGCACGGCGCCGAGGTGGCCCGCGAGCGGCTGCAGCGTATGATCCTCGCGGCGCAGCGACCTGCAGGGGCGCCGGGCGAGGCGCCGCCGGCTGCACCGACGGTGCAGGGCCTGGTCTCCGCCATCTGGGCGAATGCGGGCGTGGCGGTGAGTGAGATCGCCGACAGCGCCGATGCCGCATCGATCGCGCCGCTGTTGCAGGAGGTCGAGGCCGCCACGGAGCACGCGGTGCGCCTCTCGGCCATCATCGGACGCTTCACCCTCGATCCCGGTCCGACCCCCGACGGCGAGTAGTCGCGTTCAGACCGTCAGCGGCATCCGGTCGGCGCCGTCGCTCGTGAACCGAACCGACGCGACGTTTGGAACGCCGCGCTCCTGCACGACGCGCATCGCCATCTGTTGGCCCTGCGCGAGGCAATCACCGAGCGAAACACCGCCGCGCCACTGCCCCCCGAGGTAGAGCCCGGGGTGCTCCGACTCGATGCGGAGCGCGGCCCCGACCACGCGTTCGTGTCCGAGCGCGTACTGCGGGATCGCCTGGGACCAGATCTGATGTTGCACGACCGTCGGCGTGCCGCGCACACCGAGGAGCGCCTCCAGGTCCGCGAGGACGAGCGGGAGGACGGAGTCTGTGGACATC
>DAISWY010000072.1:0-10726 GCA_036826135.1 Gemmatimonadaceae bacterium | reverse complement strand
CGATACCCGACTAGATTTCTAGTCTATTTCGGAACGCAAGTCCAAGTACCGCAACGACGTGGGTCCATGAGCGCATCGATCGAGACGTTGGTCAACAAGGAGTACGCCTACGGGTTCGTGACGGAGATCGAGTCCGACACGATCCCGCCTGGCCTGAGCGAGGCCACCATCCGGCTCATCTCGGCCAAGAAGGAAGAGCCAGAGTGGCTCCTCGAGTGGCGCCTGAAGGCGTTCCGCCGCTGGCAGACGATGACGGAGCCGCGGTGGCCGAACGTCACCTACGAGCCGATCGACTATCAGGCGCATACGTACTACTCCGCGCCGAAGAGCGTGAAGCCGCTGCAGTCGCTCGACGAGGTCGACCCGGAGCTCCTCAAGACCTACGAGAAGCTCGGCATCTCCCTCACCGAGCAGAAGCGGCTCGCCGGCGTCGCGGTCGACGCGATCTTCGACTCCGTCTCGGTCGGCACGACGATGAAGGCGGAGCTCGCCAAGGCCGGCGTGATCTTCTGCTCGTTCGGCGAGGCGGTGCGTGAGCACCCCGAGCTCGTGCAGAAGTACCTCGGCTCGGTGGTCCCCTACTCCGACAACTTCTTCGCCGCGCTCAACTCCGCGGTCTTCTCCGACGGCTCGTTCGTCTACGTGCCGAAGGGGGTGACCTGCCCGCTCGACCTCTCGACCTATTTCCGCATCAACGCCGCGAACACGGGGCAGTTCGAGCGGACGCTGATCGTCGCGGACGAGGGTGCGTCGGTGAGCTACCTCGAGGGATGCACGGCGCCGAAGCGCGACGAGCACCAGCTGCACGCGGCCGTGGTGGAGATCGTCGCGCTCGACCGCGCGACCGTGAAGTACTCCACCGTCCAGAACTGGTACGCCGGCGACAGCGAGGGGAAGGGCGGCATCTACAACTTCGTCACGAAGCGCGGCAAGGCGTTCACCGGCGCCAAGATCTCCTGGACGCAGGTGGAGACGGGCTCCGCGATCACCTGGAAGTATCCCTCGGTGATCCTGCAGGGCGATGACTCCGTCGGCGAGTTCTACTCGGTGGCGGTCGTGAACGGTGCACAGCAGGCCGACACCGGCACCAAGATGATCCACATCGGGCGGAACACGCGCTCGACGATCATCTCGAAGGGGATCAGCGCGGGCCGCGGGCAGAACTCGTACCGCGGGCAGGTGAAGGTCCTCCCGAAGGCGTCGGGCGCCCGCAACTACACGCAGTGCGACTCGATGCTGATCGGGAACCGCTGTGGTGCGCACACCTTCCCCTACATCGAGGTCGCCAACAACTCGGCGACGCTCGAGCACGAGGCCAGCACGTCGAAGATCGGCGAGGACCAGATCTTCTACTGCAAGGCGCGCGGCCTCAACGCGGAGCACGCCATCAGCCTGATCGTGGCCGGCTTCTGCAAGGAGGTCTTCAAGGAGCTCCCGATGGAGTTCGCCCTCGAGGCGCAGCAGCTCCTCGGCATCTCGCTCGAAGGCTCCGTCGGCTGATCGGCCACTCTTCCGTCACTTCCCAACATTCCCGCATATGCTGAAGATCACGAACCTCCACGCCTCCGCCGGTGACAAGGAGATCCTGAAGGGGATCTCCCTCACCATCAACGCCGGCGAGGTGCACGCCATCATGGGGCCCAACGGCTCCGGCAAGTCCACGCTCGCGCAGGTGATCGCGGGGCATCCCGGCTACGAGGTGACGGCCGGCTCGATCGAGTACCGGGGCCAGGACCTCCTCGAGCTCGAGGCCGAGGAGCGCGCGCAGGCGGGCGTCTTCCTCGCGTTCCAGTATCCGATCGAGATCCCCGGCGTGACCAACGCCTACTTTCTCCGCGCCGCGTACAACGAGATCCGCAAGGCGCACGGCGAGCCGGAGCTCGACCCGATCGAGTTCCTCGACGTGATGGAGGAGAAGCTCAAGGTCGTGGAGATGGACGCCTCGATGATGCAGCGCTCGGTGAACGCCGGCTTCTCCGGCGGCGAGAAGAAGCGCAATGAGATCCTGCAGATGGCGGTGCTCGCGCCGACGCTCGCGGTGCTCGATGAGACCGACTCGGGACTCGACATCGATGCCCTGCGCATCGTCGCCGAGGGCGTGAACAAGCTCAAGCGCCCCGACAACGCGACGATCGTGGTGACGCACTACCAGCGTCTCCTCAACTACATCGTCCCCGACCATGTGCACGTCCTCGCGGGCGGGCGCATCATCAAGTCGGGCGGCAAGGAGCTCGCGCTCGAGCTCGAGGCCAAGGGATACGACTGGCTGCTGGAGCCCGTCGGCGCGTGAGCTCGGTCTCGAACTACGCCGAGCAGTTCGCCGCGGCCGCGGCGAACGGGGGCACCGAGGGGCCGGCCTGGCTCCCCGCCCTGCGTCAACGGGCCTTCGACCGCTTCCACGCCCTCGGGTTCCCGACGACGCGGAACGAGGACTGGCACTTCACCTCGGTCACGCCGATCGCCGAGCGCCGCTTCAAGGCGATCAAGCCGGGCCCGACCACCGTCAGCGCAGCCGACCTGACGCCGTGGCTCATCGACCCGTCGTGGCACCGGCTGGTGTTCGTGAACGGGCGGTTCGAGCCGGGGCTGTCGCAGTTCGCCGGCCTCCCGGCGGACGTGCACGTCAGCACGCTCTCCGACGCGCTCCGCGAGCGGCCGGAGTGGGTGCAGGCGCATCTCGGGTCGCTCGCCGCGTTCGACGAGGCGGCCTTCACGGCCCTCAACACGGCCTTCATGCAGGACGGCGTCGTGGTACACGTCCCCGTCGAGGAGACGGTGGAGCTGCCGCTGCACATCCTGCACGTGACCGACGCGCAGGCGCAGGGGGCCGCGATCCACCCGCGTCTCCTCATCGTCGCCGACCGCGCCAGCGCGGTCACCGTCGTCGAGCAGTTCGTCGAGATCGGGACGAACGAATACCTGATCAACGCGGTCGCCGAGGTCGTGGTGGCGGACGGCGCGCGCGTCGCGCACTTCACGCTGCAGCGCGAGGGCTCGTCGGCGTACCACGTGGGGACGGTGCAGGCCACGCAGGGTCGTGACGCAGCCTTCCATTCCTTTTCGTTCGCGGAGGGGGCCGCCCTCTCGCGCACGAACATCTACACGAAGCTGACCGGCGTGAACGGGGAGGCGCGACTGAACGGCCTCTACGTCCTCGACGGCACGCAGCACGCGGACCACCAGACCTTCGTCGAGCACATCGCCGAGGCCTGCGCGAGCCGCGAGCTGTACAAGGGGATCCTCGACGGGGCGTCGCACGGCGTCTTCAACGGCAAGGTCTACGTCGACCCCGAGGCGCAGAAGACGGACGGCAAGCAGACCAACAAGGCGCTCCTCCTCTCCGAGCAGGCGCGGGTCGACACCAAGCCGCAGCTCGAGATCTTCGCGGACGACGTGAAGTGCACGCACGGCGCGACGGTGGGCCGGCTCGACGAGCTCCCGCTCTTCTACCTGAAGAGCCGCGGAATCTCCGCCGAGAACGCGAAGGCGCTCCTGACCTACGCCTTCGCGGCGGAGGTGCTGGAGACGATCGAGATCGACGCGCTCCGCATGACGCTGGAGCGGGCGGTCTTCGAGCGGTTCACGCACACTACGCTGGAGTAGATTCCCCGGGTGAGCGACGCGACCCTCGACGCGCTGTACCAGGAGGTCATCCTGGACCACAACCGCCGGCCCCGGAACTTCCATCCGATGCCGGCGGCGAGCTGCTCTGCCGACGGGAAGAACCCGAACTGCGGCGACCAGCTGACCATCTGGGTGCGCGTCGACGGGGACCGCGTCGCGGAGCTCTCCTTCCAGGGCGTCGGCTGCGCGATCTCCAAGGCCTCGGCCTCCCTCCTCACCGAGGCGGTGAAGGGGAAGACCCGCGCCGAGGCGCTCACGCTCTATGACACGATGCACCGGGTCCTCACCGGGACCGAGACGGACGCCGCGGTCCTGAAGGGGCTCGGCCCACTGCGGGCCCTCTCCGGCGTGTCCAAGTTCCCGATGCGGGTGAAGTGCGCCTCGCTCGCCTGGCACGCCTTCAAGGCGGCACTCGACGGCGCCGGCACGGTGAGCACCGAGTCGGTCGCCCCGGCGCCGGCGTCCTGAGCCCCGCCCCCCGACCGATCCGCCGATGAGCACCGGTCCCCTCGCCCCGCGATCCGATTTTCCGCTCCTCGCGGCGTCTCCCGCGCTCGTCTACCTCGACTCGGCGGCGACGACACAGAAGCCGGTGGCGGTCCTCGACGCCATTCAGCGCTACTACCGCGAGGCGAACGCGAACCCGCACCGCGGGGCCTACGCGCTCGCGGCCGCGGCCACCGAGGCCTATCACGACGCGCGGGCGCGGATTGCCCGCTTCCTCGGCGTCGCGGATGCAGACACCCTCGTCTTCACCCGCGGCAGCACCGAGGCGATGAACCTGATCGCCACGGCGTGGGGTCGCGCGCAGGTCGGGCCTGGGGACAACCTCGTCGTCACGCGGATGGAGCATCACGCGAACTTCGTCCCGTGGCAGCAGCTCGCGCTGGCGACGGGGGCGGAGTTCCGCATCGCCGAGCTCGGCCCCGCCGGGACGATCGACCTCGCCCACCTTGCCTCGCTGATCGACGCACGAACAAAAGTCGTCGCCTTCGGGCACGTCTCGAACGCGCTCGGGACAATCCACCCCGTGGAAGCAATCGTTCGGATCGCACGTGAGCGCAGCGCGGGTGGGGCACCGCTCGGCCCGGGGCTCCCCGCTGGCGCGCTCGTCGTCTGCGACGGCGCGCAGGCGGTGCCGCATCTCCGATGCACGGTCGACGCGCTCGGGGTGGACGCCTACGCCTTCAGCGGACACAAGCTCGGCGGCCCGATGGGCATCGGCGGTCTTGTGATGCGCCGCGCGCTCCTCGAGGCGATGCCGCCCTACCAGTTCGGTGGCGACATGATCGAGTGGGTGGAGGATCGCTCCTCCACCTGGAACGTGCTGCCGCACAAGTTCGAAGCCGGCACGCCGAACGTGGAGGGTGCGGTGGGGCTCGCCGCCGCGTGCGCGTACGTCGAGGGTCTCGGCGTGGACGCGGTGCGGGCGCATGAGGTCGCGCTCACCGGCGAGGCGATGACCGCGCTCTCGGCGATCCCCGGGGTCACCCTCTTCGGGACCGCGGACGCTGCCGGACGCAGCGGGGTCGTGAGCTTCGCGATCGACGGTGTGCATCCGCACGACGTGGCGACGACGCTCGATGTGGCCGGCGTCTGCGTGCGCGCGGGTCACCACTGCGCCCAGCCACTGATGCGTGCGCTCGGCGTGCCGGCGACGGTGCGGGCGAGCTTCTGGGTGTACAGCGCGTCCGAGGACGTGGCGCGGCTGGCGCAGGCCGTACGCGAGACGCAGGCGCGATTCGCGTAAGCGTCGGCCGGGCCCACGACGGCGCTACTCGCGCACCCGTCTCCCAGCGCTGAGCGCCTCCGGCGGATAGACGACGACCCGCTGCCCCTCACGCAGACCCTCCACCGCCGCCTGCGTCTCCCCACGCGCGAGGAGGTGGATCGACGTGAGACGCACCCGCCGTCGGTCGTCGACCACATAGACCGCCCAGCGGTCGCCATCACGCACGAGCGCCCCCGTCGGGACGACCAGGGCCTGTGGGAGACGGGCGAGGACGATGCGCGCCTCCACGGCGAAGTCGTGCCCGAGCGTCCTCGGCGCCCGGAGGACTTCTCCGATCACCTGGACCCGTTGTTCGTCGACGCCGAGCGCAGATCGGATCGTGCGCGCCGTCGGCTCGACCCGCCGCACGCGCGCGAACAGCGTGTCGGAGCCGCTGAGCACACGCATCGACGCGCGGGCCGGGATGCGAGGCGCGTCACGGCTCAGGACGTCGACCACGATGTCGGGCCAGCCAAAGGCGCCGAGCATCAGCAGGGGCGATCCGGCGGGGACCACCCGCGGATGCTCCTCGTCGACCCGAAGCACCACGCCCGCCGTGGGGGCGCGCACGGTGACCGGTGCGCTCGCGCCGGGAAGCAGCGCACGCACCGCGTCCCGGGCGAAGACCGCCGCCGTCACCCGCGCGCGCGCCGCTTCGTATTCCCGCTGACGCGCGTCGGCGATGGCACGCGCCTCGTCGAGCGCCTGCGGCGAAATCCCACCGATCGGCCCGAGACGCTCCACACGCGCGGCACTGCGCCCCGATTCCAGCGCGGCAGCGAGCGCCGCACGCTCGACGGCACGCGCGGCCTCCACCGTGGCCTCCGCTGCACCCACCTGCGCGACGACTTGACGCGCGGTGGCGGGATCGGCCGCGGCAGCGGTGAGCACGCCGACGGGCATCCCCGCCTGGATGGTATCGCCGACGGACAGCGGTCCCGGGGTCCACGCCCCCGTCACCGGTGCGGCGAGGTCGAGATGCCACCGCGCGCGCGTGCGTCCCTCCTCGACGAGGACCTCCTCGAACGTTGCTCGTGTCACGACCGCGGTCTCGACCGCGAGCCCGCGCGGCGCGAATCGCCACCAGACCCCGCCCACGAGCACGACCACCACGGCCGCCACCACGGCCCACCAACGCCTGTCTCGCATCCCGTCACTCCCGCGTCTTGAGGACACCGATGAGGTCCAACCGGTCGAGTCGCCGACGCAGCGGCCGCGCCGCCGCCATCCCCGCCGCCATCGGGATCGCGATGGCCGCCGCGATGGTGCGCCAACCGATCACGAGCGGCATCCGAAAGAGTTCGGTCTCGCCGAACGAGGCGACGGTCGCCGCGGCGAACCCGATGCCGATCACCACGCCGACCGGCACCCCGATCACCCCGAGGGTCGCGAGCTCGCCGAAGAGAATCCGCGCGACCTCGCCGCGGGTCAGCCCCAAGACCCGCAGGCTGGCGAGGTCCCGTGCACGTTCCGAGAGCGCGACGCGACCGGCGTTGTAGATGGTGCCGGCGGCCAGCGCGGCCGCGAAGCTCACGAGCGTGGTGAGCACGATCACGAAGTTGCGGCGCAGCGTCTCGTCGAAGGCACGCCGGACCGCGGCACGGACGGTGACCGCGCGGACCGCCGGCGCACGGGTGAGTCTCGCATAGACGGCATCGGTCGCGGCGGGATCGACGGCGAGCCCGATCGCGCTCACCGCCTCCGACACGCCCACGAGCGCTCCGAACATCTCCTGCGGTACATAGGCATTCAGCCCGGCGAGATCCTCGACCACCGCGGTCACCGGTGCGCTCCGTCGGCGATCTCGCCCGTCGAGGAACTCAAGGTCCACGGTATCGCCGACGGCAGCCCCGAGCACGCGGGCCAACGTCGTCCCGAGCGCGATGCCGCCGTCGGGCACCCGCACCACGCGCCCGTGCAGATCGACGACCTGACGGAGTCGCGCGTCCTCGTCGACGGCCACGAGCGCGGTGCGTCGGTTCCGATGCCCGTGCCGGATTCGCACGCCGATTTCACGGATTGGCTCGGCCGCGAGCACCCCGGGGATCTCCCGCGCGACGGCGACCGCGCGCGTCCCCTGCGACTCGCCGAAGATGATGGTCACATCCGCGCGGTCCGCGTGCTCGAAGAGCACGGTGCGCATCCGCCGGACGGCATCGAAGCCGAAGGTGCCAGCCACGACCACCGCTGCCCCGAGCCCGATGCCCAGCGCACCGAGCGCGGTCCGCCACGGCCGATGCGTGAGGTTCCGAAGCGTCATCCGCGGGACGGGACGCTGCGCCCAACGCGCGAGCAGGCGCTCGACGCGGCCGTGCGCGTAGGTGGCCGGCGGCTCCGGTCGCATCGCCTCAGCAGGAGCGAGCGCGAGCAATCGGCGGAGCGCGCCGACCGCCCCGAGCCCCGCCGCGGCAATCGCGATGATCACCGCCACCGTGAATTCGGCGGGATGCAGCGCGAGTCGGAGCGTCGGGAAGCGGAAGAAGTCCGCATACACGGACGCGAGGTACTGCGCGAACCAGAGGCCGATCCCTGCGCCGAGGAGGGTCCCCGCCGAGACGGGGACGAGCGCGAAGAGTCCGTAGTGGCGGAGCAGCATCCGCGGCGGCATCCCGAAGGCCGTCAGCGTCCCCACCTGCTCGCGCTGCTGCGCCACCACACGACCGAGGACGAGGTGCACCAGAAATGCCGCGACCCCGAGAAAGATCATCGGCAGGACGAGCGCGAAAGTCTGGTTCTGCCGGATCTCCTCGCTCAGGAAGCGATGCGAGGCGTGCTGCTCGCGCGTGTACGCGCCCGGGGTGCCATACCGATCGAGGGCGCGATCCAGCGCGGCCAGCACACGTGCGGTGTCGGCGCCAGGCGCGAGGGTGGCGGCGACCTCGTTCCAGGCGCCACGGAGACCAAGGGCATCGGCTGCGACGTCGGCATCGAGCCAGACGATTCCATAGCGCCTCGCATCGGGGAGCATATCCCCGGGGCGGATCTCGTAGACGAACTCCGCGGTGACGGCGGTCCCGACCACCCGGAGCGCGCGCCAACGGTCGCCGATCACCGCCCCGAGCGTGTCGCCGAGGACGAGATGATTTGCCGCGGCGAAGCCCTCGCTGAGCAGTACCGCGTCGCGCTCCCCCGGGAACGGACGTCGACCGGACCGCAGGACGAGGGTGTTGAGGCGCGCCGAATCGGTCAGGGGGATCCCGACCAGGTGCGCCGTGGCCGGTTCGCGCAGTCCCGGCACCCGGACGACGACATCGCCCACGGCTCGCACCTCGAGGCGCGCGATCCCCGGGATCGCCCGCAGCGTCGGGACCACGGCATCGGGCGCCCGCCGGACCGTGGCGAAGAGGTCCGGGAAGCGGACGGTGCGGTAGTACGTCACCTGCGCGCGCTCGAGCGTGCGCGCCATCGTGCGCATCGCGAGGAACCCCGCCTGCCCACACGCGACGACCACCGCGATGGCCACGAGTGCACCGAGGTGGCTCCGCAGATCGCGTGCGAGCTTCCGATCCATCAGGCTCCTCACCAGACGAGCGCCTCCGGCGTCGTCGGGGTGGGATTCCGCTCGTCGCCGACGATGGCGCCGCTGCGGAGCCGAAGGACCCGGTCCGCCATTCCCGCCACCGACGCATTGTGGGTGATCACCACAGTGAGCGTGCCGAACTCGCGGTTGGCGCGTTGCAGCGCGGCGAGAACAAGCTTCCCCGTCTCCACATCGAGCGCTCCCGTGGGTTCATCGCAGAGGAGCACATCAGGCCGTTTGGCGACCGCGCGCGCGATGGCGACGCGCTGCTGCTCGCCGCCGGAGAGTTGAGCCGGGAAGGCGTCGAGCCGCTCACCGAGCCCCACCAACGCCAGGGTCTCCGCTGGGTCCGCGGGTACATGCCCGTGTGCGCCCTCGACGAGTGACGTCACCAGCTCGACGTTCTCGACGGCGGTGAGGCTCGGAATCAGGTTGTAGAACTGGAAGACGAAGCCGACGTGCTCGCGTCGATACCGGGTGAGCTCACCCTCCTCGGCCTGCGTGAGCACGTGGTCCCGGAAGGTGACCGTGCCGCTGGTCGGGGCGTCGAGCCCCCCGAGGATGTTGAGCAACGTCGACTTCCCGCTCCCCGACGGCCCGAGGATCACGACGAACTCGCCGGGATACAGGTCGAGGTCCACGCCTCGGAGCGCCGGCACCTCGACCTCCCCCATGCGATAGACCTTCGTGAGGTCGCGTGCGTGGAAGAGTGGCTCGGGGGGCATAGGGGCACCCTAGGGCGGATGGGGTGGCCGAGCGAGAGCGAAGTCCCGGTCGCGCGTGCGGAAAACCCCGGCGCCCCGTGGCTCATCCCCATCCGGCCGTGCATCTTCCGCTCGTCCTCCACCCGACCCGTATGCGCCCGACTCGCCGCCCCACCGTCCGCCACGCGATTGCGTCGTTCGTCACCCTCGTCGTCCTGATGGCCAGCGGCACCGCGCCGCTCACGGCGCAGACCCGCACCGAGCGGCCACAACTGCACGGTAAGCACTGGGTCGCCGTCACGGGGAAGCCGCTCGGTGCCACGGCGGGCGCGATGATCTTCCAGCAGGGTGGCAACGCGGTCGACGCCGCGGCCGCGATGCTCGCCGCGGTCTGCACGATGTGGGATACCCTGGGCTGTGGCGGCGAGACGCAGGCGCTGATCTACCACCCGGGCCTGAAGAAGGTGATCGGCATCAATGCGCTGGGTGTCGCTCCAAACGGCGCGACGGCGGAGTTCTACCTGTCGAAGGGATATCGCTTCCCGCCTGACTTCGGCCCACTCGCGATGGTGACGCCCGGGACGCCCGGTGGCCTGATGACTATGCTCGCCGAGTACGGGACGATGTCGCTCGCGCAGGTCCTCGCGCCGGCCATCCAGATGGCGGAGGAGGGCTACGCGATGGAGGCGCAGCTCGCGAACACCATCCAGTCGAACGCGAAGCAGTTGAAGGAGTGGAAGTACTCGCCCGCGGTCTTCCTGCCGCATTTAGGTGAGGCGCGTGAGGCACCGGAGCCCGGCGAGATCTTCCGGCAACCCGACCTCGCCGCGACGTTCCGTAAGCTCGTCGAGGCGGAAGCGCAGGCGCTGCGGCAGCGGAAGTCACGCAAGGAAGCCATCTACGCGGCGTACCGGCGCTTCTATCTGGGTGACATCGCCGACGAGATGGTGCGCGCCGTGCAGGAACAGGGCGGGCTCCTCACGAAGGCTGACCTGGCGAACTGGAAGGTGGAGATCGAGACGCCGGTCTCGACGACCTACCGCGGCTACGAGGTGTTCAAGCTCCCGTTCTGGCAGCAGGGCCCGGTGATGCTGCAGGCCCTCAACC
>DAISWY010000071.1:0-11055 GCA_036826135.1 Gemmatimonadaceae bacterium | reverse complement strand
CGGTCTCCGACCTCCTGCCGGAGCATATGGAGGACGAAGCCCCCCTTCTGGTAGCTGTTGGTGTTGAGGAGCTGCACCAGCTCCGTCTGCGCCGTGTCGAGCACCGGGCGCGTCGCGGTGACCGCACCCTGACGCACCGCGTCGCGGATCGCCTCGCGGTCGGCCTGGAAGGCGCTGTCCCCGAATGCGTGCGCCGTGTACAGCGCGGCGAAGTAGGTGGCAAAGCCCTCGGAGAGCCACAGATGCCCCCAGGCCCGCTCCGTCACCGCATCACCGAACCACTGGTGCGCGGTCTCGTGGGCGATGAGCCCGACGCTCACGCCGTCCGGCGTGCGGAAGAGGCGGTCGGCGTAGAAGATCGCCCCTGCGTTCTCCATCCCGCCGAAGCGGGTGCTGCTCTGTAAATGGTTCAGCTGCGGATAGGGAAACGATCCCACTGTGCGGGCGAAGTACTGGACGATGTCCCCGGCGGCCGCGAAGCGACCGGGCATCGCCGCCGCCTGTTCCGGTGCGGTGAAGACGCTCTGTAACACGCAGCTGCCCCCCTCGCCCGCGCCACAGGCGGTGGCGCCGAGGGGATGGGCCACGAGCGGCGCCGCGGCGATGACCATCAGGTAGGTCGGGATCGGCTCGTCGATTGCCCAGGTGCTCCGCTGCCGTCCGCCGAGGAGGAAGGCGAGCCCACGCTCCGTCCCGTTCGCGACGACCCGTCGTCCCGCCGGCGCATCGACGATGAACTCGACCGGCGCCTTGTCCGACGGATGATCGACGGTCGCGAGCCAATGCCGCGCCCGGTTGGGCCAGTTGTCCCCGAACGCCTGCCACCGCCCGGCGCTGTCGGCCGAGATGATCAGCCCGTCGCGGGGCGAGCCGCGGTAGTGCACCATGACGCAGACGGTGTCGCGCGCGGCGCGCGCGGCAGGGAGCGGAATGCGCACCACGCGGCCATCGTGCTCGGCGACCACGCGGCGCGGCTGCGCGCACCCGACCTCCACCTCGGTCACCCGCATCGGGGCGAGGAGGTCGAGCGGGAGCACCCGGATCGCCTGCCCCCGCGCGACGGTGAGCGTCGCCCGGACCGCGATCTCCGTACCGCGCCGCGGCAGGTCGATGGCGAAGCGATACCGCAGGACGTCGACGCCGGGCACCTGCGCCGCGAGCGGGTGGGCCGACCCACCGCTGGCGACCGCGAGGAGGGCGGCGCACGCGGCGACGACGCGCCGCGTCGGAGTCACTCGGCGGCCTGCCGCAGCGCCCGGGCGAACTCGGGCGCGGTCGCGTAGCGATCCTCGGGCGCCCGCGCGATCGCCTTGAGCAGCACGGCGTCCACGCCGTGCGGCAGCTCGGGACGATGCGTGCGCGCCGGGATCGGCTCCTGCCGCAGGCGTGCGACCATCATCTCCTGGGCGTTCCGCCCCTCCCACGGGAGCTTCGCCGTGAGCATTTCGTAGGCCATCAGCGAGAGCGCGAAGATGTCGCTGCGGGCGTCGAGCGGCTTCCCGCGCAGTTGCTCGGGGCTCATGAACTCCGGGGTCCCGAGGATGATCCCCGTCGCCGTGAGCTTCTCGCGCTCCACGCCGGTTTTCCGCTCCTTCGCGAGGCCGAAGTCCATCACCACCGCCTGCTCGACCCCCGCGGCGTCCCGGCAGACCATGATGTTCTCGGGCTTCAGGTCGCGATGCACGATCGAGAGCTCGTGTGCCACGTGTAGCCCGTCCGCGATCTGCCCGATGAACTTCACGGTGTCGGCGAGCGTCGTCCGGCCGACGCGGTAATTCCGGTCACTGAGGATCTCCCCCTCGATGAACGGCATCACCACATAGACGAGGCCTCCCACGGCCTCCCCGAGCCGCTCGATGTGGCAGACGTTCGGATGCGCGAGTTTCGCACCGAGCTCCGCTTCGCGCCGGAGCCGCGCCATCGCGCTCGGATCGGCCGCCAGCCCCGGGGAGAGGATCTTGATCGCGAACCGCTGTTGCGTCACCGCGTCGACGGCGAGGTAGACGTATGACATCCCACCCTCGCCGACCTTCTTGATGATCTGATAGCGGCCGTCGAGGACCTGGCCCGTCATGTTGCCATGACCGACGGGGGTCGCCGGGGTCACCGCCTGCATCACGCGCGTCGGCACCGGGGCGCCGGCGGCGACGGGCGCGTCGGCGGCGGTCGCCGTTGCGGCATCGATTACCGTCGTCGCGACGGCGACGAGCCGGGACCCGTCCCGCGTACAGAATCGCGCGTCACCGCCATACACCCCGCCACAGGAGGGACACCGCATCGTCACGATGGCATCCCTCCGTCACCAATCAGTCGGCGCAGCCCGTCCCACTCGACATTGCCACCGCTCAGGACGCAGACCGTGGGCCCCTGCGGCACCACGAGACCAAGGAGGAGTGCCGCCACGGTGATCGCCCCGCTCGGCTCGCAGACGAGCTTCATCCGGTCGAGGAGGAGCTGCACCGCGCACGGCAGTGCACCGTCGGGGACGGTGACCACGTCGTCGAGGAAGGCGCCGAGATGGTCGAAGTTGCGCGAACCGATCCGGACCGCGAGGAGACCATCGGCGAGTCCCTCCGGGTGCGCCGGGATCGTCACCGGCGCCCCGGCCGCCCGGGCGCGCGAATACTTCGGCGCCCCCTCCGGCTCGACGCCGATGACCCGGACCCGCGGAGCGAGGAACTTGACCGCCGCCGCAACCCCGGAGCTCAACCCGCCCCCGCCGATCGGGACCAGCACGGTGCCGACATCCGGAAGGTCCTCGGCGATCTCAAGCCCGAGCGTTCCCTGCCCCGCGATGATCGTCGGGTCGTCGTAGGGCGGCACCATCGTGAGCCCCTCCGCCGCCTGGATCTCGAGCGCGCGCTCCATCCGTTCCTGCGTGGTGACGCCAGCGTAGAAGCATCGCGCGCCCAGACGCACGGCACCGTCCCGCTTCGCCCGCGGCACCGTGGTCGGCATCACGATCGTCGCCGAGACGCCAAAGAGCTTTGCGGCGAGCGCGACCGCCTGCCCGTGGTTCCCCGAACTCGCGGTGATCACACCGGCCGCACGCGCTTCCGGTGAGAGCGAGGCGAGGAAGGTGTACGCGCCGCGGAACTTGAAAGCCCCGCCCCGCTGGAGCATTTCGGGCTTCACGTACACCGGGACGCCGGCACGCTCAGCGAGGGGATCGACCGGCAGGAGCGGCGTGCGCACCGCCACCCCCCGCAACAGCGCCGCCGCCGCGCGGAGCGCATCCAGCGTCACGAGGTCGTTCGCCGCGGTCGTCAAGGTCATTGGCGAAATCTCCCCCACCACCCATGGCCTCGCAATGCGGCGGGGAGTGGCCGGGAGCCGCGGTGGGTCACCGGCGGCCGGGCCCCATCGCCTCGCAGGGGGCGGACGGAGCCGGATTCGGGGGGCCATACCGCGCGTGCACCAGCCGGGAGCCGGCGGCGTCGATCACCAGCGTGAAGAGGTCGTCGTACTCGTGGTCGCAGAGGTCGGGGCGCGCGGGGCCACCGAGCGCGGCGATCCAGCGCCGCACGGTGTTCGAATGCCCGACGATGACGAGCGTCCCGCCCGGATGGGCGCGCACGAGCGCGGCAACCGCCTCGGTCTGCGCGGCGGCGGGCCCGGCCGGGAGCACCGTGGGCGTGAGGCCGAATCGCTCCGCGACGGGGCGTGCGGTCTCGCGGGTGCGGAGCGTCGGTGTGTGCGCGACGACCGTCACGCGGGCGTCGCCGAGCGCGACGGCGAGGGCGGCCGCACGGGCCGTACCCACCTCGGTGAGCGGCGGGTCGGCCGCTGGGTGTGTCGCCTTGTCAGCGTGCCGGACCAGGATGACGGTGGTCGCGGGCTGCGCCGCGAGGGGGGCGGCGAGGGGGGCGGCGATCGTCGCCGCAGCGAGGAGGAGGGCCAGCCGGCCCAGCGGCGCCATCAGCGCACCACCCGGAGTCGCGCGATCACCACACCGACGCCGTCATCCGCCGGTCGCGGACGGAGCATCTCGCCGTTCGGGAGCAGGGCGACGGGGAGCGCCCCGCTCGCCCAGGTGCCCCGATACGCCCCGTCGGTGCCGAAGACGTCGACGACGGCCGTGGTGTCGCCCGCGGGGACGCGGCGCACATACATGTGCGCATCCGACTGCAGCGCGACCGCGTCGAGCCGCCCGAGCGGCGTCCCCGCGTCGCGACGGAGCACGGCGAGGAGTCGCGGCCCCTCGAAGAGCCGCACCACATAGCCCGTCGCCTCCGCAACGAGGAGTCGCGGGCCGACGGCGTGGGGCGGGAGCGTCGCGACACCGGGGACGAGCGTCGCCCCGGAGACCGTATCACCGACGAGGACGCCCTCCTGCCACCGCCAGACCCCGCCGACGCGGAACCGGAGCCAGCTCGCTCCCAGGAGCGCGCCCGCGAGCGGACGATCTGGGAGCGAATCGAGCGACGGCCCGAATCGTACGAGGGCGCCTTTCCCGACATCGAGGACGACGAGCGAATCCCCCTGCGTCCCGATGCTCGTGGGTCGCACGAAGGCCCCGGCCCCGGTCCCGCGCGCCCCGAGCACGCGGTCGGACCTGCCGTCCCGCCCGAAGCGGACGATCATGGAATCCCCGACGAGCACATAGGTCCGCCCCGCGCGGTCCGCCTGCACGAGGTCCGGCGCCACGCGGTCGAAGCGCCAGGGGGTCCCGTCCGCCGCCGAGAGGAGCCCGATCTCCTCCACCCGCCACGCGAGGGACGTCTCCGCGTGACGCGAGGTAAGGAGGCGGACACCGGCCGAATCGACGCGCGTGAGGTCGGGATCGCCGGGCGGGGTCGCGCGACAGCCAGCCGCGACGAGCACCGCCGCGCAGGGGAACCAAAGGAGGAATCGCATCCGCGGAAGCTACAACGACGCGGGGGCGGCACGTCGTCCGTGCCGCCCCCGCGGGTCGCGCCAATGCGCCGCGCCCTCAGGCGACGGTCGCGTGCGACGCCATCACGTCACTCGGTCGCGCCGAGGGCGAGCTGGCCGTCGTCGCCGGACTCATCACCGCCGTCGCCGTCCTTGTCGTCGGAGACGACGCGGGCGATCGCCGCGACAACGTCGCCGAGCTCGAGGTTCTTGAGCTTCACCCCCTGCGCAACCCGGCCGGTCTCCCGGATGTCCTTCACCGCACAGCGCAGCGACTGGCCCCCGCGGGTGATGAGCATCAGGCCATCCTCGGGGAGCACTTCGAGGAGGCCGGCGACGTCCCCGGTCTTCTCGGTGCGGCGCACCGTGAGCGTCCCCTTCCCGCCACGGCCCTGCACCCGGTACTCGTCGACCTTCGTGAGCTTACCCATCGCGAGCTCGGTGACGACGAGGAGGGAGGCGTCGCGCTTGACCACGACCATCCCGACGACGCGATCCCCCGCGCCGAGGGCGATCCCCTTCACGCCGGTCGTGTCGCGCCCCATCCCGCGGACCTCATCCTCATGGAACCGGATGCTGAGGCCGTGCTTCGTGACGAGGACCACGTCGTTCGACCCCGAGGTGATCTGCACGTCGACGAGCTCGTCGCCGTCCTCGAGCTTGATCCCCTTCACGCCCGTGGAGCGGACGTTCGAATACTCGTTGAGCGCGGTCTTCTTGACCGTGCCCTGCCGCGTGCAGAAGAGGAGGAACTCGGTCTCGGTGAACTCCTTCACCGGAACGATCGCCTTCACCTCGGTGTCGGCCGCGACGTTGATCAGGTTGACGATCGGCTTCCCCTTGGCCGCGCGCGCGCCCTCGGGGATCTCATGCACCTTGAGCCAGAAGCACCGCCCGTCCTGCGTGAAGACGAGCAGGTAGTCGTGCGTCTTGGCGACGAAAAGGTGCTCGACGAAATCGTCGGTGCGGAGCTCCGTCCCCTTGGTCCCCACGCCGCCGCGCCGCTGCTTGCGGTAGGTGGAGATCGAGGTCCGCTTGATGTAGCCGGCGTGGGAGATCGTCACGACGACCTCCTCGTTCGCGATGAGGTCCTCGATCGAGAACTCCCCCTCGTCGCCCACGATCTCCGTGCGGCGCTCGTCCCCGTACTCGGCGACCAGGGCGCCGAGCTCGTCCTTCATCACCTGCATCCGCTTCGGGTGCGAGGCCAGCAGCGCCTCCAGCGCGGCGATCTGCGCGCGCACCTCACGGAGCTCCTCCTCGAGCTTGTCGATCTCGAGGCCGGTAAGCTTGGCCAGGCGCATGTTGAGGATCGCCTCGGCCTGCTTCTCCGAGAGCTTGAAGCGCTTCTGCAGCTCGGCGCTCGCCTCCGGCGTGTCCGCCGACCCCCGGATGACCTTGATGACCGCGTCGATGTTGTCGACCGCGATCTTGAGGCCCTCGAGGATGTGCTCGCGCTCCTTCGCCTTGTCGAGGTCGAACTGCGTGCGCCGGACGATCACCTCGTGCCGGTGCGCGATCCAGTGCTGCAGCACCTCGCGGAGCCCCATCACCTTCGGGACCAGCCGCTTCGTCGCCGGATCCGGGACGAGCGCGAGCATGATCACGCCGAAGGTGCTCTGCATCGAGGTGTGCTTGTACAGCTGATTCAGCACGACCTTCGGGATGGCGTCCCGCTTGAGCTCGATGACGATGCGCGTCTGCGCGTCCGACTCGTCGCGGAGGTCGGAGACCCCCTCGATCTTCTTGTCGCGCACCAGCTCGGCGATGCTCGCCACGAGGTTGGCGCGGTTCACCTGGTACGGGAGCTCGGTGACGACGATCTGCGACTTGTTCGAGGATTCCTTCTCCTCGACCACCGCGCGCGCGCGCATGATCACCTTGCCGCGCCCCGTCTCGAGATAGTCGCCGATGCCCGCGCGCCCGTAGATGAACGCGCCCGTGGGGAAGTCCGGCCCCTTCACAAGCCCGCGCAGCGTCGCCGACGGGACCTCGGGGTCGTCGATCATCGCCGTGATCGCCGCCGCGACCTCGCGGAGGTTGTGCGGCGGGATGTTGGTCGCCATGCCGACCGCGATGCCGGCCGAGCCGTTCACCAGGAGGTTGGGCAGCGCCGACGGCAGGACCGTCGGCTCCTCGAGGCGGTCGTCGAAGTTCGGGGCGAAGTCGACGGTGTTCTTGTCGATGTCGGTCAGCATCTCGACCGCCACCTTCGTCAGGCGCGACTCGGTGTACCGGTACGCCGCCGCCGGGTCGCCGTCGACCGAGCCGAAGTTCCCCTGCCCGTCCACGAGCGGGTAGCGCAGCGAGAAGTCCTGCACCATGCGGACGAGCGCGTCATAGACCGACTGGTCGCCGTGCGGATGGTACTTGCCGAGCACGTCGCCGACGACGGTCGCCGACTTCTTGTACGCCCGCCCCGGGACGAGCCCGAGCTCGTTCATCGCGTAGAGCACGCGCCGGTGCACCGGCTTCAGGCCGTCGCGCACGTCCGGCAGTGCACGGCTCACGATGACGCTCATCGAGTAGTTGATGAACGACTCGCGCACCTCGTCCTGGATGAGGCGCGGCAGGATGCGTTCGCGATTGTTCGGCGCGGTCATGGCGGCGGGGGAGAGAAGAGGGGCCGCGCCCCTCGGACGCGACCCCTCAAGTTACCCGCCCCGGACCCCCGGTTCAATCGGAAATCAGGGGGTGCCGCCCTCGGACGGGGGGCGCGCCGCCCCCTCCTCGGCCCGTTCCTCCGACGCGAGCTCGCGCTTGATCCGCTCCCGCTCGGTCCGCCACGACTCGTACCACCGGCGCGTCACCTCGCCCGCGAGGTCGCGGCTCCCCAGCCCGAAGGCGAGCGAGAGCGCGAGGGCCAGCGCCCCGAAGATGATCGCGAAGGCGGTCGTCACGATGTCGGTCGCGACCCCGAGCTCCTGCAGCGCCATGAAGGTCGCCAGCAGGATGACGCCCCCCTTCCCCGCCCGCGCGAGGGTCGGCCCGCCGTCGAGATTCTGCGTCGAGGCCGTGATCAGCGCGGAGACGAAATCCCCGAGCACGATCCCGAGGATCACGATTACGACCGCCGCGATCACGCTCGGCACGTAGCTCAGGAGCTCGGAGAAGACCTGGCCGAGGTAGTCGATCCCGAGCGCGTCGGCGGCGACGAGCATCGCGGTGAAGAGGATCAGCCAGAAGATCAGGTTCGCGACCACCCGCGTCGGATTGACCGGCTGGCCGGTGTGGTCGTGCGCGGGGATGCCGCCGCGCTTGAGCACGTCGTTGAGGTGCATCCGGCGGAGGACGCGCCCCACCGCGCGCTGCGCGAGCTTGGCGAGGACGTAGCCGATCGTGATCACCGCCGCCGCGCCGAACATCGCGGGCAGGTACTCGAGGAGACCGCGGACGCTGTCGAGGAGACGGCTCAGGAAGGTTGAGGAGTCCATGAAGAGGTCAGAAGGTGTACGAGAGGAGCGCGTGACGTCCCGGGCGGCCGGTCGCGGCGGCGACGGCCGCCAACGGATCGAGACGGAGTCGATCGAGCGCGCTGACCCGGCCCGCATCGCGGACCGGCTCGAGGAAGCGCGCGGTCATCAGGGCGCCGACCGCCGCGCCGGCGGTCGCAGCGGCGAGGCTCGTCGCCCCGTCCCGCTCACCCTGCTCCTGCGCGAGGAGCCCGACGCCCAGGCCCATGAGCGCACCGGCGCCGCTACCGATGGTGACGAGGTTCGCCTCACCTCGTGTGTGGTCGTATCGGCGGACGAGGGCATAGTTGGCCCCGATGGTCCCGGCGAGGGCGCCCCCGAGCATCGCGAGCGCCGCCGTCTGCGGCTCGGGCGACCCGTTGGCGACGGCGGTGGCGCCGGCGGTGGCACCAATCGTCGCGCCGAGCCAGAGGGTCTGGACGTCCCCGACGGTCACCTGCGCCGGCGTCGTGGCGGCCCAGGCGCGCCCCAGCCCGGCACCGAGCCACCCCGAGGCGGCCCAGACGGCCGCCGCCGTCGCCTCCGCCCCGCCCTTGGTGTCGAACAGGTCGCGGTCGGTCGTAACGGTGAGCGCCATCGCCGACGCGAAGGCGAGATCGTGCCCGAAGAGCGTCGCCGCCGCCTGCCCGCCCGTGGCGCCGGTGCCCAGCACGAGCCCCGCAGCGGTCCCGCCGATCCCGCCGACCAGCAGCGAGGCCGCCCGTTCGCGCGCGCCGGCGCCGGACTGCGACGCGATCGCCACCGCCTGCCCCGCCCCGCGCATGGAGAGCCCCGTCGCGAGGAGCTGGCGCCCCTCGGTGATCGGCACGTGCCGTGTCACCTCGCCGGCAGCGAAGAACATCCCACCCGACATCACGAGATACGCGGCGACGAAACTCACCGCGTCGTCGGCCGTCGCGACGGCGAGTGCGGGGCCGTAGGCGGTCAGGCCGAGGAGGGTCTGGTCGCGCACGAAGCGCGTGCGGAGGGCAGAGGGCTCCTGCGCCTCGAGTCGGAGGGAGACCCCGAGCGAGAGGATGACGAAGCCGAGGAGGGACGAGCGTCTCATACGCGACAATCTAGCGTCCGATGCCGATCGGGGTTCCCACCCCGGTGTCACGACCGGCGCGTCCCCACACAGGGCGTGCCACACACCGCGAGCCGCCCGACGCCCGGCGGCGCATCGGTTCAGTTGCGCGTCCCGCGCCTGAGGTCGAACAGCACGCTCCGGTGGCACGTCGGGCAGAGCAGCCACTCGCGGCGCCGGGCATAGCCCAACCCGAAGCTCCCCCCACCCAACGCCTTCGCCTGCATCCGCACGGTGCAGCGCGGACAGTCCGCGTGCCCGTCGCGCGCGTACGCCTCCCGGACGCCCCGCTCCTCCGCCACGGTGAACTGGGCCGCGTCAGCCATCGCCGATCCGCAACACGACCTTCCCGAACTGCCGCCCCGAGGCGAGCCGCTCGAACGCGGCCCGACCGTCCGCGAGGTCCCACACGCCGTCCACAGGCGGCGTCAGCTGGCCCGCCGCGAACGCGGCGACAATCGCGTCGAGCTCGGCGTCGTTCCCCATCGTCGACCCGAGGATCGACCACTGGTTCCAGAAGAGCTTCCGCACGTCCATCGCGAGCGCCGGCCCCGACGTCCCACCGCAGGTGACGAGGCGCCCACCGCGCGCGAGCGCCCCGAGCGACTGCGCCCACGTGCGCTCACCGACGGAGTCGACCACAACGTCCACACCGCGCTTGCCGGTCCGCTCCCGGATCATCCGCCCGACGTCGCCGGCCGAGTGGTCGAGGCATTCATCCGCGCCGAGCGCCCGCGCCCGTGCCAGTTTCTCCGCGCTCGACGAGGTCACCCAGACCCGCGCGCCGCGCGCCTTGCAGATCTGGAGCGCGGCGAGCGCGACGCCACCGCCGATGCCCCAGATGAGCACCTCGTCGCCCGCGCGCACCTGCGCGCGTGTCACACACATCCGCCAGGCGGTGAGCGTCGCGAGCGTGAACGCGGCGGCGGCGGCATCATCGATGCCGGCGGGAATCCGCCGGACATTCGTCGCGGGGACCACCACCTCGTCGGCGAAGGTGCCGGGGAGATGCTCCCCGAGCAGCCGATACCGGATGCAGAGCGAGTGCTCCCCCGCGCGGCAGAACTCACACTGCCGGCACGAGAGCCCGGGGTTGATCACCACGCGGTCGCCGGGCGCCACGGCCGTCACGTCGGGGCTCACCTCCGACACGATGCCCGTGCCGTCCCCGCCGAGGATCCAGCCGGGGCGCACCTCCACGCCGGGGATGCCGCGGACGACCCAGAGGTCGAGATGGTTCAGCGCGGCGGCGCGCAGGCGCACCCGGACCCCACCCGCGGTCGGGAGCGCCGGCGCGGGGAGATCATCGCGGAATCGCAGCTGGTCGAGCCCGCCGTGCGCGTCAATGGTGAGTGCTCGCATCCCCGCTCCGTGGCTATATTCCGCTCATGATTCCCATCAAGGTCCCCCCCCTCGGCGAATCCATCACGGAAGCCACCGTCTCGCGCTGGCGCAAGCAGGAAGGCGACGCCGTGGCAATCGGCGAGACCCTGGTCGAACTCGAGACCGACAAGATCACCGTCGAGGTCCCCGCGCTCAATGCGGGCGTCCTCGTGAAGCGCCTCAAGCAGGAAGGCGAGGTCGTCCAGCTCGCGGAGACGCTCGCCGAGCTGGATGAGACCGCGACGGCCGCGGCCACAC
>DAISWY010000070.1:0-11431 GCA_036826135.1 Gemmatimonadaceae bacterium | reverse complement strand
CTCCGAGGCCTCACGGCCACCGATGTCAGGGAGGGTGACGATCGCGATCTCGCCGCCAGTGGCCGACCTGACCGCCTCGGCGAGCCGGGTCATCCGGTCCGCGTCGGCCGCGGGGATGACCCCAGCGAAGTCCGACACAAGGCCCCGCGGCGCCGGGATCGACAGCTGCGCGGGGAGCACGGACGCCCCGAGCCCGAGCATCACTGCCGTGGCAAGGGTCACTCCGCGAAACGCGCGGCCGCGAGACGCCGGGACGGTCCGTGATGGCCGGACGGTGCAGAAAGCTCGAATGGTGCGGAACGACATCCCTAATACTACGGCGATAGACCCCAGGAGTTGCATCCGGAGCGCCGGCAGTGCTGCGAGCGCCCCCGCTACCGAGGCGGAGAACCGCTCCGGTCGCCGAAGCTCCGCGTGAAGATCGCGATCGCACCATCAGGTGCGCGATTCCCGTACGTGGCACGGGACTCGGCCGCCTGCAGGATCGCGAAGAAATGCACGTCGTTCGGGAGGACGAAGACCGTCTGTCCCATCACCTGGCCGTCGACGATGTAGGTGAGGCACCGATTGTTCCGGCTGCTGCGGACACACTCTTCCGATCGTCGTGGCACATACAGGCTCGGCGTCCCGATGATCCGGAGAAGCTGCAGGAAGTCGGCGGCGCGGTCACGGTACTCGGCGACCAGCTCCGGTGAGTAGACCCGCCAGCCGCGGCGCGTCGCGTCCGCGAGGCGCTGCTCGTTCAGGGTCGCCCTTCCAGTCACCCGCACTTCATCGAGGGAGGCGAGCTCCGTGAGCTGGAATTCGACCTCGATCGTGTCACCCGGACTCAATGGCGCGGCGTCGGCAGCCACGCGCCCGAATCCGACTCGACGGGCCTCGAGGCGGAGTGGCCCGACAGGCCGGAGGAGTTCGATGCGCCAGCTGCCCTCCGCGTCCGAGCGGGCGCTGGCGACAATCACCCCCGCGGTGTCACGCAGGTTCACCTCGGCCTCCGGGATCCCGCGTGCCGTCGTCGCCGACCGCACGGTGCCACGGACGAGCTGTGCGCCCGCGTCCCGAGCAGACGGGGCCACGATGAGGCAGAGGACGAGGATGACGGATCGCAGCACGTGCACGCGGGGGGAGCGGGAGGGGGCGGTCAGCGAACCGTTCAGGCCCCAGAGGATCCTGAACGGCCCGACGGCCACCGACCCAGTCTGGGGTCGGTGGCCGTCGGACGCAAGCGGTTCGGTGGGAGCCTTACGGCGCCGTACGCGGCACGCTGCGATCGCCGTAGAAGACGATGCCCGGGGCGCCGAAGGCCGCCGCACGGGAGCCCGGGACCGTCGCCGGGAAGGCGATAGCCGTCATCGTCGTGCCCGCAACGGTTGCCCCGAAAACCGGGTTGACCGCCGTGGTGCCCGCGGTGCCGGCCGGCGACGCGGTGCCGGCGAGCGACGTCGTGGTGCCGGTCGCCGCGATCTGAATCGCGAACGCGCCGGCCGCGCGCGAGAGGTACGCCGAGATGCCGGTGGTCGAGCCGTTGGTCACGCCGACGTTCGTCGCGACCGGGGTCGCACCGACCAGCGTGGTGGTGGACGTCGCCGTCGTGAAGACGTCCACGTTGCCGGCGCCCGGCGCCGCGTGGATCACACGGACCTGGACCTGCGTGTTCGCGGCCGGGACGTTGTCGTCGATGATGAGCACCTTCGCGGCCTGGCAGCCGGCCGGAAGCGGCGTGCGGTAGCACCCCATGTGCAGGATCGTGTAGTACTTGCCGGCCTGGAACGCGAACGTGGTGTCCGCGAGCTGGACGGTGGTCGCACCGAGGCCGTTGGCGCTCGAGGCGAGGTTCGCGTCATAGGTGAAGACCTTGAACCGGCGCGAGCCGGCCTCGAGGCCCTGATAATTCCCCTGCCCGAGGCCGCGGAACGGCACGTTCAGGAAGGTCATCGGGGTGAACTCGAGCTGATCGACCCACCGGACAGTGGTGTTGTTCGTGTCCGGGAGGGCATTGATGTAGCGGACGAACGCGAGGGGCGGAATCTCGGTCGTGAAGGGACCGAATTCCTTCTCCTGACAGCCAGTGACGCCGAGCACGAGGGCGCCGAGGAGGCCAAGTCGAGTGATGCGCATCAGTGAGAACTCCGTGAGGTGAACAAGACTGAGTGACGAGTGCGGCGCGGAGCCGTCTAGCGAGTGGTGTTGCAGCTGCTGGTGCAGAGAACTTCATCAGGGCGGCCGTTGCCACCCCCGACGATCTTGAGACGCGGGGCCACGACGGCCAGGGCACCTGCCACCCCGACAGCCATTGCGACCGACCGCTTCTGTGAGAACTCCCGGAGCCGGAACCCGCGGACACCGGTGACAGGGATCGTCACCGACTCGCCGGTCCAGAGCGCCGAGCTACCCTGCAGCTGCACCGTACGCGACACGCTCATCGTGACGGTGGAGTCGGTGCTGGCCACGAGCGTCCCGTGGACGCGCAACACCGACTCGCCGAGCTGAGGAACGACCAAGAGGCGACCGCGATCATTGAGTTCGACCGCGATCTCACGACCCGTGACCGGCACCTGGTCCTGCGGAGGCAGGTAGGTGTGGCACCCGGTCAGCGCGGTGGCGAGCGCCACCACGCTGAGGCCGGCACGACGCCGGCGGCGCGACATCGCGCCGGACCGCCGGGTCATGAGGTCAGGGATCATGCGATCAGTATCCGTAGTTCCCGCGGGTCGCCGCGGTGATGTCCGTCGGGGACATCACACGGGTCCCGTTGTAGTACGGCTGCTGACGCGCCTGCATCTCCTGGAACGGTACCGGCCACTCGATGATCGTGTTGACCGGCAGGTCGCCCCAGCCACGGCTGTCGATGAGCCACTGCACGTAGCCCGTGTACGCCGTCTCCATCCGCTTCTCGTACTTCATCGCCTCGAGCAGCGAGCCGCAGGTGCCGGTCTTCATCTTCGGCACGCAGGCGTTCCCGCCCGGGACAACGCCCGCGGTGCCGATGCCGGCGACCGACGGGAGGTTGTTGCGGACGCGCGAGATGTCGATCAGCGCCTCCGCGGCAGAGATGTTCGCCGCCCCGCCAAGACGGATGAGCGCCTCGGCGCGGAGCATGTCGATTTCGACCTTCGACATTTCGGTGAACGGCCCGGCCACGCCGGAGTTCGCGAACGTCGTCGCATAGCGGCGGTGGTCGTACATCGACTCGCCGTCACCGGCGATGAGGACGTCGAGGCCCGGCGCGCGGTTCAGGATGTACTGACCCGCCGGCGGGACGACCGTGAGGGCGCCACCGAGGATCGAGCCCGCGCCGCCGTTCTGCTGCTCGGTGCGGGTCACACCGCGCGGCCAGCGCTTGTCCGGGGTCGCGACGACGAACTGCCGACGCGACGAGTTCGCAGTGGCCGACCACGCCTGGTAGCCGCCCGACGTGTCAGCGACGCCGATGAACTTCATCGGGTACGAATGCCAGCCGCCGGCGACGTAGAACTGGCTCGCATCGCAGCCCGCCGAGACGTTCGTGGTGCCGTTGATTGAGATCACGATGTCGCCGGTGAACACGGCCGAGAACGCCGCCGCGTCATCACGGACCGCACCCCAGTCAACCGAGCCACGCTCGGTCGGCGTCCGCGCGATGCCGGCCCGGATACGGGCCCGGTAGCCACGCGCGAGCGCGATGAACTGCGCCTGCGACAGCGTCACGCCGCTGATGTAGGTGCTGCCCAGCGCGTCCATCCCGCGACCCGCGATCGTAACCGCGGAGTCGAGGTACTTGACCGCGTCGGTCCCGGCGACAGTGTAGCTCGAGAGCCCCGGCACCACGTCCGTGGTGATGCCCTCGCTCGCGATGGCGACGGAGTCATAGATGAACGCCGCATACCCGAGCGCCTGACCGGCGACGAGGTACGCGAAGGCGCGCATCCGGTTCTCCTGATTCGCCGTCAGCGTGTTCCGGTTCGCGGCCTTGATGCTGGCGAAGGCGACGAGCGGGTTGAACGAGAGGCGCTGCACGCGCTGGAAGGCCTGGAAGTCCGCGGCGTTCGACCCGGCGAGGTCATTGCCGACCTCGTTCGAGACGAGTGAGCGGTTGGCCGAACGCGCGGCCATGCCGAAGTTTGCCACCGAGGCGAACGACTCCTCGGAGAGGATCTTCGCCTGCGTGCTCAGGTTGCACGCCCGCTGCGGGTTGAGCAGCTGCGGGCCGAGGCCCGCGATGGCGGCGTCAACCGAGGCGGCGTCGAAGAGCACGCGCGACACGTCGGGGCTGCCATAGTTGGTGATCGACAGCGGGTCGCCGCAGGCCGCGAGGCCCAGCAGCGCCACCGCGCCGACCGAACGGAAGTTGAATCGCATCATCATTCCTCTGGTAGGTGAGTCGGGGACCCGGGCCGGATGGCGCCCGGGTCCGCGCGGCGTCAGAAGCTGCTGCTGATCATGAAGGAGACGGTCCGGAGGTTCGGGAAGCCGTAGGTGTCCACGGCGCCCAGCACCGCCGAGCCGAACGAACCGCCGCCGTACCCGACCTCAGGATCCTTCCCCGTATAGTTGGTGAAGGTGCGGAGGTTACGGCCGATCAAGGACACCGACCAATCGCCCATCCCGGCCAGGCGGCCGAGGCGGTAGGCGAGCGAAACTTCGCGGACGCGGATGAAGCTCGCATCCTCGGTGGTGTTGTTGTTCGGGCCGAGCACGTCATACAGACCGCCGATGCCGCCCGTGGCCGTCGCGCGGAAGTAGTACCCGATCGGCTTCGCATTCGCGATGTTCCGACCGGTCTGGTCGGTCGACCGCTGCATGAAGTCGCCGAACGACCACTGACGCTCCTCGTTGTACACATTCTTGCCCTGCGTCGCGTCCACGAGCACGTACGCCGTGAGCTTCTTGTACGACGCCTGGTGCGACGTCGACCACCGGTAGCGCGGGAGGGTGTTCCCGTTCTGGCGGATCGCCACGGCACCACTCGCCTCACGCAGCACGATCGGCGTACCCCAGTTGAGCGGCTCCTTGCCGGTGCCGCCGGACCACGGCGCATCCGCGGCCGCGAGACGGGTGAACCAGAGGTTCTTGGTGATGCCCTCGTCCAGCGAGTTGCCGGCGCCGACCCAGGTGATGAAGCCGTCGTCGTTCTTCTGGAAGTCGCTGCCCGGGCCGCCGCAGGTACGCGTCGAGCCGGCCGGCATCACGAGCTCCGAGCACTCCCGGACGAACCGGCGACCGAAGATCGAGCCCATGTTCAGGCCCTGCGCGACCTTGAAGTAGCCGTCGATGAAGAACTCGGGAACGCTGAGCTGCTGGATGACCGAGGTGGTGCGGTCATAGTTGAGACGGACCGAGTAGTTCAGGTCGCGCGTCTGGATGACCGGGATGTTGAGCGACACCTCAACGGTGTTGTTCTTGAGCGTACCGACGTTCGACCAGACGGAGGCGAAGCCACCGATCGACGGGACCGGCACCGGCATGATCTGCTGGTTGATCTCGTTCTGGGCGTTGGTCAGCGTGAGGCCGTACTTGTTGAAGAGCTCGAGGTCGATACCGGCCTCCTGCTCCGTCGCGACTTCCGGGGCGAGGTTCGGGTTGCCGAGCTGCCCGAGGCTGCCGAGCTGGCCACCGGACAGGTTCCACACCTCGTACTGCGCCGAGAACGCCGGACGGTTGCCGGCCTGGCCGACCGAGTAGCGGAACTTCAGGTCGGAGACGAAGTCGAGCGGGAACCACGACTCCTCGGACATCCGGTACGCGACCGAGCCGCGGCCGTAGGTCTGCCAGCGGCGGGCGGCACCGAAGAGCGAGGCGCCGTCACGACGGACGAGCCCGCTCAGGATGTACTTGCCCTGCCAGTCGACGTCGAGGTTCACGAACATGCCGATCTGCCGAACCGTCTGCTCGTAGCTCGAACCGCTGCGCGTGCTGGCCAGCGTCGAGTTGATGGTCCGGAGGCCCGGCACGACGATCGTGCTGCCGCTGGCCGAGAGCCCACGGTCGTCCTGCGCCTCGAAGAGGCCGCGGAACGTCAGGCGGGTGCTGAGCTTGTCATCGACGAAGCTCCGGCGCGCCGTCACGTCAAGCGACGTGTTCAGCGAGTACGACTTGTTCGAGCTGCGGGAGGCGCTGCCGAGGTGCGTCGACGGCGAGCTGATCGAATTCCGGTACCCCTTGTCTACCTGCGACTCGGCGTGGTTCGCCCGGAGGTCGGAACCGAAGTTGAATTCGGCGTCGAGCCACGCGGTCGGCTGGAAACGCGCCGTGGCCTGACCGATAAACCGCGAGATCCGGTTGGAGGGGGTGAAATTCTCCGCCTCATACATCGGATTGAAGTTCTGCGCGCCCTGGTTCTGCGCGACCGAGCGGATGTAGATGCGCCCCTTCGAGTCGCGCTGGAGGAGCTGCGCGTTCGCCGGCTGCCGCGTCACGCGGAACCAGTTGAAGCCGGCGTTGTAGTCGATCGCGTCCGTGTAGTTCGTGCGGACCGCGAAGTTCCAGTTCGACGCCATCTGCTGGTCGACGTTCAGGCGGAGCGAGGAGCGCGTGTAGCCGTCGAGGAAGAGCACCGCGCCCTCCTGCCGGAACTGATTCGCCGAGGCGAAGAAGTTCGTGCGACCCACGCGGCCGGTCGCGTCGAACGTGCCGTTGTAGGTGTTGCCGTTCGTCAACACCTGCTGGACCGGGTTGTACGTCTTCACGAACGGCGTGATCTGGTACAGACCGCGCGAGTTCACCGGCCCCGGGTTGCGGGAGATGCCGCCATCGTTCGCGAAGTTGACCGGCGCGAGGGCGAATTCGCCGCCGCCGTCGTTGATGCGGAAGGTCTCGGCCTCGAGATCGACCGTCGTGGCGCAGTCCCCGTTGCCCGAGGCGGCCACGCAGTACCGCGAATACCCTTCATCCATCAGCATGAAGTGCGTGAAGGGGAAGCGGTACTCGTTCTCGATGTCCGACGAGCCGTACTCGAACTGCGAGCGGAAGCGGATGCCCTCGCCCGCGTTCTTGCCGGAGCGGGTCGTGATCTGGATGACGCCGTTGCCGGCGCGCGACCCGTAGAGCGAGGACGCGGCCGCGCCCTTCACGACCTCGACGTTCTCGATGTCCTGCGGGTTCAGGTCCTGGATGCCGCCCTGCGAGATCACGCCGTCGATGATGTAGAGCGGGTCCTGCCCGCGACCCGAGGCATTGATCGACTGAGGGCCACGGAGGATGACCGCCGGCGCCGAGCCCGGCCGGCCCGAGGCCGACACGATGTTCGCGCCCGGCACCTTGCCCTGCAGCTGCGCCAGCGGGTTGGAGCCGGGGACCGGCATGTCCTCCGCCGTCACCTGCGCCACCGTGAACGGCAGCTTCTTCACCTCAGTCGCGCCCGTCACGCCGGTCACGACGACCTGGCTGAGGCGGTTCACGTCCTGCTTGAGGACGAAGTCATGCGTCTGCGACCCCGCCGAGACGGTGATCGTCTTCACGACCGGCACGTAGCCAATGGCACGCGCCCGGAGGACGACCTGCTGCCCGCGCGCACGCGCGCCCGGGACCGTGATGGTGTAGCGGCCTTCCTCGTTCGTGCCCACGGACGTCGTGAGCGCCTCGATGGTGATGTTCGCACCATACAGCGGCTGACCAGCCTCGCTCGTCACGCGGCCCGTGATGGTCGCACCCGCCTGCGCGGACGCGACCGTGGCCGAGGCGAGCGAGACGACCAACGCGAGGATGGAGGCGGAGAGCCTCCGAATCCCGTTCCGTCCCAGCATGAGCATACCTCAGTGAAGGGGGTTTCTGACGGATGAACGCGTGCTCACGCGCCATCGCCTGCCTGCGCCCGCCACACCTGCACGGCGGGTAATACAAGATGAGTCTCCCGGCGAGCAGGGAGACGGGTGCGGTAAGGGTAACGTCTGGGAAACAAGAGGTGCAAGCCCAAGCAGCGACGAGCGCAACATCGCTGCATTTGTGACAAAAGTCACACACTACTGATCTCCTCAAGCGCCACGCATACCTTCCCCACGTGACCGCGCGACCACACCGACCTACGACGGGACGACGCACCCTGCTCGCGCTCCTCCTCAGCGTTAACGCGGCGGGCGCACAACAGCCGGAGCAGGCGCGCGTACCCGAGCGCCCTCGGCTTCTCGTTGGACGCGTCGAGAGCGAGCGGGGGGAGCCGCTCGTCGAGGTATTGATTGAAGGAACCGCCCAGCGCACCCGCACCGATGCCAGCGGCCACTTCCAACTCCGCTCGTCCCGACGCGACACGCTGACGCTGTTCCTCCGCCACGTCGGCTATGAACCGATGGCCGTCACCCTGCGCGCCGAACACCTCCGAGGCGACACCATTGTGCTCCGGATGGATCGAACGGCGCAGGCCCTCGAGGCGGTGCGCGTCCGGGGCGCCGATCTCCGCTCCCCCCTCGGCCTCGGCGGCTTCGACGAACGGCGCGCACGCGGCATCGGCACCTTCGTCACGGGCGAGGAGATCGAACGACGGCAGACGAACCGGCTGAGCGATGTCCTCCGCGGACGTCGCGGCGTCAGCCTCGTGCGCACGCCGTCCGGGGGCTACGGCGTGCGCTTCGGCCTCGCGAGCGGACGGCAGCGCCGCTGCATCCCCGACCTCTGGATCGACGGCCAGCGGGCCCGCGGGATGGAACTCGACGACATCCCGGCGAGCACCGTCGAGGGGATCGAGCTCTACGCGTCGATCGCGACGGTCCCCTTCCAGTTCTCCACCGGTGGCGCGGGGACGGAACGGTGCGGCACGATCGTCGTCTGGTCGCGCCCGCCGGGGTAAGGACCCGGCGGCCCGGCGGCGCAACAGGCTGTCCGATCAGGGCGTGACGCGCACCTCGCGCGCCCCGGCGGGCACCGGCGTCCGCGTCGTGTGCCCGTCAGGCCAGCGCACGCGCACGGCCACCGGCGCCGTCGGCACGCCGAGGACCTGCACCGCCCCCTGCTGCGACCAATAGCCGCTCCCCGCCTGCACCTCGCGCACGGGGCCGAGGCCCGTGGCGAACTCGAGCCGCACCTGCGCCCCGACGGCATCGGGGTTCGCGACAGACCCGACCAAGCGCACCCGCAGCCCGGGCGCGGCGGCCGCGTTCCGGAAGAGACGCGTCGCATCACCGTTCTGGGCGAGCGCGATGTCCAGTCGCCCGTCGCCGTCATAGTCGGAGAGGGCGAGACCGCGCTGGTCTCCATAGACGACGACCCCGGAGGCAGCGCCGGTGAGTGGCCGCAGCCCGCCACGACCGTCGCCAAGGAGCACGAGTCCACGCCCCGCGTCGAGCCGCGGCATCCCGAGCGCGGTGGGATAGAAGTTCTGCGCAAGGACCACGTCCTCGGCGCCATCACCGTCGAGATCGGCAATCGCCACGCCGGAGGCCGGCGCGAGCTGAGCGACATCCGGCAGCGCGACGGCCTCGAAGCGGCCGCCACGGTTCAGGAACACCGTGTGGGCCATCGTCGTCGCCTGAAGGAAGGTGGCCAGCACGCGATCGGGACCGAGCAACCCATCCATCGTGGAGTCGGCGAACGCCCCGAAGGAGGGAACGCGCGCGATCGCGCCCGAGATCGCCTCCCGGATGCGCGGGTAGCTGTTCATCGGCGCGTACCCGCGCAGGCGCGCATCGTAGGCGGCGAGGATCGGCTGGACATCGCCCTCCATCCCGAGCCGCCCATACACCATCGCGAGCGCGTGCGTGGAATCGCCACGCAGCGGACCGTTCCGGCCCCAACTCGTCGCGAGCAGGTCGAGCCGACCGTCCCCGTCGAGATCCCCCGTCGCGAGCCCGATCCACCGGCTCGTCGGCTCGAGACCGGGGAGAGAATCTGGCGCGAGCCCGGTCCGGCTCCCGCGGAAGACCTTGATGCCCCCCCACTCGAGCGCCAGCACGAGATCCGCGGAGGCGTCGCCGACGACATCGGCGAAGAGCGCGGCGGAGACCATCCCCACCTCGCGGAGCACCTTGGTGCGCGCGGTGTCGAGCGTGAAGCGCCCCCCCGTGTTGCGATAGATCACGGAGTTGGTCGGTTCAGGGTAGCGCCCCGCGGCCGCACGACCGCCGACGAAGAGGTCGAGGTCGCCATCGGCATCCACGTCCGCCAGTGCCATCGGCCCCGTCGCGGGATCACGAAGCGGGAGCAACGGCAGCGTGGTCGTGGACACCCCGCGCGCATCTGCGGTGACGGCAACCGCGGCCTGCACGGGGATCGCCTCCCAGTTGGACATCCCGATGAGGAGCCGCGTCCCCGCCGAATCCGTCATCCCGAGGATGGTCGTCTGGTCGGCCCGCGCGACCGGGCCCTCGGCGCGACGCCACGCGAGCCGTCCCGCCTCATTCCGGAAGACCCCCATCTGCCGGGCACGCGCCGCGCCCACCAGGAGATCTTCGTCCCCGTCGCGGTCGATGTCGTACCACGACACACCGGGACCGAGCTCCGCGAGCGAGTTGGCGATCAGGAACTGCCGGCTCCATTCGTCGAAGTCGCTCTCCTGGTGCATCTGACCGCCGAGCTCGGCGGTGGCGTCCACGAAGAGCGGGCGGACCTCGCTCGTCACCGGCGGCGGCGCGGGCCGCGCGCCGGACTGGCGGATCTCATACTCGCGGTCGGGGCGGACGTCATCGATCGTCGTGCGGGTGCCGTCACGCCACGTGACCTCGAGGCGCGCCGAGTCCGCCGACCCCATCGCAAAGGTCATCTGCTCATCCGCGTGGGAGAGGTAGAGCCCGCCGGCGAAGACTTCGCGCACCTGCAGCGGCAGCCCCGGCGCGATGACGCGGACGGTCGCGCCGATCGCCCGCGTGTTCGGGGCGGTGCCGACGAGGCGCACCGCGACCCGCGGCGCATCGGCGTCGTTGCGGAGGACGAGCGCGGGGGCACCGAGTCGATTGATGACGACGTCACGGTCCCCGTCGCCGTCGAGGTCGGCCGAGGCGATCGCGTGGGAGACGTCGGGCTCGGTGCCGAAGCGCCACGCGGGACCCATCGGGGCGAAGCTGCGGCCCGCGATGTTGCGGAAGGCGAGGTTCGGGAGCGCGAGGCGCGGGAACTCCCATCGGAGCCGCTGCCACGGGACCTCGTTGAGCCGGTTCTGCAGCCCCTCCTGCACATCGGCGTCCATCAGGTCCCAGAGATGCCCGTTCACCACGAGGAGGTCCTGCCACCCATCCAGGTCCACGTCCACGAGATGCGATCCCCAGGTCCATCCGCTCGCCTCGACCCCGTAGGCGTAGGCTGCCTCGGCGAAGGTGCCGTCCCCGCGATTGAGATAGAGCGAGTTCTTCTGCTGCTGCAGCACCGTCGGCGCATCGCCGGGCGTCTTGCGGAGCGCGGTGTGGGTCGGGATCTGGGTGCGGCGCTGCCGCAGGTCGGCGGCGAGCATGTCGGAGACGAAAACATCGGGCCGTCCGTCGCCGTCGATGTCCCCCTGCTCGACGGACATCGAGGCGTTGCTCTGCTGCCG
>DAISWY010000069.1:0-11666 GCA_036826135.1 Gemmatimonadaceae bacterium | reverse complement strand
GAACCATTCAGCAGCCTGGAGAGTCGCCCGTGCACGCCACTCGCTCGTCATCTGACGCGATCCGTCCCGCCTCAAGTGCTCGCCAGCACCCCCCAACGGTCCTCCTCGTCTCGGACGGTGCCCCGCCACACGCGCTCATCGAGCACGCGTGTACCGGAGCCGATGGCACCATCCGATTCGTGCGACATAGCGACTGGCAACCCCTGGTCGCCGACGATGCCATATCGCTGCCCGACGACGCGGTCGTCGTCATCGCCACGTTGCTCACGTGTGGCAAGGCCGTCGCCTGGCGGGGGCAACCCCGGTTTCAGGAGGTCATGCGACGGACGATCCTCGTCGCGCCCCTTCCGACGGATGCGGGGGCTGCACTGGTGGCCGCCTGCGGCCTCGGCGGTTTTGTCCCACTCAGCGAGATTACGACCCACCTCGCCCCGGCGGTGGAAGCCCTCGCGGCACGCACCCCCGCCGCGCGACATTTGGCCCCGTCCGCCTGATCACTCCATCGCGCGCCCGCGCGAGGCGTTCGACACCCGGTCCAGCGCGGCCGGCGCGATGAGCCCCGACTGCGTCGCCACGGCGACGAGGTCCCGCCGGCTCCGCAATCCGAGGCGCAGCATCACTCGATGCTTGTACGTCTCGACCGTCTTGACCGAGATGCTGAGTCGATCGGCGATGTCCTGATTGCTATAGCCACGCGCCGCGAGCGTCAGCACATCCCGTTCGCGGACGGAGATGCGCTCGACCGTCCGCCGCGGATCATCCAGCACGCCGCGGCTGCGCAGAAGCCGGGCGACCCCAGGGAGGGACGACGCCGGCAGCCAGGCCATCCCCTGGCGCGTGGCGGTGAGGGCCTCCGGCAGGTCGCGCGCGAGTCGGTCGGTCCGCACGACCGCCACGGCCCCGCATGCCATCGCACCCAGGGTCTCCTCTGGGGTCCCCGACACGATCACGATGAGGCGGCCGGCAACGACGTCGAGCCACTCGGCCGGGAGCGTGGCCTCCCGGAGACACGACATCGTGGCGCAGCAGATGAGGTCGGACTGCTCACGCAGGGGCGGAAGCGCATCCTCCCACACGGGGGAGGCCCCGCGCACCGTCGTCACACGCAGGCTTTCGATTAACGCAACCAAGAGTGGTGTCTGCGCCGTCTCCGCGAGTACCCAGACTCCTCGAGCCGCCATGCGCGTCGTCCCCCCGAAAGATCCCGCCACCGCGGTTTCCACCGCAGCTTCGGCAAATGTCGTTTGGGGGGAATCACTGACCAATCCTGCAGGGGGCTTTTCCTGTCAGGGGTCTCCTGTAGGATAGCGCCGCCATCTCACGGAGGGATGACTCCCCCCCTCTGACCACACCACGGCTCCAACAACAACCATCAGCGCGCGATGAACACCAGCGCAAAGGGGAGCGAGGCATCGCTCGGTTCCATCCACGGACAAAACAGTGTCCCTCGCACGACCGACTGCACGGAGAGCAGCTCCCCGGCGACCTCGACCTTCCGTGACGGGCCCATCACCATCGCCATCAGGCCGGAGCCGAGGAGGGCCGCGGATTACGAATCGTCGGCGGAGAGGAGCGTGAGCTTGGAGACCCGACGCTGCACCACCGTCGTCCGTCCACGCGGGGCCGGTGTGGTCATCCCATGCGATATCAGGCCCGGCCCGGGCGCCCCAAGCCCACCCGCCTCAGCGAGGCCAAGATCTCGGACGGTGGTCACGGCATCAATGTTCAGCGCGACGTCCGCGGTCGCCGGAGCCGCCCCGGAGATGACCACGCCGCGCACAGCAATGAAGTCTTCCGCGCGGGCGAGGAAATCGCTCACACGCTGCCCGCTCGGGACCGAGACGATGCCTTCGACCGACGAACCATCGTCAAATGAGACAGCGATCCGCCGCCGGACGGAACCTGCGGCGACATGCTCCACCGGAATGTCCCCGGCGGACCCCCAGCAGTAGAGGACAGAGGTGAGGCGGATCATCATGTGCGAGACGCGCATACCGTGATTGCCGCCTGCCGGCGCGGCAATAGTGAGGAGCCCCCCCCGCCGCGTGCCAAGAAAGGGCGCGAGGGACAACGGCGCCGGGATGAACGCGGTACCCGCAATCTCGTTTCCGCCACGAAGGCGGAAGACGATGGCGCGCGGGACCGTGGCGGTCAGACCGGCGCGAGTGGGGGAACCCGAACTGGGACTGGACATGAGAGGGGCAGAAGGGGCACGGGAGACGACAACAACCTACGGACGCCCTCAGCGACTGGCGAGGTCCGACACCGCAATCAGGGCGACGTCCATTCACAGGCGAACCAGCCGGCCACCGGTGCGACCGCCGCAACGACGATGTCCACTGCGGCCGCGAGGCCACTCCGGCCGATTGACCCCAACAATGCGGCCCCGCCGCCCACTGGGCGACGGGGCCTCGCACGATAGCTGGGGCGGGACTCGAACCCGCGACCCCGGCATTATGAGTGCCGTGCTCTAACCAGCTGAGCTACCCAGCCACACCACTCAGACAAACCACGAGGCGGCCGGTTCGGGAGAACCGACCGCCTCGGGCATAGCGGGGGCGGGATTTGAACCCGCGACCTTCGGGTTATGAGCCCGACGAGCTACCAGGCTGCTCCACCCCGCGGCAGTGAAGGAAGGATAGTGAGGGGGCGCACCGGATTCAAGCCGCCACTCGGATACAGCCCGAGGCGGATCGCGCGGCCGGCTCTCACTTCACCCGACCGGTTGCGGCCGTGTCGATGAAACGGTAGAGGATCTCCCCGTCGCGGATCATCCCGAACTCCTCCCGGGCAATCCGCTCCTGCGTCACAGGATCCGATTCCACCTGCCGCTTGGCCGCCTGCAATCCGCGCACGATCCGCTCCAGCGAGTCGATGCTCGCCCGCTCCGCGGCGATCGCCCGTCGCTGGCGAAGGAGGTCGGTCGTCCCGTACTCCCCACCCTGCACCGCCCACCAGAGCACGAAGAGCGCCGCCACCACCCCGAGGACGCGCCGCACAATCTCCGGGGTGCGCAATGCCCCGCCGGCCCGACGGGGCCGGCGGGGCTCAGAAGCGCCCGCCGAAGCAGTCGAGCGGCCACGCGCCACGCGCGTCAGCCCCCGATGCCGTAGATCGCACCGCCCGGGAACTCGGCGTGTCCGCCGAGCTCCGCCTCGATACGCAGGAGCTGGTTGTACTTCGCCACTCGGTCGGTCCGGCTCGCCGATCCGGTCTTGATCTGCCCCGCATTGGTCGCCACCGCGAGGTCCGCGATGAAGGTGTCCTCGGTCTCGCCGGACCGGTGCGAGATGATCGAGCGGTACCCGTTCCGCCCCGCCATCTCGATGGTCTCGAGCGTCTCGGTGAGGGTCCCGATCTGGTTCACCTTGATGAGGATCGCGTTCGCCACGTCCTCCTCGATGCCGCGCGCCAGGAATTCGGTGTTCGTCACGAAGAGGTCGTCGCCGACGAGCTGCACCCGGTCACCGATGGCGTCCGTCATATGGCTCCACCCCGCCCAATCCCCCTCGGCGAGGCCGTCCTCGATGGAGACGATCGGATACTTCTGGCACCACTTCGCATACATCTCGACCATCTGCTCGGCCGTCTTCACGCCGCCGCCGCTCTTCTTGAAGGTGTACTTCCCCTTCGCGTAGAGCTCGCTCGCCGCACAGTCGAGCGCGAGCGCGATCTGCGTCCCCGGCTCGTACCCGGCCGCCTCGATGGCCTCGATCACCACATCGAGCGCGGCCTGGTCACTCGACAGGTCCGGGGCGAAGCCCCCCTCGTCACCGACGCCCGTGGAGAGCTTCCGCTTCACGAGCACCTTCTTGAGGCTGTGAAAGACCTCGGTCCCCATCCGGAGCGCCTCGGAGAAGCTCTCGGCGCCGACCGGGACGATCATGTACTCCTGGAAGTCGACGGTGTTCGTGGCGTGCGCCCCGCCGTTCAGGATGTTCATCAGGGGCACCGGGAGGGTCCGCGCCATCGGACCGCCGAGGTACTTGTGCAGCGGGAGGTCGACGCTCGCGGCGGCCGCGCGCGCCGCCGCCATCGAGACGGCGAGCATCGCATTCGCCCCGAGCTTCGCCTTGGTCTTGGTGCCGTCGAGCGCGAGGAGCGCGCGATCGATGGTCAGCTGGTCGGTGACGTCGAGTCCGACGAGCTCGGGCTCGATGAGCTTCGCGACGTTCTGCACCGCCTTGCGGACGCCCTTGCCGAGATAGCGCTTGGCATCGCCGTCACGGAGTTCGTTGGCCTCGTGCTCGCCGGTGGAGGCACCGCTCGGCACCGCGGCGCGCCCGTAGGTGCCGTCCTCGAGGATGACGTCAGCCTCGACAGTGGGATTGCCACGGGAGTCGAGGATCTCACGGGCTTGGATGGCGAGGACGATGGACATCAGGGGTCGGGTGACGGGGATCGGGGAACAGGAATCACAGGGCGGGTGACGGGGGTGCGCACCCACTCCTGAAAGATACTCATCGCGACCGGACGGGCGGCGAGACGACCCCGTACCGCTCGAGGGCGCAGGTGGCCATCGCCTCGTAGGCGCGATTGGCCAGCGCCTCGCGGTCCTCGTAGCCAAGACCGGCGGTCTCGATCGGCGGGAGGTAGTGCACGTGCAACGTGCCGGGCCGCACGGCGAGCTGTCCCTTCCGCTGCACCTCGAGGACGCCGTGGATGTAGACCGGCACCACCGGCACCTGGGCTTGGATGGCGAACACGAACGGGCCCTTCTTGAAGGGCCGGAGCGGATAGGCGTGCCCGCGCGTGCCCTCCGGGTAGACACCAACCGAGGCACCCTGCCGGATCCGCGTCACCGCGGATTCGTAGGACGCGAACGCCGACTTCCGGTTCGCGCGCTCGATCGGGACCATCCCGGCGCGTCGCATCGCCAGCCCGAAGAACGGAATCCGGAAGAGCTCCGCCTTCGCGACGAACTTCACCCACGGCAGCACCGAGCCGAGCGCGAAGATGTCGAAGTTGCCGAGGTGGTTGGCAACATAGATCCGCCCGTCGGTCTTGTGCTGCGTGTCATACTCGACGACGCGGACGCCACCGAGCCAGAGCGGCAGTCGTCCCCACAACCGGGGCGCCCACGCATAGACGCCTCCGCGGCGATCCCGGAGACCGAGGAGCGCTGCGACGATACACGAGCCGCCGAAGAGAATCGTGCCGACGGCGATGCCGAGCGCGACGAGGAGACCGCGGAGGAGAGCCATCTCAGGGAATGTCGTGCTGAAAGTGATCGTGCGCACCCGCCCGCAGGGTGCCGGCCTCGTCCCCCAGGAGGGCGACTCCGGTGCCCGCGGTGACCACCCCGACCTCGGTGAGGGGGAGCCCCGCCGCCGCGAAGGGCCACGCCTCGGCGAGCGTGGCAGGCCCCGCCACCAGCAGTTCGTACTCCTCTCCGCTCCGCGCCGCCTCCGCGCCGGAGACGTCCTCGACGCGGGGCAGTCGATCCAGATCGATCCTCACGCAGACACCGCTCGCCTCCGCGAGGTGCGCGGCGTCGCCGGCGAGGCCGTCGGAGAGGTCGAGCATCGCCGTCGCGCCGTGCGCCGCGAGCCACTGCCCCGCCGCGATCCGCGCGATGGGCGCGACGAACCGGGCCCGGTCCTCGGGACGCGGCACCCCGCCCGACTCCCACGCGAGCAGCGCCCGGCGCGGCCCGCCGAGCGTCCCGGTCACGAAGAGTCGATCCCCGGCACGCGCGCCCCCACGGGAGATCGGCCGCGCGGTGGCGCCGAGCACCGTGATGCCGAGCGCGAGCCGATCCCCGGCGGTGACATCCCCGCCGACAATCGGGGTCCCCGTCGCGGCGGCGGCCGCGCCGATGCCGCGTGCCACCTCCGTGAGCACGCCACGCCACGCCGTCGGCACCGTCGCCGCCACGAGGAGCCCGAGCGGTGCGGCCCCCATCGCTGCGAGGTCGGAGAGCGCCGCCATCGCCGCGCGGTACCCGATCTCCTCGGGCGTCATCCAGGCGCGGCGGAAGTGCACGTCCTCCACCGAGGTATCGGTGCTGACGACGAGGCGCGTGCCGGGCGGGACGTCGAGGAGGGCCCCATCATCGCCGATGCCCCGCGCCTGCGCCCCCCAGACGTCGAGCATCGCCCGCACGGCGTCGAACTCGGCGCCGGGGCCGAGCGGGAGGTGGTGACTCACGGGCATGCCCTCGAGGGTGCTCACGGGGGTGCTCACGGGGGTGCTCACGGCGCGCGGCCCACGGCGGGGAGCGTGGCCAGCACGTCTGCATCGTGCGGCGACGTCCCCTCGCCCCAGACCTGCCCGAGCGCGGCGACGACATCGTCGAGCGATGCCCCTCGGGTGGAGACCGCGACCGCCGCCAGCTCCCCGGCACGCCCGTGCACCCACGCCGCCACCTGCGCCGCGTGGAAGGCGTCGAGGGTCTGCGCGAGGAGGGTCCCGACGACGCCGGCGAGGAGGTCGCCGCTTCCCGCGGTCCCGAGCACCGGTGACCCACTCGCCGAGACGGCGAGGGCCCCATCACTGGCGGCGATCACCGTCGGCGGGCCCTTGAGCAGCACCGTCGCGCCGAGCATGCGCGCGAGCTCACGCGCGCTCCCCTCACGATCGGCGAGCACCGCGGAGACGTCGCATCGGAGGAGCCGCGCCGCCTCAGCGGGGTGCGGCGTCACGACGGCGGGCCGTCCCGCGAGGAGGGTGCCCAGCGTCCGCGGCTCCCCCGCGAAGACGTTGAGCGCATCGGCATCGAGCACCACGGGGCCGCGCCAGCGCACGAGGAGCCGCTCCACGAGGGCGCGGCTCTTCGTCCCCTCGCCAAGCCCCGGGCCGACGACCATCGCGTGCGCCCAGGCCACGAGGGGCTCGAGCTCCTCCTCCGTCATCGGCCAGCGGCTCGCGGTCGCCTGCGGGACGAGCATCTGCACGACCGGCACGCTCGCCGGCGCGACGGCGCAGCGCGTCATCCCGATCCCCGCGCGATGCGCTCCGCGCGCGACCCAGACCGCGGCGCCGGCCATCCCCTCCGCCCCACCGACGATCGCGAGCCGGCGCCGAACGCCTTTGTGCGCGTCCGCGGGGAGCCGCGGTACCTGCGCGTGTACCCAGGCGGCATCCACGAGCGCAGGCGCCGATGGCGCCGCGTCCTGCGCGAGCCCGATGTCGAGCACCTCGATGGCGCCCGCCTCGTCGCGCCGCAGCAACACGCCCCACGAGAGCCCGCCGAAGGCGAGCGTGTGGTCGGCACGCACGACCGGCGCCCCCGCTCCGGTCGCCGCGTCGATACCACTCGGGAGGTCGAGCGCGACGACGACGGCTCCGCGCGCCGCGTCGCGCGCGATCGCCTCGATGGCAGCCGCCACGTCGGCGCGTGCGGGACCGGATGCGCCGATTTCGAGCAGCCCGTCGACGACCACCGCGGGAACGTCGGCCGGCGGGGCGGCCCCCACGACGCGCTCGTGCACCCGCGCGGCGGCACGCTGGGCAGCCGGTGCCGTGGGCTCCCCGAGCGCGAGGAACTGCACGGGGCACCCGGCCTCCGCGAGCGCGCCCGCGACGACCCAGGCGTCACCGCCGTTGCTGCCACGTCCCGCGTGGATCACCGCCCCAACGGTGTGGACCGCCGGGACGTGCGCGAGGATGCGTCGGGCCGCCGCCTCGCCGGCGCGGCGCATCAGCGCGTCGGCCTCGGCGCCCGGCGCGAGCGAGGCGGACTCCCAGGCCCGCATCTGCTCCGGACGGAGCACGCGCACGCGCATCACCGCTCCCCGTCGCGCGCTAGACGGAGGTGACGGCGCGCCAGGGATAGTTCCGGTCGAACGCCTCGTGGAAGTCGAAGACGTCGAGGAAGTCGGCCGCGCTGTCCGTCGGCTGCGCCGATAGGAGCCCGACATCGACGAGCGCGAAGACCACCTCGCCGATGGATGCCGAGCTCGTGAGCCCCCAGTGCTCGAGCACGCTCCGGGCGAGGACGCCGTAGCGCTCGAGGGCGAGGTCGCGGCAGCCCAACGCGAGCTCGCGCCCGCTGAGGTGCCGACGCTCCGTCAGCCGCTGCTGGCAGAACTCAATCGCCGCGAGGACGAACAGGAACGCTTTCTCGTCGAAGCGCGACTCGCGCACGCGGATGCGATCCATCACCCCGTCGCGGAAGGCGAGTTCAGGCATCGGCGAACCGGACGAGCGTCGACACGGGCGTCAGCTGGCGGTCAGAGGTAAAGCGGGAAGGCGCGCGTGAGGGTATGCACGTCCGCCTTCACGGCGGCGAGCACCCCCTCATCCGTCGGGGCGGCGAGGACGCGGTCGATAAGCTCCGCGATGCGGACCATCTCCCCCTCTCCCATCCCGCGTGTGGTCACGGCGGGCGTCCCGATGCGGATGCCGCTCGTGACGAAGGGCGACTGCGTCTCCTTCGGCACCGTGTTCTTGTTGACGGTGATGCCGGCGCGATCGAGTGCCTGCTCCGCCACCTTGCCGGTGAGCGCCGCATCGCGCGTGCGCAGGTCGCAGAGCATCAGGTGGTTGTCGGTGCCCCCGGACACCACGTGCACCCCCCGGGCGATGAGCGCGCCGGCCATCGCCCGTGCGTTCGCGACGACCTGCCGGCAGTAGTCGGTGAAGGCGGGCTGCAGCGCCTCGTGGAAGGCGACCGCCTTGGCGGCAATCACGTGCTCGAGCGGACCACCCTGCGTGCCGGGGAACATCGCCTTGTCGATCGCCTTCGCGTGCGCGGCCTTGCAGAGGATGAGCCCGCCGCGCGGCCCGCGGAGCGTCTTGTGCGTGGTGGTCGTCACCACGTCTGCGGCAGGCACCGGGTTCGGATAGACGCCCGTGGCGGCGAGGCCCGCGAAGTGTGCCATATCGACCATGAAGATCGCGCCGACCTCGAACGCCGCCTCCGCGAACTGCGTGTAGTCGATCACGCGGGAGTACGCACTGTAGCCGGCGATGATGAGCTTGGGACGCTCGCGGCGGGCGAGCTCGCGCATCTGCGCGTAGTCGATCACCCCGTCCTCGGTCACGCCGTAATGCACGGCGCGGTAATTCAGCCCCGAGAAGTTGACCGGCGAGCCGTGGGTGAGATGCCCGCCCTGCGAGAGGTCGAGCCCGAGGATCGTGTCGCCGGGCTTGAGGAAGGCGAGGAAGACCGCCGCGTTCGCCGTCGCACCCGAGTGCGGCTGCACGTTCGCGTGATCGGCGCCGAAGAGCTGCTTGGCCCGGTCGATCGCGAGCTGCTCCACGCGATCGACGACCTCACACCCGCCGTAGTAGCGCTTCCCCGGCAGGCCCTCGGCGTACTTGTTGGTGAGCTGTGAGCCGAGTGCCTCGAGCACCGCTGGCGAGACGAAATTCTCGCTCGCGATGAGCTCGATCCCCTCGGACTGCCGACGCACCTCTTCGCCGACGAGCGCCGCGATCTCGGGGTCGACACCCTGCAGGGCCGCACCGGGCAGCCGCCGCTCCCACCGATTCCAGTCCAACCCGGCCATCACGCCTCCCGTTCGATCTTCTGGACCCGCGCCTGGTGCCGCCCGCCCTCGAAGGGCGTCTCGAGCCACGTCTTGAGGATCGCCACCGCATCCCCCTCGGAGAGGAAACGCGCGGGGAGCACCAGAACGTTCGCGTCGTTGTGCGACCGGGCGAAGCCCGCGACCTCGGGACTCCAGACCACCGCCGCGCGGACGCCCTTGTGCCGGTTGGCCGCGTACGACATCCCGAGTCCCGTCCCGCAGAGGAGCACCCCGCGCTTGGCCCGCCCCGACTCCACCTGTTCGGCGAGGGGATGCGCATAGTCCGGGTAGTCCGTCGAGGCCGCGGAGTGGGTCCCGAGGTCCTCGGGCTCGTATCCGAGCGCGCGCAGCGCGCCCACGAGCCGCTCCTTGAGCTCGAACCCGGCGTGGTCGGAGGCGATCGGAATGCGCTCGGCCATCGTCAGTCCTTCCGTGGGTGCTGCGGCCAGGTGCGCATCATCCCGTGCACCGCCGCGATGCGGCGCTCGGCGAGGGTGTCGGCCGCGAGGTAGCTGAAGATGCCCTGCTCCTTGGCGATGGCGTAGACACCGAGGACCGTGTCGTAGATCTCGTCCGCCTTGCGGAGCGCGCGCTCGCGCGTCCACCCCGCGAGCTCACCGTAGACGTTGATCACGCCGCCGGCGTTCGCGACGAAGTCCGGGGCGTAGGCGATCCCGCGCTTCTCGAGCTCGGCGCCGTGCTTCTCCGGCTCGAGGAGCTGATTGTTCGCGCCACCGCAGACGATCTCGACCTTCAGGGCCGGGATGGTCGTGTCGTTGAGGATGGCTCCAAGCGCGCACGGGGCGAAGATGTCGGCCTTCGCGGCGTAGATCGCGTCGCCCTCGACGGCGGTCGCCCCGTAGGTGTCGACCACATGCTGCACCCGCTCCGCGCGGATGTCGCTGACGATGAGCTTCGCGCCGACGGCGTGGAGCTCCTTGCAGAGGTAGGTCCCGACGTTCCCCATCCCCTGCACGGTGACGGTCTTACCCGCGAGGTCGGCGGAACCCCAGCGATGCATCGCCGAAGCCTGGATGGCCCGGAAGACGCCGCGGGCGGTGACCGGCGACGGGTCGCCCGACTTGGTGGCGAGCCCCGCCACGTAGTCGGTCTCCATATGGACGTAATCCATATCCGAGGTGGAGGTCCCCACGTCCTCGGCGGTGACGTAGCGCCCACCGAGCGACTCGACGAAGCGGCCGTGGGCGCGGAAGATCATCTCGCGGTTCGCGGTACGGTTGTCCCCGATGATGACGGACTTCCCGCCACCGAGGTTGAGCCCCGCGACGGCGTTCTTGTAGGTCATCCCACGCGCGAGCCGGAGCGCGTCGACGATCGCCTCCTCGTCGGAGGCGTAGTTCCAGAAGCGCGTCCCGCCCAGCGCGGGGCCGAGCGTGGTGTCGTGGATCGCGATGATGCCGCGATACCCGGCGGAGTCGTCCGCGCAGATGACGAGCTGCTCGTGACCGAGCTTGGCGATAGTATCGAAGACCTTCATTGCATCACACTCCTGCCGATGACAAGGCGTTGGATTTCGGACGTCCCTTCGTAGATCTCGGTGACCTTGGCGTCACGGAAGTACCGCTCGACCGGATACTCCTTCACATAGCCGTACCCGCCGAAGAGCTGCACCGCCTGCGTGGTCACCCACATCGCGGTCTCGCTGGCGAAGAGCTTGGCCATCGACGCCTGCGGGCCGACGGCGACGCCGCGGTCCTTCGCGGCGGCGGCGGCGTGCACGAGGGCGCGCGCCGCGGTGAGGCGCGTGGCCATGTCGGCGAGCTTGAACTGCACCGCCTGGAACTCGCCGATCGACTTGCCGAACTGCTTCCGCTCCTGGACGTACGCGGTGGCGGCCTCGAACGCGGCGCGCGCGATCCCGATGGCCTGCGCGGCGATCCCGAGGCGCCCGTGTTCGAGCGACTGCATCGCATAGGTGAACCCCTGTCCTTCCGCCCCGAGGAGGCGGTCGCCGGGGACGCGCATCCCGTCGAAGACGAGCTGCACCGTCGGCGAGGCGCGGAGCCCGAGCTTGTCCTCCTTCTTGCTCACCGAGAAACCCGGCAGGTCGGGCGTCACGATGAACGCGGAGATCCCCCTCGCGCCGCGCCGCGCCTCGGCGGTGTCGGTGCGGGCCATCGCGAGGATGACGCCGGCGTGCGACCCGCTCGTCACCCAGCTCTTGGCGCC
>DAISWY010000068.1:0-11760 GCA_036826135.1 Gemmatimonadaceae bacterium | reverse complement strand
CGATGCCGGTGGGGTGCAGGGTCACGAGCTGATTCTCGAGGGTGATGGTGTGGTCGTGGCGCCGAAGGTTGACGGTCGGACAGGGGTCACGGTCCGTTAGAACGCATGGCGTTGGCCTAGGCGATTCTACCGCTTTCAGGATGAGCTCGAAAGGCAATACCACGAGTCTCGCCGTGTCGGATGATGCGTGATGCAGTCTCCGGATGTATGGTTCGGCATGCGCTTCCTCGCCTTCCTTTTGCTTGCGGCGCCCGCGGTGGCGGCACAGTCCGTTGCGTTCGACAGCACGATTCGTGTCACGTGGGGCGCGTACGTGGACGCCTATTACGCATACGACCTTGGTCGTCCCGCCTCGTTTGACCGTGCCTTCACCACGCAGGCGGCGCGATCGAATGAGTTCAATGTGAACCTCGCACATGTCGAGGCGGTGATTGCCGGTGCGCGCGTCCGAGGACGGCTCGCGGTGCAAGCGGGCACCGCAGTCCATGCCAACTATGCGTCGGAACCGACTATCGGCGCGGTCAGCGGCAGCACCTTGGCCCGTCATCTTCAAGAGGCGTACGTCGGCTATCGCGTGTCAAAGCGGCTCTGGATCGACGCCGGCATCTTCTTCTCGACGGCAGGGGCGGAAGGGTGGATCTCCAGCGAGAATCTGACGTACTCCCGCTCCTTGGTTGCCGATTACTCTCCGTATTATGCGAGCGGCGTGCGCGCGGTGTTTCAGGCGTCCCCGCAGCTCACGGCGCGCTTGGACCTGATCAATGGATGGCAGAACATCTCGGAGACGAACAGTGGCAAGGCCCTCGCCTCGCGACTGGATTATTCGCCGCGTGAGGGGGTGATCCTCAGTCACTATGCCTACGTCGGCCCGGAGCAGGCGGGACACGTGCGTGTCTTCACCGGGTTGTCCGCCACAGCCGCCATCTCGCCTGCGCTGCGCGTGCAGGCCGAGGCGGATGTGGGTCGACAGGAGCGTGACGGTGGCGGACACGACCCGTGGAGCGGTGGCGCGCTCACGGCACACTGGACGTTCAGGCCACACACCGCGCTGGTCTTGCGTGGCGAGTGGTATCGCGATCCACGGCAGGTGCTCATTGCCACTGGCCAACCATTCGGATTGCGTGCCACCGGCGCGTCGATTGGCATTGATGTCGCACCGGTCGCCGGCTTGCGGTGGCGTTCTGAGCTTCGGACCCTAGAGGCGGTGAATGCGGTGTTTCCGACACGGGAGAACACGAGTGGCATGTCACGCGCAAACGTCGTGTTCATGACTGGTATTTCGCTCACCATCCGTGAGGCGCCGAGAGTCGAGTGATGTCTATTTTTTAGCGGAAGGCACGTCGGCGCGTCGTATCCGCATCCGCGGCAGATCTCCATCACCATCCTAGCCTGAGAGGCTCAATGTCGTACCATCGCTTCACGTCACACCTTATCCTGTGTGGCGTCCTCGCCCTGACGACCGCGTGCATTCCGTACACCGTGGGGAGCACGGCACAGACCGTCCCGGTTGGTGAGCAGGTTCGGACGACGACCGCAGGATTCGTGATCGGCGGCGGTTCTGACCTTCGGGATTCCATTGGAGGGTATTCGCGCTCCAATGTGCCGATGTCCGATGTCGAGGTCCGGTGGGGGCTCACAGACCATTCCGATCTTGGGATCCGGGTGCCTGGCGCGAGCGGGCTCGTGCTCAATTACAAGACGCGACAGCGGGGTGCCGCTCACCCGGATTCCGCAGGGTTCGCCACCCTGATCGGCGGTGGCGTGGTGAATTGGGCGCAGCACGCCTTCCTGGAGGGGGCGCTCATCTGGTCGGGCGCGCGCACCGGCAGCACGGTCCGCTACGGCGGGTTCAAGGCGATGCACACCCTGCCCATCGCCTCGGGCGCCCTGACTGATACGCCGACCATCGGTGGATTCCTCGGGCTCCGCATCGGGGAGGGGCAGACCATGATCTCCCCCGAATTGGGCATCTATTACGATCGCTCGGCAACGGGGATTCGAACCGGGAGCATTGTCGTCGTCCCTGCCGTGACGTTGCGGGGGATTTCGTTCCCACAGCGGATCTTCGGTTGGTTCTGACGGCCTCGTCGCTCAACCGTATCGAATGAGATGTCGCCACAAACGTTATGGGGAGAACCATTGTCACCTCGCCCTCTCGCTCCGTCCGAGGTCACGGTGGTTAGTCTTTTCGGGAGCGGTGCGTAGTACAGGAAGCACCTCATTGAGGATGCACCGCGTGCCGTCATTACTACAGGGTGGCGATCATGGAGTGTGGTCATCAGTGCCGTATCGTCTGCTACCTGGTGCGATCAATCTTGATTCGATATTCGAATCGTTCACGTCCAGAAAAGGTCTGTGGGGTCGAAACCACGACGACGTAGAGTGTGCTGTTGGATGGCATATCGATGGCCTGATTGCCCGTGAACGAGGTTAGGGCAATCGTTCCGTAGGTGTACGTGCCGCCGTGGTCGAGCACGGTGCCGACATATAGGTCGGATGGTGTGCCCTCAGAGCCCCTGTCATTTCCTGCAATCGTGATGGTGTAGCTCCCAGCCTGAAGCGCGTCGAGACGAGACACACTGTACGACCAGGGCTCAAGCTGTTCGCTCGGGGAGAAGAATCCATCAGTTCCACGATCACGTAACGATAGAACGTACGTATTGTCATCGAATGTGCCGTCTGCGCGAAGGTTCTGATTCGCGGGAGGCCATTGGGGATTCCGCTTATAAAAGTCTTGCATGTAACGAATGCCACTGCGAGCCCATGTCGGAAGCTCGTCTAGCACCGTCATCCTGGTCGCGAAGCGCCTGAATGCACCTTTGAAGTCCGGAATGTTCCGATTCAGGTATTCTTGTGGCAGCAGCGACGTTCCGGACGCGTATGCTCTGTACACAAACGTTTCGTCAATGATACCGCGCCAGACGAGATAGTTGAGGAGGAAGCCCATTTCATATTTGCGTATTCCTCGACTGAAACTTGCTTGGGTGCCTCCATTGTCGAAGATAGAGGCCCACATAGCTTGTTGCGGTTGCATGAAGAGAAATGGTGTCGTGTTCCAATTTCCGTAGTCGTTGGTCTTATCGCCAACGATGTTCAATTGGTGGCGATCGAACCAGACCGCGGTGGCTTCCGTGAACCATCCAGAGTCGTCACTGTACGGGAATGTTCCAGTTCTACTCGATCGGTACTGCATGATGTGAAATGCCTCATGTAGAATCCCACAGCACGAATAGGTCGGTTGCAGTGTAATGCGCTGTGGATTCCCAGGGGCAACATAGAATGGCATGCCGTATTCATTGGTACCCACTCCCTGTCCCCACGCATCGTCAAAACCGTCCCTGGGTCCGCCATGCGCGGTTATATGGTGCACGTAGATGTTGATGTAGGTCTGTTCATGACCGCTTGGCGGTTGCATGCCTGCATCGACGGTTCGCTTCCATGCGTATTCAGCCCAATTGAGGACGTAGCGCGCATAGTAGTTGTCATCCCAGCGCGCGTCCCACCACACGACAAAATTGTCACCCGTACGGTATTGGAGATTGTTGGCATCGCCATAGCTGTTCTGTATTTGTTTGCTCCCCTTCTTGCGCTGCACAAAGCCAACCGTAACGGTGGTGCTGTGTTGTGGGCTTATTTTATAGGAAGGCAGAAGCTGTAGGGTGTCCTGGATAGCTCCTGTGATGCGGTCAAAGATGACAGTCTCATTCGACTGTGGGATGATTTCGATCGTGTCCTGAAGGTTGTCGATCGTGATTGCTGAGCTGCTGGCAAGTGTTTGGCGTAATTCCGTCGATCGTGTCACAAGTTGTGCTGCACCCCCACCGGCAATGTTTACCGTGAGTGTTATCGGGGAAATAGTAGCGCTGATGGATGCGCTCTTTCCTTCTACGGTAGTGGTGATGGTGGTGCGACCTGGGGTCAGCGCGGTGACAACCCCCTGCGAGGAAACCGTGGCGATATTCGGATGTGAGCTGCTCCACGTCGCCGTTCTGCCCGTTACGACGGTGCCGGTTTCGTCCTTCGAAGTGATGGTTAGCTGAGCGGATTGTCCAATCGTAATGGTGATTTGTTCCGTGGCTGGTGTGAGTGTAGCCACAGGAATCGGTGTGACAACCAACGTAATGGTTGCGGATTTCCCTTCACTTGTCGCGGTGATGATGACGGACTCGGATGTGCCTCCACGGACGGGTCCTGCTTTTACAAGTCCTGTGCTACTGACGGACGCAACATCCTCATTGGTTGAGGACCACAGGACAGGCCGACCGGAAAGAGATGTGCCATTGGAACCGGAAATATTGGCCGTGAGTTGAAGCTCTTCTGCGTACATGAGCGTTGTCTTGTGTGACGCGATGGTGACAGAGGCGACCGCGACCGGTTCGGTCGGCTTTTCGCCTGTACATCCGAGCACGATGAGTGTGCACACCAACACGCGTTTCATGATTGTGATCATTCCGTTCTCCCTTCGTCTCTGATTGGCGGCGTGATGTAGTGTGAGTGCGTTCTTACGCCGCGTTATCACCAGTCCTTCGGATTGCCGGGTAATCAGGTCGTGATGTTCCCGTAATCTTTGGCACACCGTGGAATGCCGAGAGTTCGAACATCACCCACCATGCCGATGGTGGACGGTGTGTGCAGGAAATCGTGTACGACATCGACTTCATCCTCCACACGGATGAGGGGGGACCAGTGCTGATCCCCCCTCATCCAGTACTCATGTAGTACTAATTGAGACAACCCAAAATGCTGGAGTGGTCAGCAGGTAATGCGAATGTTCGTTACTGATGCGGTTGCCACGCCGTATTCGTTGGCCTTCGTGCAGCGATCTGGGCTCAGCACCGTCACATAATAATTTGCCCCAGCGGCGACCGGCGTTGGAAAGGTGAAAGTGCCATTGGCAGACACCACGAGGGGGTCTGCACCGTTGTTTCGCAACTGAGCGCTCTCACCTGTCTCGAGACCACTAATCGTACCACCAATCGTTATCGCACTATTCGCACAGGTTACGAGGACCGGTGGGGTGTTTCCATAGATGAGCCTGCCGCTTGCATTGGCCAGGGCGCACGTCTGGCCGATGGGCTGCGTGAGGATAGAGACGTCGTATCTCTGCGCGTAGGAGGGGGAGAATTGATAATTTCCGTTTGCCGTGATGGTGATGGTATCAGCATTGCTTGACTCAATGAGTCTCAGTGACTTGCCGGCGCCGAGTCCTGTGGTGACCGTCCCCAATGCGATTCCGGCGCTAGGGGCTATCGCTCCCCCAGAACACGCCATGACGATGGCGGTGAGCGTGAGCACCATCATCTGTCTGTATTTCATATCGTTCCCCCTCTTGACTGAGATGAAGGACATTTCGCGATACTGAGGTTGATTGCAGTCCTTCCAAAAGGTACGCGCTTCGCCTCAACGCGACGGCAGGAGTGCCAGCCGCGCCCGGACCTCAGCGACCTGCGGTTGCAGTTCAGGATCGGCATCCCGCCACAGGCGGAGGAATTCCTCGTACCGACGACGCGCCTCGGCGGGACGTCCGAGCTCCTCATGCAGCGCCGCCAAGCGTCGCAGGGCGTCCGGCCAGATCCCTCCCAGTCTCTCCGCCCCGTTGAGGTCGGCAGGGCGGAGCATCCGCTCCAACACCGCGACCGCGCTGTCGCGTTGGCCGACGGCGTCGAAGGCCCGCGCGAAGCGATCGTCGAGGTCCAGCGACCCCACCACCGCCAGGTTGCCGGAATCGGCGTCGATGGCGCGGCGTAACGCCGTCAATGCGCCCGCCGCGTCACCGCGTGCGAGCGCGAGCTCCCCCTGCGCGCCCTGCCACGCCCCCCACTGGAGGAGCCGCTCCTCCTGCGTCGTTCCTCGCTCGTACCGCTCGATCGCCGCGGTGGCTTCCGAGACCGCTCCCAGCCGAGCGAACGCGATCGCGAAGGCGAGATCATGCCGGTCGATGGCCGAGAGCTCGCTCTTCTGAAGGGTACGGCGCAGGGTCTCCAATTCCCGTATCCCGGCCGCTGGCACACGGAGGAGTCGTGCGAAGGCGACCGTGTGATCGATCCGCAGCCGGAGGCCATCGATCCCCGACCCCGCACTATCCGCGAGGGTGAGCATCGAAGCCAAGAGGGGGCCGTGGCGACGGACCTGGCCGCGGGCGAGAGCGTACATCGCCGCCATCTGCGCACCGTGGGCCCGTTGCGGCAGATGCGTCGACCCCAGCGCCTCACTCGACAGACGAGGCACGGAATCGATCCCCCCCACCGACCAGCCCAGCCACATGCCGACCATCTCGGTATACCAGGCCCCAGGGAAGGCCTGTCGCATGGCGGCATAACTCGTGCGCGCGGCCTCGAGCTTGCCCTGCTGTATCTGCGACCGCACGAGCTGGACATAGAGTTGGATGATCGGCGGCTGCCCCGCCGGGGCGCCGGTGATCTCTGCGGTCACCACCGACTCCGCTGCCGCATACCGCCCGCGGCCGAGGAGCATGAGCGCGTGATTATTCTGAGAGAGCCCAGGCGTCCTCGCATAAAGGGCCATCGCCTCGTGGGTGCTCAGGCGCTCGAGGTAATACGCCTCGATTTGGGACCGCTCGAGCCCCGCACTGCGATCCCGATGCCGGTAGGCGGCGACGGTCGCTGCGAGGATCTGCGATTCGGAGGCCCCGACGTTGAAGCGATAGACGGCGAGTTTGCGCCAGGCCGAGGCAAAGGTGGAGTCGATGGTCACGGCGCGTTCGAGGAGCGGGATTGCCGCGAGGAAGTCGCCTCGCAGGTCGCCGATCTCGACCCCACGCGTGTACTCCCGCAACGCATCGAGCGAGGCGGTCGTCGCCCGTTGCAACCTCGGTGCGCGCGCCACCGACCGCAGGGACTCACCGATGCGCGATCGCAGGTCCCGCGCGAGCTCATCGATCGCATCCAGGAGCGTCCCTGGCCCATCGGCACCCCGCTGGACGGAGGTGAGGACGTTCCCCGAGTCCGCCGCCACGAGATTCACGCTCACGACGAACCCACTTCCGAGTGAGGCGATCTGGCCGGTCAGGAGCAGTGGGATCTCTTCGCGCGTCGCGAGCTCCTGTGCCGTCGTCGCGGTGAGCGGGGTCGTCGGTGGTAGCGTCATGCGGGCGAGCCCGGCCGCGATCTCCGCCGGCGTGACGAGGCGGATCGCCTCCGATTGTCCGAGGGCCGTGCGCATCGCCTGCGCGACGACCGTCGCGAGCGAGGTATCGCTCGCGGTGGTCGAGAACTGCGCGACGAGGACACGCGCATCGCCGCGGATCGCCCCGGCCGCGAGCAGGGAGGCCGCAGGGCCGAGCCCGAACTGGCGCAGGACGAGGACCGTCGACAGGCTCAACACGAGCAGGCTGGCGGCACCGATCCCAGCCCGCCGCGTACGACGCCACGACACGTGTGGACTCACCCTGAGCGCGAGCGTCGCCATCGTCCCTCGGACCACCGTGCCTCCGCGTGGTGTGAATGCCGGCGTCGTGAGGAGCGCGGCTCGGGCCGTGCGCTGGATGAACCAGGTGATGAGGACGGCCGGGAGCCCCAGCACGGCGATGCCCACGGCGAGGGGCACCGTCCAGGTGGGGAGTCCGATCCCCACCACGGCCGCCTTCGCGAGGAGCCAGGTCGCCCCGAAGACCATGCCCCAGATCCCGAGTGCCTGTGCGAGCAAACGCGGTCGCTGCGCGAGGACCGATGCGGCCGCCTCCCGCGCGGCACCACTTCCGATGAGTTCAAGCTGCCGCAACACCTCGCGGGCGTTCGCCGGACGCTGGGCGGGCTCCTTCGCGAGACAAGCCGTGACGAGCGCCTCGAGGCCCGCATCGATCCCCGGGCGTCGCGAGGCGAGACTCGGCGGCGGCTCGGTCAGGTGCGCCGTCATCAGTTGGTGTACCGAGCGTCCGAGGAAGGGCGGCGACCCGGTCAACAATTCGAACGCCATGCAGCCCAGGGCGTAGAGGTCGGCCCGATGGTCGGTCGCCGGATCCCCGGTCGCCTGCTCGGGAGCCATGTAGGCCGGTGTCCCGATGGCCGTCCCCATCTGCGTCAGCGAACTCGAGCCATCCCCCACCATGGTGCGCGACGCCGTGATCGCCTTCGCGATCCCGAAGTCGGTCACCACCGCGGATTCCCCGGAGAGGAGAACATTGTCCGGCTTGATGTCCCTATGGACCACGCCGCGCTCGTGGGCGTACAGGAGGGCCCGGGCGACGTCTCGGAGGATGCTGATCGTCTCCACCTCGGAGAGGGGCCCCCGCGCGAGCCGTGCGCGCAACGACTCGCCCTCGACGAAGGGCATCGTATAGTAGCGGATCTCCTCCGCGGCCCCCGCGGTGAGGAGCGGGACGATGTTCGCCTGCTGGAGTGACGCCGCGAGCTGGATCTCCCGATCGAATCGACCACTGCTCATCGCCGCCGCCAGCTCGGGCGCGATCACCTTGATCACGATGCGTCGCCCGAGGCGCCGGTCGCGGGCGAGGAAGACGAGGGACATCCCGCCGCCGCCAAGTTCACGCTCAATGGTCAGATCGTCGGCGAGGAGGGCCGACAGGCGCTCACGCAGGTCCATGGGAGATGACCGGGCTGAGGAGAGAGATGCCGCAGAACATACCACCCCCGGGTGCGGGCGGCACGCGTCAGACCGCCCGGACCCCCTGATCCGCCGCCCGCGCCGCGCGTTCCCCCGCCGCCACGTCCACCCGCGTCAGCACCAGTCCCCCGACCACGAAGAAGACGATCACGCTCAGGATCGCCGTCCGCGAACTCTCCCCCGCGCCGACACGCGGATCCCGCATGATGTGTGTACTAAATCGCGTACTACATCAACCCCGTCCCACAAACGTCAGAGGGGAGACCAGTGCTGGTCCCCCCTGCTGGCTCCGAATGACTTACGAACGGTCCCGAGCAAATTGCGTAAGTTGTTATCGCGTAAACGGTTAATTTTCAGTGGCTCATGGCAGAAGCGATCTGGTGATATTCGGACTCCGCAGGCTGTCTGTTGGCGGCAGTGGCAGGGATCACCCGCCGGTCCCGATGACCAGTTTTCCTTGGCCATCACCCTGCAAGAAATTGGGTGCGAAGAAGCCAAACTGCTTTCCGCCGTTTATGGTCGTCGGGTGCCATACCAGCAAGGTTGACCAGTACACCGTTGATGAAACGCGACCCGGGAGATCAAGCACCCATTGATACACCCCGGTACCGCTATTGATGAACGGGGTGGTGTGTCGAGCGGTGTCACATCCACCTTGACCACTGGTGCCCGTGCTACCCAACGGACCTGAGCAGATCAACAGGCCGGCGTCCATATGCGCCATCTCAAGCAAGGAGAGGGAAGGATCTTTGATTTCCCAGATGAATCGTGCACTCGCGAACGCCCCAACCGATGTTGGTGCTTGAACCATCGTCACCTGAACTTCTGGCACGTCAATCACGAGCTGTCGCTGCTCCCCGACGACCAATCCTGACCTTGCAGTCGTGATTCCATTGGCGACGAGTCGCTGTGCATTGGTATTGATTGAGCCGGAATCAATCGAAATTACCCTGACGGAATATGGAACGGACGGGCTCGCGGGCAATTCGAGGAATGCAGTTCCAGTTCCGGTTGGTGCGGTTACATAGGTCCAGAAAGATTGATCTGGCTGACCAGGCGATAAGAGCCCCCCGCCACTCACCCGGACGTAGTAGCCGCCGGTGCGTGCGGGACCGGTCAGGGTGAGCGCGATCCCAGAGGGCTGCGAACTGACGAGCACAAGGAGCGTCGCAGACACTCCTTCGCTCGTCGCGGTGACGATACTGCTTCCGGGTCTCCGCCCTGTCACCAGTCCAGTCTGATCGATGGTCAGGATCGTGGTATCCGCTGATTTCCAGGATACTGCTCGACCGGTGAGGACAGTCCCGGAACTGTCCTTCAGGGTCGCCGCGAGCATGCGTGTTTGACTGGCCACAATGGTGCTTCCTCCTGTAACGGCAATACTCGCGACCGGTACTGGCGTCACACGAACCAATGCCGTACCCACCACAGAACCGAGAGACGCGGTCACACTGGCCTGACCAAGATTTCGAGCGTTCACCACACCGGTGGTGAACACCCGTGCGACAAGCGTATCACTGCTCGTCCATACAAAGGCGATGCCGCTCATGGGTTGGTTGCTGTCATCAAGCGCGGTCGCCGAGAACAACTGGGAAGATCCCAGTCGAAGCACCGTAGAATCTGGGCTGACCACGATGCGCCTCGGAGGGGTGCGCACAATCACCGGGATACGTCCCTCGGCGCCCTCAGAGGTTGCGATGAGCGTTGTACGACCTGCTGTCAAAGCGGTCACAATCCCCGTGGGAGACACGCGCGCAATAGCGGTGTCACTGACAGACCAAGCAACGGCTCGCCCGGGGAGTACCCCGCCTACACTGTCGAGCGCCTGTGCGACGATATGGACCGACTGTCCCGGAAAAATCCAAACAGAGTCAGCTTGAAGCTGGATTCGGCGTACTGGAACCGGAATGACCTGTACCACCGTTGTGTCGCGCTTATCCTCCGCCGTGACTACGATACGCGCCGTCCCCGGTGACGCTTTTGCCGTCACCCGCCCATTTGACGAGACGGTTGCAACAAGGGTGTCTAGGCTGCTCCAGGACACTGCGACCGTTACGCTGGGATCAGCCACGACCGACGCGATTAACTGAGCGGACTGCGTGACAATGATGGCGACAGAGTCGGGTATCGATGTTACCGACTGCACGCCAATCACAGTCGCAGTCGATGTTCCGGTGACACCAAAGGCCGTCGCCGAAATTGTCGAGGCTCCTCGTTTCAATGCGGTCACATGACCAGCTGACGAGACGGTCGCAACCGTAGGGTCAGAGCTCGACCAGGTAATGCCTGTAGATGGAAGGAGGAGTCCTTCCCCCGACTTCAGCTGAGCAGTCAGCTGTACCGTTCCGCCACTCGGGAGCGTAGTGCTGGGAACCGTGACTTGAATTGCTGCGATTATGGCAGGTTCGGTGGGTCCGGAGCATCCAACCCCGATAAGTCCAAGCAGGGTGAGGACTGAAGGGAATCTGTGCTTCATCGGTGTGATCCTCGATTGTTTTGTACGTCAATCGTTTCCTGTTCCAACCTTCTGCCCGTTTCGCTCGGCCGCGAGGCACGGTCCTTTCTTCGGACGTAGAGGGTCTTGTCAACTTCGGCGACGAGCATCCCTTCAGAATCGATGACCCTGACCTGGAAGACGGGCTCGACTTTCGCCTCGCGATCAGCCCGAGCCCGGATCGCTTCAATCTGGTCGCGGGTGATTCGGAATTCAGCCCGAACGCGGCCTCGCCCGGGGCGTTTGAATCGGATTGTTGCGGCCTTGTCCCAGACGATGTACCCGCGCCCGAGGTTCTCCATCAACATGAGCATGTAGAACGGATCGGTCATCGCGTAGAGCGAGCCTCCAAAGTGCACGCCGACATAGTTTCGGTTCCAGATCCCGAGCTGCATCTCCACGTCGACTTCGGTGAAGTCGTGGCTGATGCGCTTTACCCGGATGCCGGCACCGAGAAAGGGTGGCCAGAAGCTCATCAGTTTCAGGATCAGCTGTTTTCCCATGAGATGATGGTATCGGTAGATCTGCCCCATCGGATGTTTTCCGATTGGTTTGAGAACATCGTAGGTCGTCGTACCTCGTGTACTACATCGACCCCACCCCATAAACGTCAGAGGGGGGACCAGTCCTGGTCCCCCCTCATGTAGTACGAATGTAGTACGAATTGTAACGACCCAAAATCT
>DAISWY010000067.1:0-11870 GCA_036826135.1 Gemmatimonadaceae bacterium | reverse complement strand
TCCAAGTGATCGGGGACGTGGTCTCCTCAGAGAATGACTCGCTCGTCTGGGCCGTAGGGGCCGTGCGGATCACCCGCACCGACCTCCGGGCCACGGCTGATTCAGCCCGGATGGATCAGGGGATCGGACTCGCCCAGCTCCGCCGCGCACCGCGCATCGTCGGCACCGGCGAGCGGAGTTACACGATGGTCGCCACGGAGATCGACCTGTGGTCGCGTGACGAGCAACTCGAACGGGTCCGTGGACACGGCGAGGGTCGAATCGATGCCGATTCGCTGGTGCTGCGCGCCGACACCCTCGACCTCCGCCTCGTCGATCAGGAGATGGACCGTGTGCAGGCGTGGGGCGGGCGAGCTCACGCGGACGGCACGGCACAGCAGATGGAGGCGGATTCGCTCGACCTGCGCCTCCCACGGCAGCGGCTGGAGGAGGTCCGGGCCATCGGGGAGGCGGTGACGCGCTCGCGGCCGGACACTGCCACCATCCGCAGCGACGAGATGGATTGGATCGCCGGCGATACCGTGATCGCACGGTTCGAGACGATCACCCCGCCGGGTGACACCGCGGAAACGACGCGGCTGCGGGATGTGGTCTCAACCGGGGCCGCGCGTGCGTTCTATCAGGTGGCCGCGAACGACGGCGATCCGACGATGCCAAACCTCAGCTACAATCGCGGGCGCCGCATCACGGTGAATTTCACGGAGGGGACGGTGCGCGACGTGCGCGTGGAGGAGAAGGCCTCCGGCCTGTATCTCGAGGCACCGAAGGCTCGGGCGGACTCGACGCGAACCCCTCTCCCGCCGGCGCCGGCGAGGCGCGTTCCGTGACGAGGCCTGAACCAACCGTCCCGCCGAACGACCCGATGCGTGACCACCTTGACCGACTGACCGGTGGCGACCGCTCGGCGGCGCTCTGCCTGCTCGCCGTCACGCAGTCCGCCGACCGAGACGGTCGAGCCGCCTTCCACGACGTCGCGATCGCGTACCGCGATGACCACCTCGCCTCGTGGGCGGCTGAGGGACGGGATGTGGCGTCGGAGGCCGGGCGTCTGTCGCTGGACGAGGTGCGAATGCATCTCATCGACGGCGTGCTGCCGCGTCTGGCCGCCGCAGGCGCGCTGACGGTCGACGGGGCAGGCGACGCCGCGACCGTCCACTTGCGGACGCCCCTCGACGAGTGGCACCGGACGACCCCTGACGCGCTGCGCGCCGCGTTGTCGGCCCCACGCGAGCTCACCCCCCTGCGAGCCGCAGAGTCAACCCCGCGCGCACCGCGCAGCGTCCTGGCGGCCGACGGGCTGGTAAAGACCTACCGCGGTCGCCACGTCGTCAACCAGGTACGCCTCGAACTCCGCCAAGGTGAGATCGTCGGGCTTCTCGGCCCGAACGGGGCGGGGAAGACAACGACCTTTTACACGATCGTCGGGCTCATCCCGCCGGACGCCGGGGCGATCCGGCTCGACGGCGAGGACATCACCCGGATGCCGATGTTCCAGCGTGCGCGCCGAGGGGTCGGCTATCTGTCGCAGGAGCCGTCGATCTTCCGGAAGCTCTCCGTCGAGGAGAACATCCTCGCCATCCTCGAGACGTTGCCGATCCCACGCGCGGAGCAGCTCGCACGCCTCGAGCAGCTCCTCGATGAGCTGAATATCAAGCATCTCCGCGCCAGCAAGGCGTACGCTCTGTCCGGCGGTGAGCGGCGACGCCTTGAGATCACGCGCGCCCTGGTGACCGGGCCGAAGTTCATGATGCTCGACGAGCCGTTCGCTGGGGTCGACCCGATCGCGGTGCACGACATCCAGGGAATCGTCGCGTCACTCAAGGATCGCGGCATCGGCGTGCTGATCTCCGATCACAATGTCGAGCAGACGCTCGACATCGTGGACCGGGCGTACATCATGTTCGATGGGGCGGTGAAGGTGTCGGGAACGGTCGAGGAGCTGGTATTCGACGACACGGTGGCCAAGGTCTATTTCGGCCCGACGCTGACAGCCCGTCTCCGGGAGCGCTTCCGAGCGGAGCACGGCTGACGATGCGCCCCGGCCTCCACGCCTCAGCTCGGCTCGGGCAGGAGCTCCGGACCAACCCTCGCCTCTACCAGGCGATGGACATGCTACACATGCCCCTGCTCGAACTGCAGCAGCATCTCAAGCAGGAACTGACTGAAAATCCGTTCCTCGAGCTCGTCGAGGAAGACGAAGAGCCGGTCAACGACACCGCCGACAGCGACGGCGATCCCGCGCTGACGGAATCGTCCGGCGATGAGGAGCACGCCGATCCCGTCGATCAAGGACCGGGCACCGAGGATGAATCGCGATGGGAGGAGTTCGTCCTTGCCGGAGAGGATGCCGACGGAGAGCCCGTCGCCCCCGAGGAGCCCGCACGAGAGATTCCGATCGCCGCGCTCACCGAAGGACTCGATGGGCATCTGCGGGCTCAGGTCCGCCTCCTCGACCTGAGTGAGCGTGACCTGCTGCTCGCCGACGAATTCATCGGCAACATCACCGATGAAGGGTATCTCGCGGCCTCGCTCGACGAGATTCTTGGCGGGATCAATGAGGTCGTCCGCGTGGCGGCGGAGGCGAGGGATGACGATCGGGATCCACCGCTGTTCAGCCCTCCGGAGGCCGAGCGAATGCTCCGCGTCATCCAAGGGCTCGAACCGGCCGGCGTCGGTGCCAGATCGCTGCAGGAGTGCCTGGCGCTGCAGCTCCACGACGCGGGACTCGCGGGCACCTTGGCGGAGCGCCTCGTCCGCGAGGCTTTTGACGAGGTGCTCGCGCATCGATGGGTGGAGCTCGGCCGACGCTTCGGTGTCGCACCCGCCGAGGTCCAGACCGCCGCGGACGGGCTCGCCCGCCTGAATCCGAAGCCGGGACTCGCCTACGCCGCCCGTGCGGCGGAGTATGTGATTCCCGATCTCATCGTCGAGAAGATCGAGGGGCGCTACATCGTCTTCGTCAACGACACGCACCTGCCACGGCTCCGGCTGAGCCGGTCGTACCAGGACGTCGTGCGTGACCGGCGGCGTCTCGATGGGGAGAGCAAGGAGTTTATCACCACACGGCTCAGCGCCGCCCAATGGCTCATCCAGGCAATCGAACAACGCCGGCAGACGATGCTGAAGGTGATGCACTTCATCGTCGACCGGCAGCGCGAGTACTTCGACAAAGGCATCCAGGCACTGCGCCCCCTCACGTTACGCGAAGTCGCCGACGCGGTGGGGATTCACGAGTCGACGGTCTCCCGTGTGACCCATGAAAAGTTCGCGCAGACACCGCGAGGCGTGCTCCCGCTCCGCTTCTTCTTCTCCAGCGCCCTCAAGAGTGCGGACGGCGAGGACCTCTCGGCCCGCGGCATCAAAGCAACGATTGAGCAACTCATCGCTGCCGAGGACCCACACCGCCCCCTCAGCGACCAGGCGCTCGCCGAGCAGCTCGAGCGCGACGGCGTGCAGATCGCCCGACGCACCGTCGCCAAGTACCGTGAACAACTCGGCGTGCTCCCCGCCCGCCTCCGGAAACGCCTCTAGCCCCCGACGTGATGCCCGCTCCCCTCCGAGTCTCCATCCTGGTGCCTGCGAAGGACGAGGCCGAGAACCTCCCCGCCTTCGTCGCGCTGTGCGCGGAGATGATCGCCGCGCAGGACGTCGGGTATGAGGTCGTCGTCATCGACGATGGATCCCGTGACGCCACGCCGAGCGTCCTCCGCGCGTTGCAGGAGCGGCACGCCTTCCTCCGGGTCGTCCGCCACCGCGCGCAGCGCGGGATCGCCGACGCGCTGCGCAGCGGCTATCTCGCGGCCGAGGGAGACATCCTTGTGTTCTATCCCGCCGACCTGCAGTTCCTTCCGGTCGATATCCCGCGACTCACGGCCCCAATCCTGGCCGACGAGGCGGACGTCGTAACCGGTCACAAGCAGGGCCACTACGAGAAGGCGTTCGTCTCCTCGATCTACAACCGCCTCTCCCGCGGCCTGTTCGACGTGCCCGTCCGGGACCTGAACAATGTGAAGGCGTATCGACGTGCCGTGATGGCCGACCAGCCGGTGCGCCCCGACTGGCACCGGTACATGATCGTCCTCGCACACGCGCAGGGGTATGAGATCCGCGAGATCCCCATCGCGCTCTATCCGCGCCAGGCCGGTCGCTCCAAGTTCGGCATCGGGCGCATCCCGGTCGGGGTGCTCGACATGCTCGCGGTCTGGTTCGAACTCCGCTTCGGCCAGAAGCCGCTCCTCGCCTTCGGGATGCTCGGCGCCGCACTCTTCGCCATCGGCGTGCTGAGCGGCGTCGCGGCGCTCGGGGTGCTCGCCGTCACCGGAGCCGGGGTTCGCTCCATCTGGACGGTGATTCAGACCTGCCTGATCCTCGGCTCGGTCTTCTTCGCGACGGGGCTCCTCGGGGAGCAGGTCGCGGTCCTCCGGGCGGAGCAGCGCGAACTCCGGCGTCGCCTCGATGCCCTCGGGCGTGAGGCCCCGCCGGAGTGACCGCTCCGCGGACGCATCGCGTCCTCTTCGTCACCCACGCCTATCCACGCCAGCCCGGTGACGTGGCGGGCGTCTTTCTGCATCGACTCGCCCGTGCCCTTCGGGTGCGCGGGCACGAGGTTCGCGTGGTCGCCCCAGCGTCGCCCGGGTTCCCCGCGGAGGATCAGCTCGATGGCGTCTCGATCGTCCGGTATCGGTACGCCTCCGAACCGCGGGAGACGCTCGCCTACACCGGGACGATGGCAGAGCAGGCGCTCGGTTCGCTCGCGGGGTTCACCGCACTCCTCGGCCTCATCCGGTCAGGGGCGCATGCGGTGCGACGCGAAGTGAACCGCTGGTCGCCGTCCGTGATCCACGCACATTGGTGGTTTCCCGCGGCACTGCAGGTCCGAATGGCTCGGGTGCGCACCCCGACCGTGGCGACGCTGCACGGCTCCGATGTCCGTCTCGCGCACCGGAATCCCGTCGCACGGTGGCTCGCGCGGCGCGCGCTCGCCGAGGTGCGGACCACGACCGTCTCCGAATGGCTCGGTGCAGCGAGCCCGGTCCCTCCCGTCGCCATCGCCCCGATGCCGCTGGATGACGAGATCTTCAGGGTGGCGGATGGGGAAGCGCACCGCACGCCCGGCCGCGTCGTGTTCGCCGGTCGCCTCAACGCGCAGAAGGGGATCCTGCCGCTCCTGGAGGCGATGGCCGCGCAGTCGCCCGCCGCCTCGCTCGAGGTGTTCGGCGAGGGTCCCTTACGCGCTGAGGCGGTCGCACGTGTCGCCGCACTGGGATTGACCGCGCGCGTGCGATTCCACGGGAACGTCGCGCCGGCGCGACTCGCCGAGGCGTTCCGTGGCGCGCACGTCGTCGCCATTCCCTCGGTGGAGGAGGGACTCGGTCTCGTCGCAGCCGAGGCGATTCTCTGCGGTGCCCACGTCGTCGGGTACCGTTCCGGCGGACTCCCCGATGTCGTGGAGCCAGCGGCGGGGACGCTCGTGCCGCCGTCGCGTGCGGGGGCTTTGGCTGATGCCCTCCGGGACCGCCTCGACATGTCCCCGATGGCCGTCGACGCGGTGGTCCGGGCGCGTCTCGCGGACCGCCTCTCGCCGTCGGCCGTCGCCGCCCGGTACGAAGAGCTCTACAACACGGCGGTGACCGATGCCTGAGGTCACGCGTGAGCACGGCCTGCGCCGGGTGCTCACGATCGCGTTCGGCATCGCCGTCGTCTGGTTCGGCGGGAATGCCCTCGTGGCGCAGTGGGCCGCCGTCCGCGATGTTCGCGCCGTGCATCCCACACGATGGACCGGGGTCCTCGTCGCCTCGCTCCTCACGTTGGGCAGCTACGCGGTCCTCATCGAGACCTGGCGTCGCACGGTGCGATCGTGGGGCGAATCGCTTGCCTACGGGACGGCGGCACGGATCTGGCTCGTGTCGAACCTCGGGCGCTACGTCCCGGGGAAGATCTGGCAGATTGGTGCGATGTCCGTGCTCGCCGAGCGCGTCGGCGTCTCGTCGGCGGCGGCGGTCGGATCGGCGCTCCTGGTGTCGCTGGTCCACGTCGTGGTCGGGTTCGGCGTCGTCGCGATGACCGGGTGGTCGCTGTTGTCCTCGCGCGTTCCCTCGGGCGCGCCCTTGCTCCCCATACTCGCCGTACTCGTCGTCGGCATCATCTCGCTCCCGTGGACGCTGCCCTGGGGGGCGACGCTCGCCGGGCGGATCCGTGGCCGCCCGATCGCCAGCCGACGGCTCCCACCGACCGCGGTCTGGATCGCGGCGATCGGATCGGCCGGCGGATGGCTGCTCTTCGGTGCGGGATTCCACATTCTCGGCACCGCCGTGCTCGGCCGACCGACTGGAGATGCCGCGACGAGCATCGCACTATTCACCCTGTCGTACCTCGCGGGGTTCCTCGCGCTGATCGCGCCCGGTGGGATCGGCGTCCGTGAGGGGGTGCTGGCCGGGCTCCTGCTGAGCACCGGCACGACCACCGTCGCCGAGGCCACCTGGATCGTCGTCGCATCACGTCTCTGGCTCACCGTCCTCGAGATTGTCCCCGGGGGCCTGTTGCTCCTCGCGCGCCCCTCGACCCGTCCGTTCTCTCGCTCCGTTCCGTCATGACCTCCTCCGACGCCTCGTCCGCCCCTCGCCTCGCCCCGCTCTGGGCGATCCTGGCGTGCACCCTCGGGGCGCTGACGCTCGCCCATCCCGCGCTCACGGGCGGGTTCCTCGTCTCCGCCGTCAGCGACCAGTACATCGCGGGCTATCCCTTCCGGGATTTCGCCGCGGCCTCGCTCCGCGCCGGGGATGGCATCCCGCTCTGGAATCCGTATCTGTTCGGCGGTCTCCCGTACATCGCCGCGATGCACGGGGACATCTTCTATCCGACGGCGCTCCTTCGGATGTTCCTGCCGACCGATGTGGCGATGACCTGGGGGATGATCCTCCATCTCGTCCTTGCCGGCGTCGCGACCTATGCCTTCTTGCGGCTCCTACGGGTGCGCTTTCACGCCGCGCTCCTCGGTGGCATCGCGTACATGATGAGCGGTCAGGTGGCGTCGCTCGTCTCGCCCGGACACGATGGCAAGCTCTTCGTGTCCGCGCTGCTCCCGATCACGCTCCTGGTGCTCACGCACGGGATCCGCGACGGTCGCCGCTGGGCGTGGGGCGCCCTCGCGGTCACCGTGGGCCTGGGTGTGCTCACCCCGCATCCGCAGCTGCTCCAGTACCTACTGCTCGCCGCCGGGAGCTGGGCCCTCTTCCTCGCGTCGAGCCGTTCAGGTGCGATGGCGGCGCTCCCCACCCGTGACCGCCTCCTCCGTCTCGGTGTTGCCCTGGGAGCCGTCCTCCTCGGCTTCGCGATCGGGGCCGTCCAGTATCTCCCCGTGGCCGAATATGTGGAGTGGTCACCGCGCTCCGGGGGGCGCGACTACGACTACGCCACCAGCTTCTCGATGCCGATCGAAGAGCTCATCAACACCTACCTGCCACAGTTCAGCGGGATCCTCGATCGCTACTGGGGACGCAACGGCATTCATCTGCATTCCGAATATCTCGGGGCAGGGGTGCTACTCCTTGCGACCGTCGGGCTCGGCGCGCGTCGGCGCGACGAACGGCGGGGGCTCGTCTGGTTCTGGGTGGGGACACTCGTGGTGTCACTGCTCTGGGCCCTTGGCGGCAACACCCCGTTCTATCAGCTCGTCTATGCCATCGTGCCGGGGTCCAAGTTCTTCCGGGCGCCGAGCACCATTTTCTATGTGACGACGTTCGCGACCGCGATGCTCGCGGCGTTCGGCACGGAACAGCTCCTCGACGGCGCGCTCGGGCGTCGCGCCTTCGCGTGGAGCGCGGGGCTCGCGCTTGGCATCGCCGGGCTCGCGTCCGCCGGGATGTTCGACAACCTTGCGCTCGCCGTCGCGACGATCCCGCAGCTCGAGGCGAACATCGCGGCGAACAGCGGCGAGGTCATCGGCGGGGCGTGGCGGTCCGGGCTCTTTCTTGTTCTTGTCGCCGCGATCGGGCTTGGCGTCGCGGAGCGTCGCCTCACCCCGGCGCTCGCCGGCTGGGCGCTGGCCGCCGTCACCGTGGCGGATCTCTGGAGCATCGAGCGGAAGTACTTCACGTTCTCGGCGCCTGCGGCGCAGAGCTTTGCGTCCGATCCGGCGATCGATCGGATCAAGGCGGATGCGTCCCCCGTCCGGGTGATCGCCGCGGGGGCGGCGCTGGGGGTGCCCGGCGCGTACCACGACCCGATGCTCGAAGGCGACGGCCTGATGCACCACGGGGTGCGCCTCGCTCTCGGGTACCACGGCAACGAGCTCGGTCGCTATCAGCGGCTCGGAGGGAAGGACCGCGGCTGGGACCAGATCGCGAATCCGACCTTCTGGGGCCTCCTCAACATCAAGTACTTCTATACCACGCTGGATTCACTGCCGATCAGCGGCGCGCGTCGTATCGTCGGGCCCGTGCAGTCCGCCGCGGGGAGTACCGTCTACCTGCACGAACTCCCCGGCGTGCACGACTATGCGTGGGTCGTCCCGCAGCTGGCGAAGTACCCGGACGCGGCGGTCGAGGAGGCCACGCGCGCCCCGAACTTCCCGTATCGCAGCATCGCGCTCATCGACCCCAACGAGTCGATCGCGACCACACCACTGACGGCCATCCCCGAGCCGCTCGCGATTACGACCACGGTGAGCGACGTCGGGGCAGGGCGGGCGACCGTGCGCCTCGCTGCCCCCGCGCCGTCCGGCGCCGCGCTCGTGGTCTCCGAGAACTATTACCCCGGATGGACCGCTCGCGTCGACGGCGCGGCCGTCACCCCGATCCGGGCGAACCTGTCGTTGATGGCGGTGCCGCTGCCGGCGGGGGCCCAAGTGGTTGAGCTCCGCTTCGACTCGGCGCCGTACCACGCGGGGCAGCGGATGTCGATTGCCGCCGCCGGCCTCGCCGCACTGCTCTTCATGGTTGGGTTCATCCGGCGGCGCGATGCCTGAGCGCGCCCTCGTCATCACCCCCACCTACAACGAGCGGGCCAACGTCCCGACGCTCGTCGGGCGGGTGCTCGCACAGGATCCGCGGATTGAGATGCTCTTCGTCGACGACAACTCGCCCGATGGCACGGGCGACCTGATCGCCGATTTGGCCTCGCGGGAACCCCGGATCCATCTCCTGCGGCGGCCCGGCAAGCTCGGACTCGGCACCGCGTACCGGGATGGCTTTCGCTGGGCCCTCGCGCGCGACTACGAGCTGATCTTCGAGATGGATGCGGACTTCAGCCACGATCCGTCGCACCTGCCCGAGTTCCTGAAGGCCGCCGAGTCCGCCGATTTCGTCCTCGGGAGTCGGTACCTCGACGGCCGCGTGACCGTCGTGAACTGGCCGATGAGCCGTCTGCTGCTCAGCTACGGGGCCAACATCTATGCGCGGTTCGTCACCGGACTCCGTCTCTGGGACGCCACCGGCGGCTTCAAGTGCTTCCATCGTCGCGTGCTCGAGGCCATCGACCTCGGCGACGTCCGGTCGAACGGCTACGCCTTCCAGATCGAGATGTCCTTCCGTGCGGTCCGAAAGGGATTCCGCCCGGTGGAGATCCCCATCGTCTTCACCGACCGGACGCTGGGGGAGAGCAAGATGAGCGGCCACATCGTCCGTGAGGCCGTCAGCATGGTCTGGCGGCTCCGCTGGTGGGCGATGACGGGGCGGCTGTGAGCGCCCCGGTTCTTGCGCGCCCGCTCCCGTTCGCCAAGCTGACGGGCTCGGGGAACGATTTCGTCTTCGTGGATGCGCGGACGGACCCTGCGCTCGAGGCCGTCGCGATGGATCCCGCGGTCATTGCGGCCGCGTGCGACCGGCGTTTCGGGGTCGGGGCCGACGGCGTGGTGGTCCTCCGACCCGATGCCACACTCCCGTTCCGCATCCGCTACTTCAACGCCGACGGCACCCAGGCGAACCTCTGCGGGAACGCCACCCTGTGTACGGTGCGGCTGGTGACTCACCTGGGATTCGTCGATCCTGCGGGGTTCTCCTTCGGGAGCGACGCGGGGACGCTGCGGGGCTGGCTTCGCCCGGATGGGCAGCCCGAGGTGGACCTGAATCCCTTCGACCGGCTCGAGCCCGAGGTCGGGATCCACAGGGCGCCCGGTGAGCGCCGAATGGGGTTCGGCTTTCCCACGGTACCGCATCTGGTGGTCGAGGTCGATGATCTGGAGGCCGTGGATGTCACCGGCCGCGGCCCAGTCCTCCGGCACGACCCGACCTTCGAGCGCGGGACGAACGTGAACTGGGTGGCCAAGACCGCGACCGGCTGGGCGATGCGGACATTCGAGCGCGGGGTCGAGGGGGAGACGTTGGCCTGTGCCAGCGGGGCCACGACCTGTGCCGCGGTCCTTCGGGCCTGGGGGGTGACCGGTGACGAGACCCGGTTTCGGACCCGGTCTGGCCGGACGCTGACCATCCGGTACCGACAGGAGGCGCAGGGCGAGGTCCCGTCGATCTCTGGTGAGGGACGGATTGTTTTCACCGGGACAATCGTCGACCTCGGGGATCGTTCGGCATAGTCGGTGGGGGTCAGTGCCAGCTGTTGTTTGAAACGAGGCAACAGTTAGCCAGGCGATTTCCACACCTTTCCAGACATTTACTTTACATAATACATATTATAGGCATATCACGCCAGGTGGGTGGCCGCAGGCCCCTCGTACCCAAAGAGCTGCAATCCAACGACAGGAAAGCGACAGCGGGTTCGATCCGAAGACCGAACCCGCTGCTTTTCTACATCAAGTGCGATGCCTTAAGTTGCTGCGCTGATTTCACCTAGGCGAATACGGGCCTCGCCGGCGTACGGCGAATCGTCGCGGCCACCCACCGTCTCATATAGCGCCTTCGCGCCGGCCACATCGCCACTCGCCTGAAGGAGCCGAGCCTGCTCCATCCGGAGCGCATCCTTCTCGGACTCGAACCGGGCCCCGCCAACCGCCGCCCCATAAGCCTCGGCGGCTTCCGCAAGCTTCCCGGTCGCCTCGAGCCCAGCGCCGATCAACGCCTGGACACCGGACCGAAGCGCCTCGGGCGCCGACTTCCGGGCCGCCTCGAGCAGCGCCAATCCGTCAGCGTGCTTCCCCTGTTCGAACAGGATCTGCGCCGAGAGCATCGCCGCCTGCACCCCGGCGCTCGTCGAACCGTACCGGGCCGTCACCTTCGCGAACTCGGTCAGGGCCAACGCCGGATTGCCGCCAGCAAACGCCGCCTCGCCGGCCGCATAAAGGGTCGCCGCTTTCTCCTCCTTGATCTGGCCGGACCGCTGCCAGAGCCAGACGCCGCCGGCGCCGGCCACGAGCACGATGGCTCCAATCGTCAGCGGGCGGCGATACGCCTGCAGCGTCTCGCCAAAGGAGGGGGAATCGTTCAAGTCGATGTCAGTCATCTGGTTCGGTGGGTCGGGTGGAACGGCGCGGGCGCTCCGAGGCCACACCCCGGGCGCCGACGTGAGCAATCTAGGGACTCGGGGCCCTGCAGTGTAGCCGAGTGCCCCCGGGCGGACTCGAACCGCCGACCTGCGGTTTAGGAAACCGTCGCTCTATCCACCTGAGCTACGGGGGCAGGCACGGGCGCACCGACGCGGGGCACCCGTGTGCGGGGAATCTAACGGCCGAACCTCACGGGTCACGGGGCTTCGCGGTGCGCGGTGCGCTCGAGCCGCCGCCTCCACTCGCACTTCCGCCCCCGCCGGAGGATGAGCCACCAGACGACCGACTCCCACCGGAGCTGGACTCGGTGCGCACCGACGACCCCCGCGGCTGGGCCGCTCGAGGAGTTGACGCCCCACCGTCGTTGCCATCCTGGACGTACCCTCGGCCCCGGACCATTCTCCCGCCGCGCGAGCCACTCCCATCGCCCCCTACA
>DAISWY010000066.1:0-11887 GCA_036826135.1 Gemmatimonadaceae bacterium | reverse complement strand
GGGCCGGGGATTCTGGTGGTCACCGTGCTGACCAGCCACACCGCGGCCGATCTGGGGGTGACGCTCGGCCGCGAGGCGCCGGAGGTCGGGGCGGAGGTGATCCGGCTGGCCGGGGTCGCGCAGGTGGCCGGCGCGCACGGGGTCGTCTGTTCGGGTCACGAGGTGGCGGCGGTCCGGTCGACCTTTCCCGGGCTGCATCCGCTGGTGCCGGGCATTCGGCTCCCGGGTGGCGCGGCGCATGACCAGGCGCGGATTACGACGCCGGAGCGGGCGGCCGCCGATGGGGCGGCGTATCTGGTGCTCGGCCGGGCGGTGACGGGGGCGGCGGAGCCGGCGGCGGTGCTGCGCGGCATCCGGGAGACGCTGCGGGTCCGCTGACGGCTCGAGCAGTCCCCCGCTTTTCGCACGTTTCGGTACATGTCGGTCCGCCACTTGTGTCAAGTGGCGTGGCCCGCTAAGCTATGGGGCTGGCCGAAAACCGGTCAGCGCAAGCATTTGCGGGCGGCGACGCCCTCACGTCCCTTCGGAGTCCTCAGTGAAAGTTCGCAGCAGCGTGAAGCCGATCTGTGAGCATTGCAAGGTGGTCAAGCGGGCGGGTGTGACGCGGATCATCTGCAAGCGCAATCCCAAGCACAAGCAGCGGCAGGGGTAACCAGACCATGGCACGTATTTCCGGCGTGGACCTCCCGCGCGACAAGAAGGTCGAGATCGGCCTGACGTACATCTACGGCATCGGGCGCGTGCTCGCGCGTCGCATCCTCGCGGCGACGGGTGTGAGCCCGGAGCAGCGGATCCGCGACCTCTCCGATGCGGACGTGAACAAGCTCCGTCAGGAGATCGAGAAGCAGTACCGCGTCGAGGGTGCGCTCCGCACCGAGGTCGCGATGAACGTGAAGCGCCTGATGGACATCGGCTCGTATCGCGGCACGCGGCACCGTCGCGGCCTGCCGGTCCGCGGGCAGCGCACGCACACGAACGCCCGCACGAAGAAGGGGCCGCGCCGCGCGATCGCGGGTAAGAAGAAGGTGACCAAGTAATGGCTCTCGGGAAGAAGACGAAGCGCGTGGTGGACGCCGAGGGCGTGGCGCACGTCAACGCGACGTTCAACAACACGCTCATCACCATCACGGACGCGCACGGGAACGCCGTCTCGTGGGGCACGGCCGGGAAGGCCGGGTTCAAGGGTTCGAAGAAGAGCACCCCGTTCGCCGCGACGGTCGCGGGCGAGCAGTGCGCGCGCGAGGCGATGTCCGCCGGCGTGCGGCGGGTGCACGTCCGCGTGCAGGGGCCGGGGTCGGGTCGCGAGTCGGCGATCCAGGCGCTCGCCGCCGCGGGGCTGCAGGTCAAGTCGATCAAGGACGTGACGCCGATCCCGCACAACGGCTGCCGTCCCCCCAAGCGTCGGAGGGTCTGATCCATGCGGTATACCGGTCCCAGCTGCCGGCAGTGCCGGCGCGAAGGTACGAAGCTCTTTCTGAAGGGCACGAAGTGCTTCACCGAGAAGTGCCCGGTGGAGCGGCGCCCGTACGCGCCTGGGCAGCACGGCCAGAACACGGCCCGTCGTCGCAAGGTGAGCGAGTACGCGAAGCAGCTGCGTGAGAAGCAGAAGATCAAGCGCATCTACGGGCTGAGCGAGCGGCAGTTCCGGAACACGTTCGAGCGGGTCTCGACCCTCCCGGGCGTCACCGGCCACAACCTGCTCGCCGCGCTCGAGAGCCGTCTCGACAACATCGTCTATCGCATGGGCTTCGCCGCGAGCCGGAAGGCGGCGCGCCAGCTCATCCGTCACCGGCATGTCGAGGTGAACGGGAAGTCGGTGGATGTGCCGAGCTTTGTGGTGGAGCCGGGCCAGGAGGTCCGGGTGCGCCAGAAGTCGCGTGAGCTCGTCATCGTGCAGGCGGCCCTCGAGGTCGCGGCGCGTGGCGCCTCGCCGGCGTGGATCGCCGTCGACAAGGACACCTTCTCGGGCCGTATGCTCGAGCGTCCGCAGCGGCAGAGCATCCCGATCGCGGCGCAGGAGCAGCTGGTCGTCGAGCTCTACTCGAAGTAAGCACACAGACTCCCTGACAGTCTCACGAGCGTACCGCGCGTCAGGGGCGGGGTACGGCGTCGGTGGCGCACCCGCGCCATCGTGACATCACTTCTCTCGAGGATTCCCATGGCTACCACGATCGATCTCCGCGGGCTTGTCCGGCCGCAGCTCGTCGAGATGACGAAGCGCGAGGACCAGGCGAACGCGGCGGAGTTCCGCCTGCAGCCGCTGGAGCGCGGGTTCGGGCACACGCTCGGCAACAGCATGCGCCGCATGCTGCTCTCCTCCCTCCGCGGCGCCGCCGTGTGGGGCTTCCGCATCGACGGCGTGCTCCATGAGCACCAGACCATCGTCGGCGTGGTCGAGGACGTCCACCAGATTATCGCCAACCTGAAGACTCTCGTGCTCGCGCTCGACGCGGACGTCGAGGAGGCGGTCCTGTCGGTGAAGGTCCGGAAGGCGGGGCCGGTGACCGCCGGTCAGCTCGACCTCCCGGCCGGGGTGCGCATCGTCGACCCGACGCATCACCTCCTGACGCTGCAGGACGCGCGCGACCTCTCGATCGAGCTCCACGTGAACAAGGGGCGTGGGTACGTGGAGGCCGAGCAGCACCCGGTCGACCGTTCGCTCCCCGTCGACCTCGTCCGCATCGATTCGATCTATTCGCCCGTGCGGCGCGTGAACTTCGCCGTGGCGGAGACCCGCGTCGGCCAGCGCACCGACTACGACCGCCTCACGCTGACGGTCGAGACGGACGGCACGGTGTCGCCCGAGGAGGCGGTGAGCTACGCCGCGGCCCTCGCGCAGACGCACTTCCAGTATTTCGCGAGCTTCGGCACCTCTGCCGCGGCCGCGGTCGCGGTGCCGGGCGCCGAGGGGAGCCCCGAGGGGGCCCGCCTCGCCGAGCTCCTCCGCACGCCGATCGACGAGCTCTCGCTCTCGGTTCGCTCGGTCAACTCCCTCAAGAACTCGAGCATCCGATCGCTCGGGGACCTCGTGCGGCAGACCGAGACGCAGATCCTGCAGGTCAAGAATTTCGGCAAGAAGTCCCTCCAGGAGATCGCCGAGCTCCTCGAGAAGGAAGGACTCAATTTCGGGATGCGGTTCGAGGAGTCGCCGGACGGCGTGCGCGTGGTTGATTGGGGCACGCCGCCGAGCCGCGCCGCCGCAAACGCCCCTGACGACGAAGAGGAGTAGGACCCATGCGTCACCGTAAGGCTGGGCGGAGCCTCCGCCGCACGTCGGAGCAGCGCCTGGCGCTCCTCCGCAACCTCGCGACCTCGCTCATCGAGCAGGGCGCCATCGAGACGACCGAAGCGAAGGCCAAGGAGCTGCGGCCCTTCGTTGAGAAGCTCATCACCAAGGCGCGCGCCGGCACGCTGCACGCCCGCCGCCTCGTCGCGCGCGACGTGCAGAAGCGTGGCGCCGCCGACAAGCTCTTCCAGGATGTCGCCCCGAAGCAGGCGGCGCGCCCCGGGGGCTACACGCGCATCCTCAAGACCGGCCACCGCAAGGGTGACGGGGCGGATATGGCGCGGATCGAAATCATCCAGGAGGGCTGACCCGTGCCCATCCAGCGCAATCGCTGCTACGTCTGCGATAAGGGCGTTGCCCACGGCAACAACCGGTCGCACGCGAACAACTCCACCCGTCGCACCTGGAAGCCGAACCTCCAGGTCGCCCGGATCGTGGAGGGCGGCAAGACGGTGAAGATCAAGGTCTGCACCCGCTGCCTGAACGCCGGCAAGATCCAGCGGGCCCCGCGCGGGGCCGCGGCCGCGGGCGTCTGACGCCCCGGTGCCCCACGGCACGTCATCGGACGGGGGGAGCGTGATGGCGCTCCCCCCGTTTGTCTGCCCCACCCGCCCTCACGCGTCATGACCCACCGCAAGACCGCGCTCATCACCGGCATCACCGGGCAGGATGGCTCCTACCTCGCGGAGCTTCTCCTCGCGAAGGGGTATCGCGTCGTGGGGGTCGTCCGGCGCTCCTCGACGACGCCGTACGATCGCATCGGCCACCTCGTCGACCGGGTCGAACTGCTCTCCGCCGACCTGCTCGATCAGACCTCCCTGATGGACGTGATGGCCGAGGTCCGCCCCGACGAGATCTACAACCTCGCCGCGCAGTCCTTCGTCGCCACTTCGTGGAACCAGCCGGTGCTCACCGGAGAGTTCACGGGGCTCGGCGTCACGCGGATGCTCGAGGCGATGCGCCGGACGGTCCCGCAGGCTCGCTTCTACCAGGCCTCGTCCTCCGAGCAGTTCGGGATGGTGCAGGAGACCCCCCAGCGCGAGACGACCCCGTTCTACCCCCGGTCGCCGTATGGGGTCGCCAAGGTGTACGGGCACTGGATCACCGTCAACTATCGCGAATCCTTCGGGCTCTACGCGGTGAGCGGGATCCTCTTCAATCACGAGTCGCCGCGTCGCGGGCTCGAGTTCGTGACGCGCAAGGTCACCGACGGGGTGGCGCGCATCGTGACGGGCCGGGCCACCGAGCTCCGGCTCGGGAACCTCGACGCGCGCCGTGACTGGGGCTTCGCCGGGGACTACGTCGACGCCATGTGGCGGATGCTCCAGCAGGAGCAGCCGGCTGACTACGTCATCGGCACCGGGGAGACCTGGACCGTCCGGCAGCTCTGCGAGGAGGCGTTTGGGCACGTGGGGCTCGACTGGAGCGCCCACGTGGTGACGGACAAGAAGTTCGAGCGGCCGGCTGAGGTCGAACTCCTTGTTGCCGACCCGTCGAAGGCGCGTCGCGAGCTGGGATGGGAGCCGAAGGTGCGCTTCCGCGAGCTCGTGCGGATGATGGTGGACGCCGATCTCGCGCGGTATCGCGCGACGCCGGCTCCCTGAGCCGGCACCCTGAGGTGACCCGCGCGCTCGTCACCGGGGGGGAGGGCTTCGTGGGCCAGTGGCTCGTGAAATCCCTCCTCGCCGATGGCGTCGCGGTCACGGCTACGACCGTCGCTGCCGCCCCGATCCCTGGCACGCTCGATGCCGCCGAGATCGCGGCGGTCCGGTGGGTGCCCGGGGACCTCGCGGCTGGCCGGGACCTGGCTCCGATGCATCAGCTCCTCGAGGTGGCACGCCCCGAGGCGATCTACCACCTCGCCGGCATCTCGTACGTGCCGGCCGTCGGCGATGACCCGGTGGCCGCGCTCGGCATCAACGTCGGGATCGGCGTGCGACTCATCGAGGCGGCCCGGGGATGGCGCGACCGGACGGGCGTCAATCCGGCCATCCTGGTCGTCGGGAGCGCGGAGCAGTACGGGCGTCAGCCCGCCGGGGCCGGTCGGATCGGCGAGCACGCCGAGCTCCTGCCGCGGACCTTCTACGGGGCGACGAAGTGTTCGCAGGAGCACTTCGCGCTGGCGGCCGCGCGAACCTATGGGATGCGGATTCTGGCGACGCGGTCGTTCAATCACTGCGGCCCAGGGCATGCCGCCGTCTTCCTGCTCCCGGCCCTGGTGCAGCGCGCGCTCCAGTGCCGGGCCGAGGGGGGCGCCCGGATCGTCGTCGGCAATCTCGGATCGGTTCGGGACTACCTGCATGTGGCCGATGTGGTAGACGCCTACCGCGCCCTCGTCGCGTCGGGGGAGGGCGGCGAGGCGTACAACGTCTGCAGCGGGGAAGGGGTGTCCGTCGGCGACCTCGCCCGTGAGGTGCTGGAGGAGGCCGGGGTGGTCGCACGGGTCGAGAGCGACGCCGCGCTACAGCGCCCCGTGGATGTGCCGTATCTTGTGGGGGACAACGCCAAGCTCCGCGCGCGCACCGGTTGGGCGCCGCGGCGGGGCCGGCGAGACATCATTCGCGATCATCTGCATGCCGCGTCGTGACGACCTGAAGCGCATCCTGCTCATCGGTTCCGGGCCCATCGTGATCGGGCAGGGGGCCGAGTTCGACTACTCCGGGACTCAGGCGGCGAAGGCGCTGCGGGAGGAGGGGTACGAGGTGATCCTCGTGAACTCGAATCCCGCGACGATCATGACCGACCCCGAGCTCGCGGACCGCACGTACATCGAGCCGGTGACGCCGGCCTACGTCGAGCGGATCATCGCCAAGGAACGGCCGGACGCCCTGCTGCCGACGATGGGCGGCCAGACGGCGCTCAACGTCGCGATGGCGCTGCACGAGGATGGGACGCTCGCCAAGTACGGGGTCGAGTTGATCGGCGCCAATGCACGTGCCATCGCCGTCGCCGAGGATCGCAAGCTCTTCGGCGAGGCGATGGAGCGGATCGGGCTCAAGTGCCCGCAGGGGCGCATCGCCACCACCTGGGACGAGGCCCTCGCCATCGCGGAATGGACGGGGTTCCCCGCGATCATTCGCCCGGCCTTCACGCTCGGTGGCTCGGGCGGTGGCATCGCGTACAACCGTGAGGAGTACGAGAAGATCGTCCGGCGCGGCCTCGCGGAGTCGCCGATCTCGCAGGTGCTGATCGAGCGGTCGCTCATCGGGTGGAAGGAGTACGAGCTCGAGGTGATGCGCGACTCGGCGGACAACGTCGTGATCATCTGCTCGATCGAGAACATCGATCCGATGGGGGTCCACACCGGCGACTCGGTGACCGTCGCGCCCGCGATGACGCTGACCGATCGCGAGTATCAGGTGATGCGCGACGCGGCGCTCCGCGTGATCCGCGAGATCGGCGTCGCCGCGGGAGGGTGCAACATCCAGTTCGCGGTGAATCCGGCCGATGGCGAGATGGTCGTCATCGAGATGAATCCGCGCGTCTCACGCTCCTCGGCGCTCGCGTCGAAGGCCACGGGGTTCGCCATCGCGCGGATCGGGACGAAGCTCGCGGTCGGGTACCGCCTCGACGAGATTCCGAACGACATCACCAAGACCACGCCGGCGAGCTTCGAGCCGGTGCTCGACTACGTCGTGGTGAAGGTGCCGCGGTTCGCGTTCGAGAAGTTCGCCGGCGCCGACCCGTCGCTCACGACGCAGATGAAGTCGGTCGGGGAGTCGATGGCGATCGGACGGACCTTCAAGGAGGCGTTCCAGAAGGGGTTGCGCGCGCTCGAGACGGGGCGCGCCGGGTGGACCGTCGGGGCGCGTCCGTCGGACGACCGTGTCGCCGACGACTCCCTCGCGGCGGTGGAGGCGGCGCTCGTCCGGCCCGTGCCGGAGCGGCTCTTCCAGATCAAGCGCGCGCTGCTCCTCGGCATGTCCGTGGAGGAGATCCAGCGCCGGACAGGGGTGGATCCCTGGTTCCTCCGGCAGCTGGCGGAGCTCGTGGATGCCGAACGCGCGTATGCGGCGCTCCCCGAGGTCGATGCGACCGCCCTGCGGGCGATGAAGCGGATGGGCTTCGCGGACGTCCAGCTCGCCCTGCTCCGCGGAGAGACCGAGGCCGAGGTGCGGGCGCGCCGCTGGGGGATGGGCATCCGTCCCAGCTACAAGATGGTCGACACCTGCGCCGGCGAATTCCCGTCGAACACGCCGTACCTCTACTCCAGCTACGACGAGGAGTCCGAGGCGCCGCGCACCGGACGGAAGTCGGTCGTCATCCTCGGGAGCGGGCCGAACCGGATCGGGCAGGGGGTCGAGTTCGACTACTGCTGCGTCCGCGCCGCGCTCGCCCTGCGCGAGGCCGGCTACGAGACGATCATGGTCAACTCGAACCCCGAGACCGTCTCGACCGACTACGACACCTCGGACAAGCTCTATTTCGAACCGCTCACGTTCGAGCATGTGCTCGAGATCGTCGAGCGTGAGCAACCGGTGGGAGTGATTGTCCAGCTCGGCGGCCAGACGCCGCTCAAGCTCGTGAAGTCGCTCGAGGCGGCGGGGGTGCCGATCCTCGGGACCTCCCCGGAGGCGATCGACATCGCCGAGGACCGGAAGCGCTTCGAGGCGCTCGCCCGCGGCCTCGGCGTGCAGCAGCCGCCGAACGGTACCGCGACGAGCGTTCCGGAGGCGGTGGCGATCGCCGCCCGCATCGGGTACCCGGTGCTCGTCCGCCCGAGCTACGTGCTTGGCGGCCGGGCGATGGAGATCGTCTACGACGAGCCGTCGCTGCGCGACTACTTCGAGCGCGCCGTGCGCGTCTCCGAGGAGCGGCCGGTGCTCGTGGACGCCTTCCTCGAAGAGGCGTACGAGGCCGACGTCGATGCGCTCTCCGATGGTGAGACCGTGGTCATCGGCGGCGTGATGCAGCACATCGAGGACGCCGGGATCCATTCCGGCGACTCCGCCTGCGTCCTGCCCCCGGACCGCATCGCCCCGGAGCACCAGGACGAGATGCGTCGCCACACCGTGGCCTTCGCGAAGGCGCTCGGGGTCGTCGGGCTCATCAACGTCCAGTACGCGGTGAAGGACGGGCAGGTGTACGTGATCGAGGTGAACCCGCGCGCCTCGCGGACGGTGCCGTTCGTCTCGAAGACGATCGGGAAGCCGCTCGCCTCGCTCGCCGCCCGGGTGATGCTCGGGGAGCGCCTGACGGACCTCGGGTACACCGAGGAGATCATCGCGCCGTACACGAGCGTGAAGGAGGCCGTCTTCCCCTTCGCGAAGTTCCGCGAGTTCGATCCGATCCTTGGCCCCGAGATGCGCTCGACGGGCGAGGTGATGGGGATCGCGACCGACTTCGGCACCGCGTTCGGCAAGTCGCAGCTCGCCGCCGGCAACGGGTTGCCCACGGCGGGGAAGGTGATGATCACCGTCAACCAGCGGGACAAGGCGGGGGTCGTCGCGATCGCCCGCCGCTTCCAGGTGATGGGCTTCGGCCTCGTCGCCACGGAGGGGACCGCGGCGCATCTCGCCGCGGCGGGGATCCCCGCGCAGGTGGTGCACAAGGTCAGCGAGGGGCGCCCGCACGCGATCGACCTGATGGTGAACGGGGAGATCCAGCTCCTGATCAACACGCCGCTCGGGAAGAGCGCCCAGCGTGACGACTACTCGATGCGTCAGGCCGCCGTCGCGAACCGTGTGCCGTACACCACTACCCTCACCGGTGCGAGCGCGGCGTGCGCGGCCATCGAGGCGGCGCGGGAGCAGCCCATCACGGTCAAGTCGCTCCAGGCGTGGCAGGCGGAGCTCGCGTGAGTGCGCCGGTGATCCACGCCTCGGCCTACGTCGATGACGGCGCCCTCGTCGGCGAGGGGACGCGCATCTGGCATTTCTGCCATGTGCTGCCCGGGGCGGTGATCGGTCGGGGCTGCAGCCTTGGGCAGAACGTCGTCGTGATGGGGGGCACCCGGATCGGCGACAACGTGAAGATCCAGAACAACGTGTCGATCTACGAGGGGGTCGAGCTCGAGGACGACGTCTTCTGTGGCCCCTCGATGGTGTTCACGAACGTCGTGAACCCGCGCAGTCACGTCAGTCGGAAGCACGAGTATCGACGCACGCGGGTCGGACGCGGGGCGAGCATCGGTGCGAATGCGACCGTGGTGTGCGGCGTCACCTTGGGCGCGTACTGCTTCGTTGGCGCGGGAGCGGTGATCACGAAGGATGTGCCGGCGTACGCCCTGATGACGGGCGTGCCGGCTCGGCGGACGGGGTGGATGTGCGCCTGCGGGGAGAAGCTCCCGGCAGCGGAGGCCCCGCTGTGCGGCGCCTGCGGCGCCCGCTACCGCGTCGCGGACGGCGTGTGCGCGCCGATGCCGGCGGAGCACGCGTGACGGCGGCCTCCGCGAGCTTCCGTGTCGCGCTCGTGGGGTGTGGGCGCATCAGCGCCAATCACGTGCAGGCCCTGGCGAAGGTCGAGGGGCTCGACCTCGTCGCCGTCTGCGACGTCGATGCCGGTCGCGCCGAGGCCACCGGCCGTGCGGCCGGCGTCCCGTGGTTCACCGACTATCCGCGGATGCTCGCCGAGGTGGATTGCGAGGTCGTCATCGTGGCGACCCCGTCCGGGATGCACCCCGAGCACGGGATTCTCGCGGCCCGCGCCGGGAAGCACGTCGTGGTCGAGAAGCCGATGGCGATCTCGCTCCCGGCCGCCGACGCCCTGGTCGCGGCCTGTGATGCCGCCGGTGTCCAGCTCTTCGTGGTGAAGCAGAACCGCCTCAACGCGACGATCCAGCTCCTGCGGCGCGCGGTGGAGAAGGGGCGCTTCGGGCGGCTCTACCTCGCGAACGCGACGGTGCGCTGGACCCGGCCGCAGGAGTACTACGACCAGGCGCCGTGGCGCGGGACCTGGGCGCTGGATGGCGGGGCGTTCCTGAACCAGGCGTCGCACTACGTCGATCTCCTGCAGTGGATGTGCGGCCCGGTCGAGAGCGTGGTGGCGAAGACCGCGACCATGGCCCGGCGCATCGAGGCGGAGGACACGGGGGCGGCCCTCGTGCGATTCCGGAGCGGAACGCTCGGCGTGATGGAGGTGACGATGCTCACCTACCCGAAGAACCTCGAGGGGTCGTTCACGCTGTTGGGGGAGCGGGGTACCGTTCGGATCGGGGGGACCGCCGTGAACCGCATCGAGCACTGGGAGTTCGCCGACTACGACGACGACGATCGGTTGGTCGAGGCGGCCAACACCTCGCCGCCGAGCGTCTACGGGTTCGGCCACGAACCCTATTACCGGAACGTCCTCCGGGCGCTCCGGGGCGAGGACGCGGCGGGGACCGACGGTCGGGAGGGACGGAAGTCGCTCGAGCTGGTCTGTGGGATCTACGAAGCGGCTCGCAGCGGCCGGGACGTCGCCTTTCCGATCCCGGCGGTGGGATAACGCGGTTCGTTGACTGGGATGGGGGCGACAGGCGACCTTTAAAGCCTTGTCCGCGTTGGATTTCGGCCGTTTCCTGACCTCCCCACGACAGATGTCCGTCCCCCTGCTCGACCTCAAGGCGCAGCACGCGACGATCCGCGACGCGGTGCTGCCGGATCTCATCAAGCTCATCGACGACCAGGCGTTTATCCTCGGCGCGCCCGTCGCGGAGCTCGAGTGCGCGGTCGCCGGCTATTCGAAGACCCGCTATGCGGTTGGGTGCGCCAACGGCACGGATGCGATTCTGATCGCGCTGCGGGCACTCGACATCGGTCGTGGCGACGAAGTGGTGACGACCCCGTTCACCTTCTTCGCGACCGCCGGGACGATTCACAACGTCGGCGCGACACCCGTCTTCGTGGACATCGATCCGAAGACGTACAACATCGACCCGGCCCTCGCCGCCGCGGCGGTGACCCCGAAGACGAAGGCGGTGGTTCCGGTCGACCTCTTCGGGCAGATGGCCCCGATCGAGGAGATCCGGCGTCGGCTCCCGACGATGCCGATCATCGAGGATGCGGCGCAGAGCATCGGCGCGCGGCGGATGATCGACGGCGAGTGGGTGATGGCGGGGCAGGCCGCGACGATCGGCACCTTCTCGTTCTTCCCCTCGAAGAACCTCGGCGGCTACGGCGACGGCGGGATGATCGTCACGCAGGACGAGGCGCTCTTCAAGCGGTTGCAGCGCCTGCGGACGCATGGCTCGGTGCAGACCTACTTCCACGAAGAGGTCGGGTACAACTCGCGCCTCGACGCCCTGCAGGCGGTCGTCCTCAACGCCAAGCTCCCGCACCTCGCGGCGTGGAGTGCCGCGCGGCGTGAGAACGCGGCCTATTACACCGCCGCCTTCGCTGACATCGGAGAGATCGTCCCGCCGTTCATCGATCCGGCGAACGAGTCGATCTTCAACCAGTACACCATTCGCGTCCCGCAGCGCGACGCGCTCAAGGCGCATCTGCAGGCCAAGGGGATCGGGCACTCGGTCTACTACCCGCTGCCGCTCCACCTGCAGCCCTGCTTCGCGTACCTCGGCTACCGTGAGGGGGCGTGCCCCGAGGCGGAGCGCGCGGCGAAGGAGGTCGTCTCCCTCCCGGTCTTCCCCGAACTGACCGCCACCCAGCGCGACGAGGTCGTCGC
>DAISWY010000065.1:0-11908 GCA_036826135.1 Gemmatimonadaceae bacterium | reverse complement strand
CCGGTCTCGGTGATGACCATATCGTCCTCGAGTCGGATGCCGAACTCGCCCGGGATGTAGATCCCCGGCTCGTCGCTGAAGACCATCCCCGGCTCGAGGAGCCGCGTGTTGCCGCGGACGAGGTACGGCCACTCGTGCCCGTCCATCCCCATCCCGTGGCCGACGCGATGCGAGAAGTACTTGTAGTCGGGGCCATAGCCCGCGTCGACGATCACCTTCCGCGCCGCCGCATCGACCGCCTCGCAGGGGAGCCCGGGGCGTGCGGTGCGCAGCGCCGCGGTCTGGGCCCGGAACTCGATCTCGAAGACGTCCTTCATCTTCTGGGTGGGGCGTCCGAGCACGAAGGTGCGCGAGATGTCGGAGCTGTACCCCTCGACCTTGCACCCGCCGTCGATGAGGAGGATGCTCCCCTCACGGATGACCTGCGGGGTCGCCGAGCCGTGCGGGAGCGCGGAGAACTTCCCGACCTGCACGCCGGCGCTGCCGGAGTAGCCGAGCCGGCTGTGCGCCTGCGAGACCAGTCGACCGAACTCATCCTGGGTCATCCCCTCGCGGAGCGACTTCCACGCCGCCTCATACGCCTTGAGCGTCACCGCACTCGCGTGCCGCATCAGCGCGAGTTCGTGGGCGTCCTTCACCATCCGGCAACCGGCGGTCACGGGAGTGCCGTCGACGACCTTCACCGCGGGGAGGTTCGTGACGCCGTAGGTGAACTGGAACCGGACCGTCTCCTCGCAGGCGATCGTCGCGGTGGTGAGGCCGCGCGCACGGAGCGCGGTGGCGATCACCGCGTACGGGTCCTCGTGCTCCTCCCACGGGTAGACGTCGGCGGTCCCCTGCATCGGGCCGAGCGCGACCTGCTCCATCGCGCGCTCCTCCTCGAACTTCGGGGTCACGAGGAAGGGGCGGCCGGTGGCGGGGATGAAGGCGGCGAGGAGCCGCTCGCTGTTCCCCCACTGGATGCCGGTGAAGTAGACCATCGAGGTCCCGCCGGTGAGCATCAGGGCGTCGATCCCCTGCTCGCGCATCAGGCGTCTCGCCTTCTCGATCCGCCCCTGCCGTTCCGTCACACTGATCGGCACCACGCCATTGCGCATCGGGCGGAGCGCCTGGATGGCCGGCGGAAGCCCGGCGCTCTGCTGGAGGGACTCCGTCTCGGCGGCGAGCGCTTCGGTGGGGTGCGCCCCGAGCGCGACGGCCGCGCCGAGGGTGGAGGCGGAGGCGAGGAACTCGCGGCGGTTCGACATCGACGATGGCTCCGAACGGGGAGGGGGAGGGTCACCCCCGCCGGGGCGGAGGCCTAGAACACGCGGACGGAAAAGTACCGCTTGGGGTCGCGACGCACATCCACGATCAGCGTCCGCAGCTCGACGAGGAGCGAATCGGCGTTGCGATAGAGGCGCGGGTCGTTCACGAGGAGCCCGATGGAGCCCTCACCGCGTTCGATGCGCCCCATCACGGTATCGGCCTTGCCGATGGCCCCGCGGAGGTTGGCTTCCGAGGCGGCGAGGGCCTGCGACAGGGTCTCGAACCGCTCGGTCGCGAGCCGCAGGTTCCGTGAGGCCACGCGGCTCTCGGCGAGGATCTCCTCGAGCGCACCTGTCGACGTGGCGGTGTCGACGCGCTGCATCGTGCGGCGGAGGGCGGCCGAGGAGGCGGCGACGTCAGCGAGGCCGGCGCGCGCCGTCACCGCGAGGGAGTCGAGATTCTGCGACTGCGCGCGGACGGCGCGGGCGAGGTCGCCGGAGAGGACGCTGAAGTTGCGGATCGACGCGCGAAGCTCGAGGGCGGCGGTGTCGTTGAACGCGGTGCGCACCCGCTCGGCCACCGAGGCGACGTTTCCGGCGATGCCGCCCGCGACGGTCGTGAGTTGGGCGATGTCGGGGAGGACCGCGCCGGGGAGGGTCGCGCTCGGCGCGTCGCGGGTGTCCTCCACCTGCGCCACGACGTCGCGGTTCTCGGGGACGCCGGCGCGCGAGGTGATCATCGCCTGCCACTCGCCGAAGAGGCTCGACGCCTGCAACAGCACCACCGGATCGTCGGGGAGCGTCGTGGTCTGGTCGAACTCCATCTCCACCACCACCCAGTCCTTCGGGGCGAGGGCGATCTGTTTCACGCGGCCCGAGACGACGCCGCGGATCACGACCGCGTTCCCGACTTGGAGGCTCCCGATGTCGCGGAAGTGGGCCGAGACCGTGTCGCGCTTGCGGCCGATCTCGGTCTGTTGGAGGAAGAGGGTCGCGGCGACGACGAATCCCATCGTCACGACGATGGTGAGGCCGACGAGCCAATCGTTCGAACGGGTCTTCACGGGGTCCTCCCGAGGAGCCAGACGACCGCCCAGAAGGCGTCGAGCACCAGGATCATGATGGCGGACTGCACGACGGCGTGGGTCGCGGCGCCCCCGACCCCTTGGGCGCCGCCGTGGGCGCGGAGGCCGTTGACGCACCCGAGCAGCGAGACGGCGAAGCCGAAGCTGGCCGCCTTCACCAGGCCGTAGCGGACATCGAAGATGTCGAAGAAGAGCCGGGCGCCCTTCAGGAATTCGGTGGAGGAGAGGTCGAGGAGACCGAGGGAGGCGGCCCATCCGGCGCCGAGGCCGACGAACATCGCCACCCCCACCACGATCGGGAACATGATCACGCCCGCGAGGACCCGCGGCACCACGAGGTAGGCGATCGGGTCGTAGGAGAGCGTCTCGAGCGCGTCGATCTGTTCGGTCACCCGCATCGTGCCGAGTTCGGCGGCGATATTCGCCCCCACCCGGCCGGCGAGGGCGAGCCCGGTGAGGACCGGAGCCAGCTCCATCATCACCGTCTTTTGGACGAGGGTGCCGACGAGGTAGCGCGGGACCGCCCCCGTGAAGCTGTAGCTCGCGAGGAGGGCGAGGACGACGCCGGTGAAGAGGGCGATGAGCGTCCCGATGGGGAGGGAGTCGACGCCGAGTTGCCGGGCCTGCAGCGAGAGGTTGGGCCACCAGGTGCGCACGTCGCGTGCGGACCGCACGGCCTCCGCGGTCAGTTTCCCCGCCGCGCCGAACGACTCGAGCGATTCCCGGGCCGCGCCGCCGATGATCTCGAGCACGGGGAGAAGGTACGTCCCAACCGGCGGGGCGCCACAGAGGGAAGGCCTGACGCCGGGGTCGGGATGTTCCCTGGGGATGGCACTAACGGTGGTCGCGCCGATGGCTACCCATGTGGCCCGGTGCGTGGGTGGTGACGCGTATCGCCCAGGGCCATCGGCTATCTTTCCCCCGACTCTCGTAGCGAGGCTCCGCTGGGCAAGCTGGTCGTGCTGATGGTGACGGCGTTCCTGGACATGGTGGGGCTCCTGATGGTGCTCCCGCTGATGCCCTTCTATGCGCAGCGGTTCGTCGGGGAGGGGCCGCTCTGGCGGCTCTTCGACGCGCTGGGGATGGGGGGGGAGGGGGCGGTCATTGCGCTCCTGGTTTCCTCGTTCGCGGTCGCCCAGCTCGTCAGCGCCCCCTTCTGGGGCCGCGTGTCGGACCGCTTCGGGCGGCGCCCCGCGTTGCTGGTGGGGATGGCCGCGAGCGGGATTGCGTACGTCGGATTCGCCTTCGCGAACTCGCTCGAGCTGCTCTTCCTGTCGCGGATCATCCAGGGAGCGGGGGGCGGCACCACCGGCGTCATCCAAGCCTATGTGGCCGACGCCACCGAGCCGAAGGATCGGGCGAAGACGCTCGGGTGGCTCTCTGCCGCCACGAACGCCGGCGTCGCGCTCGGCCCCGTGCTCGGGTCCGGGGCGGCCAAGCTCTTCGGCAACGCGGGGCCTGGGCTCGTGGCGTTCGGGCTGACGCTCGTGACGATGACCTTCGCGTTCCGGTATCTCACCGAGTCGAATGAGTTCGCGGGGGCCGCCGCTCACGAGCGCCCGAAGGTCCAGCGTTCGGGGACCGCGGTCCGCCGTGTCATCTCGCACCCGATGGAGCCGGCGTCGCGATTGATCTGGATGTACGCGGTGGGGATGGGGGCGTTCCAGGGGATGACGGCGATTCTCGCGCTCTTTTTGAATGCGCGGTTCCAGGTCGGCGTGGGGCAGATCGGGTGGGTCTTCACCTATATCGGGGTCATCTCCGTCGTCGCGCGCGCGCTCGTGCTGGGCCCCGCAGTCGATCGATTCCGCGAACCGCGCCTCTCCCGCATCGGGCAGACGCTGCTCGCGCTGGGATTGGGTGCGCTGCCGTTCACGACGAACTACATCACGCTGGCGCTGGCGGTGCTGCTCATCCCGCTCGGCACGGCGTTCACCTTCCCGTGTGTCACGGGGATGCTGTCACAGGTGATCCCGAATCACGAGCGCGGGCTGTATATGGGGGTGCAGCAGACGTTCGGGGGGATTGCGCGCGTGATCGGCCCGATCTGGGCGGGGTTCGCCTTCGATTATCTCGGGCAGGGCGTGCCGTTCTTCACGGGGGCGGCGCTGGCAGCGATCACGATCGGGTTGGGGCTGGGCATTGAGCGGCACATCCCAGCGCCGACGGAAACCCCGGGCCGCTAACGACGTCGCTCGTGCGGCGCGGTGGGGTACACGACTGTTGGTGCTGACGCGCTCACCATCCGCGTTGCGTGTTCAGTCGACCGCTGGCCGTGACGGCGTCTCGTACTCCCCTGTCTTCCCCGTCTTTGCCGGATGCCGTGACATCGAGGCGTCCTCCGTCTCCGTGATCAGCCGGACGCCGCGCTCGAAGAACAGGTAGTTGTACGCCCACTGCATCAGCACGCTGACCCGGTTGCGGAAGCCGACCAGGAACATCACGTGCACGAAGAGCCAGACGAACCAGGCGAGGTGGCCGGCGAAGCGGAGCTTGCCGCCGAAGAACGACGCGACCGCCTTGTGGCGGCCAATCGTCGCGAGGTCGCCCTTGTTGAAGTAGCGGAACGGCCGCATCGGGGCGCCGGCGAGCTGTGCGAGGATGTTCGCGGCGGCGTGCTTCCCCATCTGCGTGGCCGCCGGCGCGACGGCAGGGACCTCGCTCCCGTCCGCGATGCGCACCGATGCGGCGTCCCCGATCACGAAGACACGTGAATCGTCGGGGACGGTGAGCTCCGGGCCCACGATGGCGCGCCCTGCCCCGTCGAGCGGGACGTCGAGGGTCTGCAGCAGGGGCGACGCGGCGTTCCCTGCCGCCCAGAACACCGACTGCGAGCGGATCCGCTCGTCACCGATCTGCACGCCATCCTCGTCGATGTGCGTGACGATCGCATTCGTGCGCACCTCCACACCCATCTGCACGAGATCATCGTGCGCGCGCTGCGAGAGCTCCGGCGGGAAGGCCGGGAGGATGCGTGGCCCGCCCTCGACGAGGATCACGCGCACGGTGGACGTGTCGATCCGTCGGAAATCGGGTCGAAACGCGACCGCGCACATCTCGGGAAGCACGCCCGCGAGCTCGACACCCGTGGGGCCGCCACCGACGATCACGTAGGTGAGCAGCGCCTGCCGCGCGGCGGGATCGTCCTCCCACTCCGCCCGCTCGAACGCGAGCAGGAAGCGCTTCCGGATCCGTCGCGCGTCCTCGACGCTCTTGAGTCCCGGCGCCCACCGCTCCCACTCGGGATGCCCGAAGTAGGCGTGCCGCGTCCCAGGCGCGACAATCAGGTAGTCGTAGTGGATCGGGTCGCCCTCGCCGACCACGCGGATCGAACGATTGCGGCGATCGATCCACTCGACGGTGCCGAGAAGGGTGGTGACGTTCTTCTGCCGCCGGAGCACCCAGCGGATCGGCGCGGTGACATCGCTCGGGGCGAGCGAGGTCGTGGCCACCTGATAGAGGAGCGGCTGGAAGAGGTGATGGTTCGTGCGGTCGATCAGCAGCACCTCGAGGTCGGGGCGCGCGAGCGCGCGGGCGGCGTTCAGGCCCCCGAACCCGCCCCCGATGATCACGACCCGCGGCCGACCCATCCCCGCGACCTTACGCGCCGACGCGCGCGGCGCCCGAGGGGCGACGCGACCCGACCGACGCGACGGGAGACTCGAGTACCTCCGTCACGATCCGACCCTGCTCCTCCGCGTGCTCCGCCGGGTACCCCTCGGCGGGGCTCGCCCGCTCGGGACGGCCGTAGTAGCGGATCACGAGCGCGTTCCCGGTGGAGACGCGGAGCCGCGGCGCGACGAAGCTCCACGCGCCCTGGTTCTTCGGCTCCTCCTGCACCCACGCCACCTCGTCGATGTTCGGATAGCGGTCGACGATCCCGGCGATTGCCTCGTGCGGCCACGGGTAGAGCTCCTCGACGCGCACCACGGCGACCGTCGAGGGAATCCCCTTCGCGAGGAGGTCGTAGTACACCTTGCCCGTGCAGAAGACGAGCCGCTTCACCTCGGCGCGCTTCGTCTCCGCCTGCGGATCGTCGATCACCGGACGGAAGGTCCCGCCGCTCAGATCGGCGAGCGTGGAGGCCGCCTGCGCGAGGCGCAACAGCGACTTGGGCTGCATCAGCACGAGCGGGCGCCGATGCGCGCGCCGCGCCTGGCGCCGCAGGATGTGGAAGTACTGCGCCGGCGTGCTCGGGTAGGCGACGCGGAGGTTCTCCTCCGCGCAGAGCTGCAGGAAGCGCTCGAGCCGTGCGCTCGAGTGCTCCGGGCCCTGTCCCTCGTAGCCGTGCGGGAGGAGCAGCACGAGGCCGCTGTCCTGCCCCCACTTTGCCCGGTCCGAGGCGATGAACTGGTCGATGATCGGCTGCGCGACGTTCGCGAAGTCGCCGAACTGCCCTTCCCAGAGGGTCAGCGTGTCCGGCGCGGTGACGCTGTAGCCGTACTCGAAGCCCATCACCGCCATCTCGGAGAGCGCGGAGTTGTAGACCTCGAAGCGCGCCGTCACACCCGGAAGATGCGCGAGCGGGGCGTAGGTGGCGTTCGTCGTCACGTCGTGCAGTACCGCGTGGCGGTGCGAGAAGGTGCCGCGTTCGACGTCCTGCCCGCTGAGCCGGATGTGCATCCCCTCGGCGAGGATCGACGCGAAGGCCAACGATTCCGCGTGGCCCCAATCGATGCCGCCCGCGTCCCCCATCGCCTCGCGCCGGCGCTCGAGCTGCTTGGCGAGGCGCGGGTGCGGGGTGAAGGCCGCGGGATAGGTGAGCTGCGCCTCGTTCCACGCGGTGAGCGTCTCGGCCGGGACGGCGGTGTGCACCGCCTCAAGCGTGGCGGGCGCTGCTGCATGCGCGTGGCCCGCCGGCACGGCCTTCGAGGCGTCAAAGGCGGACTGGAAGCCGGCGGCGACCTCGCCGTCGATCGCATCGACCTGCGCGGCCGTCACGACGCCCTCGGCGACGAGTCGTGCACCCCACACCTGCCGCGGCGTCGGATGCGCCTTGATGCGCTCGTAGAGCTGCGGCTGCGTGAAGGTCGGCTCGTCGCCCTCGTTGTGGCCCCAGCGGCGGTAGCCGACGAGGTCGACGAGGAAGTCCTTCCCGAAGCGCGTGCGGTAGGCGACGGCGATGCGCATCGCGATCACGCACGCCTCGGCGTCGTCCGCGTTCACGTGGATGATCGGCATTTCATACCCCTTCGCGACATCGCTCGCGTACCGCGTGGAGCGCGCGTCGATGGGGTCTGTGGTGAAGCCGACCTGGTTGTTGACGATCAGGTGGATCGTGCCGCCCACGCGGTACGCGCGAAGGCGCGAGATGTTGATCGTCTCGGGGACGATCCCCTCGCCCGGGAAGGCGGCGTCGCCGTGGATGCAGATCGGGACCACCGCGTGCTCGTCGCGCCCGCCGTCGGCGGTGCGCTGCAGCGCGCGGGCGCGCCCCTGCAGCACGGGGTTCACGATCTCGAGATGGCTCGGGTTCGGCACGAGCGAGACCTCGACCGGGCCGTGCGGCGTGGTGCGCGTGCCGTCGAAGCCGAGGTGGTACTTCACGTCGCCGGTGGACATGCCACCGAGGTGATCGTGGCGACCCTGGAACTCGCCGAAGATCTGCGCGACGGGCTTGCCGAGGATGTGCGCGAGGACGCTGATGCGGCCGCGGTGCGCCATCGAGATCGCGACGTGCCGTGCCCCCGAGGCCGCGGCCTCGGTGATCACCGTGTCGAGCATCGGGACCATCGCGTCGGTCCCTTCGATGGAGAAGCGCTTGTAGCCGACGAAGGTGCGGCCGAGGAACCGCTCGAAGCCGTCCACCTCGGTGAGGCGACGCAGCACCTGCTGCTTCTCCTCCGCCGTGAGCGGACGGGTGAGCTGCTCCTCGGTGAAGAGCTGCCGGAACCAGGCGCGCTCCTCCTCGGAGCCGAGGTGCCCGACCTCGACGGCGAGGTTGGTGCAGTAGCGCTTGCGGAGCCGCGCGGCGACGTCGCGTGCGGTGGCGAGGTGCGGGAAGCCGAGCGACGCGCCGGAGACGGCGTCGAGGTCGGCGTCGGTGATCCCGTGGAACTCGAGCGTCAGCTCCGCGGCGCCCGGCGGCGGCGAGCCGAGCGGATCGATCGGGACCGCGAGGTGGCCGAAGGTACGGATGGCGGTGGTGTAGCGCGCCGCCCCGGCGACCTTCCGGTCGTGGTCGGGATCGGTGGCGCCGCCGATGCCGGCGGGCCCGCGGCCCATCGCCTCTTCGGCGAAGCGGAAGAACTGGCGCCACGACTCCTCAACGGAGGCCGGGTCGCGTCGGTAAGCCTCGAACTGCTCGGCGGCGTATGCGTCGTTGAAGACGCTCGCGATCGGGGGGGTCGACATAGTCAGAAATCTACTCGGCCGATCGGGGGATGCCGACCGGTGCACGTCCCCGCTGGCGACGACCGGTCGGCCGCCGCCAGCGCCGCGGTTCAGCGTGTCGGCGCGAGGGTGAAGACGACGAAGTCGCCGAGCTTCCGCTGGTCGCGGCTGAGCGCCGTGTCGAGATCGGCGACGGGGACGAAGCTCACCACCATCGTGCGGGCGTTCGGGGCGCGGCGCTGCGCGCGGTCGACCGTGCCGAGGCGGTAGTCGGAGTGGAATGAGCCGTTGGCGTGGATGACGAGCGCCCCGGCGGCGAGGTGCGCGGCCGCGACGGCCTCACCCATCGTCTCGTCCTTGATGCACTGTGCCTCGTAGGTGCGCCAGACCATCGCCTCGACCTGCTCCGCGCTCATCGGCGTGCCGTGGCCGCTCATGTCCCCCATCACGCCCTTGAAGCGCTCCCAATAGGCATCGCGGGGGCAGGAGAGGTCGCGGGCGACGAAGGCCCGCTCGGTGGGCGGGAGGGAGTCAACGGCGGCGAGGCCCCGACGGGCGACCTGCGAGGCGTAGCGCCGCGGGACGTTTCCGGCGACGACCGGCCACCGGTGGGCCTTCGCGAACTCGACCATCGGGCGGTAGTCGGTCGGGTAGTTCGGCCAGGGGCGGGAGGTGGCGAGGAAGGTCGATTCGGGGACGGTGCCGGCGAGGTAGCCGTCGAGGGTCCCCTGGACGTCGCGCTCGAACATCTCGAGGGCAAGGACGATCGGGCCGGTCCGCCGGCGTGCGACCCCCTCGAGGACGGCGGCCTGCAGCTGGTGGGTCCGCGGGTCGTTGTGCTGTTCGCCGAGGAAGACGAGGTCCGCCTGGGCGAGCCGAGCGGTCATCGTCTCGAAGTCGACGATGCGCTTCCGCTTGGTGTCGTAGACCCGGTGGGCGGGGTAGCTCCCCGTGGGGCTGGTCGGGGCGGGCTGCGCCGTGGCCGGGGTCGCCGAGCCGGTTGCCGTCGCCTGGCCTGATGCACTGCTCGTAATGATTGCAAAAGCAATAATGTACTGCAAAATTATTTTAGCGTTCATTGGGTGTTTGTGCATTTTGGGGATTGAGTTTTCTCTTTTGGTGCCTGATTTGTGAAAAATCATTTTGGCGGATATTTCTAACCAATGATACAGCTCATTGAGTATGCGTCGGACGAAATAGGACGACTCGACCAGCGGGCCATGGGGGCCGACTTCGCTGCCGATCTCTTCCTCCGTCTCGAGGCGCTCTCGGATCTCCTCGACGACCTGAACCCAGGCGAGGCGGCGGGAGCGACTGACGCCGTGCCGCGAGAGGGCACCGACCGACGTCGGATGATGCTGGCAGCGGAGGTGGACCCGTTCCACGAGTCTGCGCTGGAGGAGGGGCCGAGGCGGTGGATGGGGTTCGTGCGGGAGGAGGTGCGTCGGGCGCGAGGCGGTGCGTTGCCGGCGCTCGACCGATGGTGCGACGTGATGCCGACGCTGGCAACATACTCCCACCGCGAGGCGCTGGAAGGCGCGTGGCGTGATGGGGACCGGGCCGCGCAGGTGTTGGCAGGTGCGGTGGCGGCCGCGGCCTGGGCGCCCGACAACACGGCGGGCGAGGCGCTCGCGGCGCTGCTGCTCGTGGCGCGTGGCCGAACGGCTGACCTCCGTCTGCTCCCCTTCCACTCCGTGGTGGGGGCGGAGCGGGCTGAGGCGGTGGAGGCGTGGCGACTGGGGCATCCTGGACCGTGGACGGAGAAAGCGCTTGAGGCGGTCGCACGGGAGGCGCGGCGGCAACGGCTGCGGCTCGATGGCATCGCCGCATCGGCGGCAGCCGAGTGGGATCGACTGGCCCAGATGGGGCGACGCGGTCACACGGCGCGCCGTGCGCTGCCGCTGCTCCGCACCCAAGGGGCGCTCACGATGCCGATCCTCGCCGAAGACCTCGGCATCTCACGCCCCGCGGCGACCGAGACGTTGGTGGTGCTCGCGGAGGCCGGGTGCGCCGTCGAGGTGACGGGTCGGGCGCGCGATCGGGTCTGGGGGTACGCGCCGCTTGTCGCGGGCGCACGGTGAACGATTGGCGCGCTATGCCGTGTGGCGCGCCGCGCCGTCCCGCCGGGCTGCCGCCTGCTCGATCAGCTCGGTGAGCTCCGCGAGAATCGCCCGTCCATCATCCTGCGTGTACCACTTCCGCTGCTCGGCGAAACGCGCCGGCGCGGGCATCGCCTGCGCCTCCGGGGACATCACCCACGCCTGGAGCGCTCGCGGGCGCGGCCCCCACCAGCCCTGCTCAACCCCCGCCGCGTCGTAGAGGATCACGACCGGGATCGACCGGCTTCGGCCGTTCGTGAGGTGGGCGTCCATCAGGTCGAGGTTCGCATCGCGGTCGAGGATCCGCATCGCGACGTTGGGTGCCGCCGAACAGAGCGCGTCGACCCAGGGGAGTGAGCTCACCGCGTCCGCACACCAGTCGGCGCTGAGCACAAGCAGGTGCCATCCGTCCCCCGCGGCGCGGAGTCGCTCGGCGACCGCATCGGGAATCGTGATCCGCTCCCGGATCTTGCGTGCGACCGCCGCCAGCTTCGGCTCCGTGGCGCCGCTGAAGTGCTCGTCGAACCGCTGGCCGGCGTGCCACCGCGTCAGGATGTCGTCCATCGATACAATTTGTACGGTCGACACGCCCGATGCTGCTATCGTTCACCGACGTGCAGTCGCGCCACCCCACGGGTCAGACCCGGAGTCCCTGATGACGATGACCGGCAAGGAGCGCGCGGCGCTCCGTTCGGAATGCAACCGCCTCAAGCCCACCCTGCACGTCGGCACCGAAGGGCTCACGCCGGCGGTCGTGCAGGCGCTCGATGAGGCGCTGCGCACGCGCGAGCTCGTCAAAGTGCAGTTGAACAAGTCCGCCGAGGTCTCCGCCAAGGAGGCGGCGAACCAGCTCGCGGGCCGGGTACGTGCTGAGGTGATTCAGACCATCGGCAAGACGGCGTCGCTCTATCGCCACAACCCGGAACTCAAGCGGAAGCCGGGCGCCCTCCCGCCCTGGCGAGTCTAGCGGCCCCTGACCTCCGAGACGTGAGCGCGATCCCACGCGCTCCCGTCGGACTCACCGATCCGCGCTCGCGAGGGCGCCCAGCACCCGCCACGGGGTGAGCGGCAGCTCCAGCACCTCAACCCCAAGCGCATCGGCCACCGCGCCCGCGATCGCGGGCGCAGTAGGGATGATTGCGGG
>DAISWY010000064.1:0-11981 GCA_036826135.1 Gemmatimonadaceae bacterium | reverse complement strand
GTGTACCACCGCGCGTTGGTCAGTGAGATCGCCGCCCCATTGTCGAGGCCGTAGACCCCCTGTGCGCTCCCCTTGCCGTACGTCACGCGCCCGAGGAGCAAGGCGCGATCGTTGTCCTGCAGCGCCCCCGCGACGATCTCCGCCGCACTCGCCGTGAGCTCGTTCACCAGCACGACGACCGGCAGCGCGGACCAGACCGAGGCGGTGGAGTCGGTGTAGACGCGGCGCGACGCGGCGGTCCGCCCCGCGGTCGTGACGAGCTGCGCGCCCGCGTCGAGGAAGAGGTCGGCCACCTCGACGCCCTGCGCGAGGAGTCCGCCCGGATTCCCACGCAGGTCGAGCACGAGCGACCTGGCGCCTCGCGCGACGAGTGAGTCTACCGCCCGCCGGAGCTCGACCGCGGTCGAATCGCTGAAGGTGCTGACCGCGAGATACGCGACGTCGCCCTCGACGACCGTGGCCCCCGCGATGGCGTTCACGTGGATCTGGTCGCGGACGAGCGTGAGTGTGCGTCGGCCGGTCGGTCCATCAACCTCGAGGCGCACCGAGCTCCCGCGCGGCCCGCGCAGCGCGGCGCGGGCCTCGGCGTCGCTCCAGCCGCGTGTGCTCCGCCCGTCGACAACGAGGAGCTCATCGCCCTCCTCGAGTCCGGCGCGCTCCGCCGGGGTGCCCGGTCGCGTCTGCACGATGATCGGGACGCCGTCGATCACCTCGACTTGGGCGCCCACGCCGGGGTAGCTGTTGGTGATTGTGCGCTCGAGCGCCACGCGACGCGCCGGCGTGAGATAGCTCGAGTTCGGGTCATCGAGCTCGCCGAGCAGCCCGAGGGTCGCGAGCTCCCAGAGGCGGGCGTCGTCGACGGTGTCGACGTAATTGGTGCGGACGCGGTCCATCACCTCCTCGAGGAGGCGCGCCCCATCGGCCCCCGAGGGGTCACGCGGCCGCACGGCATCGCGGAGCGCGCCGGTGGCGGCCCAGGCGACGCCGAGGGCGAGCCCCGTGAGGGCGAGCGAGCGGAGCCGACTCACGCCCCCCCCACCAGCACGCCGCACGCCGGGATCGCCGTGGCGAGGCGCTCCGCGATGCGCGCCTGCACCGCGACGACCGGACCGTCGCCATCGATGGCGACGATGGGGCCGCACTCGGGGTGCGCGGTCTGCCACGCCGCGTCGGTGAATGCACGGAAGGCGTCGGCCACACGCGCGTGGAATCCGGCGTCGGCGCGCTCGATGCGGTCGGCGGGGCCGCGCGTCGTCGCGCGCGCCAGCCCGGCGCCCGCCCCCAGGGTCAGTACCAGCGTCAGGTCGGGCACAATCCCCGCGGTCGCGAGGCGGTTCGCCTCCCGCACCGGCCCCTCTGGGAGCCCGCGTCCCCCCACTTGGTACGCGTACGTCGAGAGGAGGAAGCGGTCGAGGAGGACGACCTCACCCGCCGCGAGCGCCGGTTGCAGCACCTCGGCGACGAGCTGGGCGCGGGAGGCCGCGAAGAGCGCCGCCTCCGCCGCGGGGACGACGGAGACGTCCGCGTGCAGGAGGAGTTCGCGCACCCGATCCCCCAGCGGCGTCCCCCCGGGCTCCCGGCAGACGCGATGCGGGACCCCCGCCGCCGCGAGGCGCTCGGCGGTGAGCGCGAGCTGCGTCGACTTGCCGACGCCCTCGCCCCCTTCGAAGACCACCAGCCACCCGCGCCCGGGCACGATCAGCCCAGCGTGATGATCGAGCTGGTGGCGCCGCGCTGGATCCCTTCGCCGATCCACTGGTTCACCTGCACCATCAGCTTCTCGAAGTTCTCGTTGGCCGAGAGCATCCGCTGATAGAGCATGTTCGCCTGGACCGTGCCGAGGAGCTGCTCGAGCTCCTGTTCCATCGCCTCGGTCGGCTGTTCGCCGCGCGCGATCATCTGCTGGGCCTCGTCGCGCAGCCCGTCCATCCGGCGCAGTGCCGCGACGAGGGTCGCCTCGTCCTTGAGCGCCTCGTTGGCCCGCTTGAGCGCCTGATACTCCGCGCTCTGGCCGATGAGACGGCCGACTTCCCCTGCCTTGTCGCTCAGCATCATGTCTCCATTCGCCGCCCCACGACGAATCGCGGGCGGCCCGTCAGGTCCGCGCGGACCTCGACGGCCGCAAAGCGCCCGTCGTCCCGCACCGCGGCCGCCGCGAGATCGGCGCGCCGCGCATCCACCTCCATCACCAGCCACCCACCGGCGACCAGCACCGCCGCCGCCTGCGGCACGAGCGCCCGGATCAGCGCCATCCCCTCCTCCGGCGCGACGAGCGCCATCGCGGGTTCCCACTCGCGCACGAGCGCCGGAAGCGCCGGCATCTCCTCACTCGAAATATAGGGCGGGTTCGAGGCCACCACGTCGACGGCGAGCCCGCGGAGCGGCGCGAGCAGGTCGCCCTGATGCCATCGCACGCGGTGGCGGCGCTCCTCCGGGATCGCCGCGAGGTTGGCCTGCGCGACCGCCAGTGCCTCGAACGAGAGATCGACCGCGTGCACCGTCTCGAACGCGCCCTCCGACGCCAGCGAGAGCGCGATGGCCCCCGAGCCGGTCCCGACATCGACCGCCACGCCCCGCCCGCCGCCCGTGAGGGAGAGCACGAGATCGACGAGCAGCTCGGTCTCGGGACGCGGGATCAGCACTCGGCGGTCCACCGCGAGCGTCAGGTGACGGAAGGTGGCGCGACCGACGGCGTACTGCATCGGCATCCCCTCGAGGTACCGCGTGGCGGCGGCCTCGATGCGCTCGACCACGGCCGCGGGGAGCATCTCGTCCCGGTGCGCGGTGGGCCAGTGGCGCGGCGCGTCGACGACAGCCGCGATGAGGTCGCGCGCCTCGGTCCGCGCCGGTGGCATCCCCGGTCCCGCGAGCCGCACGGCCAGCGCGTCGAGCAGGGCGCCGACCGTCTCCCTCATCCCGCGTCCCCGGCGAGGCGTTCCTCGAGGTCCGCGAGGCGCAACGCCTCCATCAACGGATCGAGTTTCCCGTCCATCACCCCGGCGAGGTCGTGCGTGGTGAACCCGATCCGATGGTCGGTGACACGACTCTGCGGGTAGTTGTAGGTGCGGATCTTCGCCGACCGATCGCCCGTGGAGACCTGGCTCTTCCGCATCCGCGAGCGCTCGGCCTCCTGCTCCGCGAGCTTGAGATCGAGGAGGCGCGACCGGAGCACCTCCATCGCCTTCAGCTTGTTCTGCAGCTGGGACTTCTGATCCTGCTGCGAGACCACGAGGCCGCTCGGGAGGTGCGTGATGCGGACGGCCGAATCGGTGGTGTTCACGCTCTGGCCGCCGGGGCCCGACGAGCGGAAGACGTCGATGCGAAGGTCCTTCTCTTCGATGCTGAGGTCGATCTCCTCGGCCTCGGGGAGGACGGCGACGGTGGCGGCGGAGGTGTGGATGCGCCCGGCGGCCTCGGTGGCGGGGACGCGCTGCACGCGATGCACGCCGGACTCGTAGCGCAGGTCGCCGAAGGCGCCGGGCCCGCTGACCTTGAAGATTGCTTCCTTGAGGCCGCCGAGCGTGCCGTCGGAGAGGGAGATCGTCTCGATGCGCCAGCCACCGTGGCGCTCGATGTACCGCGTGTACATCCGATGGAGGTCCGCGGCGAAGAGCGCGGCCTCGTCCCCACCGGTACCGGCGCGGATCTCGACGATGGCGTTGCGGTCGTGCAGCGGGTCTGGGGGAATGAGGAGGGGCTTGAGCGCCTCCTCGGTCTCGACAATCGCCACACCCAGCCGTTCGACCTCCCGGCGGGCCTCGGCGGCGAGCTCGGGGTCCTCAAACGACGCGAGCTCGCGCGCCTGCACGAGCTCGGTCTCCATCCGCTCCAGCTCCCCGGCGCGCTCGACCACTTGGCCGAGGCGCTGATGCTCCCGACCGAGCGACGCCATCAGCTTGGCGTCGCGAACGGTCGCGGGATCGAGGAGGTCGCGCTCGACCTCGGCGGCGCGCCGGAGCGCGTCGGCGAGACGGTCGCGGAGGCTCAGGCGCTGGCCTTGCCGTACTTCTGGCGGAAGCGCTCGACGCGGCCAGCCGTGTCGATGAGCTTCTGCTTGCCCGTGAAGAACGGGTGGCAGGCGGCGCAGAGGTCGGTATGGATCTCCGCGTGCGTCGACCGCGTCTGGAACGTGTTGCCGCAGGCGCAGATGACGGTGGCGGTCGCGTAGGTCGGATGGATCTCGGGCTTCATCGCGGGACGTCCTGTGCTGGAAGAAGGAGCCTCTGGTTCGGGCGTGGTCGAACCGAGCCCAGAAGTGTAACCGCCGGACCCCGTAACGTGCAAGCCGACAAGGGGTTGGAGGTTTGACACTCCCCGAGTGCGGCCATATGTTCGCGCCGCCCCCCCTCCCATCCCCACCCGCGAGATGTCCTCCACCGCCGAGTTCCTGGCCAGCGTACCGCTCTTCCGTGATCTGGATGCGACGGAGACCGCCCGGTTCGCCCAGCTGGTTCGCGAGAGGGGGTACCCCCGCGGCAGCGTGATCGTCTTCGAGGACGACCCCGGGGACGCCTTCTTCGTGGTCCGGCAGGGACGGGTGAAGGTCGTCTTGATCGCCCCCGACGGGCGCGAGGTTATCCTCGGGCTCCTCGGGGTCGGCGAGCATTTCGGCGAGCTCGCCCTCATCGATGACCAGCCCCGCTCCGCGCACGTCGTGGCGATGGAGGACGCCCAGCTCCTGGTGCTGCGTCGCGAGGATTTCCGGCGCCGGGTCGAGGAAAATCCGGCGGTGGCGTGGGCCCTCTTGCAGGAGCTCTCCCGCCGACTCCGGCGCGCGGACGAGAAGATCGGGGCGCTGGTCCTGCTCGACGTGCCGGGGCGCATCGCGCATCTCCTGCTCGAGGCCGCCGTCGAGGCCGGGGGGGGGCTCATCGAGAAACCGCTGACGCATCAGACCATCGCGCACCTTATCGGGGCCAGCCGCGAGACCGTCTCACGCGCACTTCGGGAGTTCGTCGAATCCGGGTGGATCGCGACCGAGCGCCGGAGAATCCGGCTCGTCGACCGGGGCGCGCTCGAGCATCGCGCGCAGCAACGGGCCTGAGCGCCCGACCGATTCGGGGTGACTCAGGTCACATCGTCGACGTGCGCCGTCGCCTTTCGCCCCTCGGGGCTTGAGGCCCATCTTTAACCGCATGAGACGAGGCTCGTGACCTTCACCATCCACTTCTGGGGCACGCGGGGATCGATCCCGACGCCCGGCCCGCACACCGTGCGGTACGGCGGGAACACCTCCTGCGTCGAGCTCCGGACGGCCGAAGGGTGGCCGATCATCCTGGACGCCGGAACGGGGATCCGCGAACTGGGGCGTGCGCTCCTCGACGAGGCGGCCGGCGCCAGTATCGCGGGGGACATCTTCCTCACCCACGCGCACTGGGACCACATCCAGGGGCTCCCGTTCTTCGCGCCGATCTTCGGCCGCGGGCATCGGTTCACCATCTGGGGGTCGGCGGTGATGGAACGCCGGGTCGATGAGGTCGTGCGGGACCAGATGTCCCCCGTCGTCTTCCCCGTCTCGTTCGAGCAGCTCGCGGCGGCCATCGACTTCCGGCACCTCACGGACGGGACCCGCACACCGGGGCACGGGTATGAGGTGACGTCGTTCGCCGTCCAGCATCCGGGCGGCGCGCTCGGGTTCCGGATCCACGCGCCGGGGGCGTCGGACGCGGATGTGGTGTACATCCCGGACAACGAGCTCGCCACGCACCCGCAGTACGACCACGACGCCGACTGGCGCACGCGTCTCGTCGCGTTCGCCTCCGGTGCCTCGGTCCTCATCCACGACGCGATGTACACCACGGCGGAGCACGGTCACCATCACGGATGGGGCCACTCGACGTATGCGGAGGCGGTCGCGCTCGCGCTCGAGGCGGGGGTGCGGACGCTTGTCCTCTTTCACCATGAACCGCGTCGCACGGACGACGCGCTCGATTACTGCCTGGCCGAGTGCCGATCGCAGGTCCAGGCGCTGGGCGGGCGGCTCGAGGTGCTCGCCGCCGCTGAAGGTCTCACCTTGGATTCGTCCTCACACCGGAGCCTCTGATGCGCTCGCTGCTCTCCCGCGTCGCCGTTGCGACCCTGCTCGCCGTCCCCCTCGCCGCCCAGGAGGATGCACGGCCCACGGTCGCCGTCCTCCCCTTCGTGAACAGCGCGATTGGCGCCGCGAACGCGGAGCTCGCCCCCCTCTCCAAGGGCATCGCGGACCTGTTGATCACGGACCTCGGCCAGAACCCCGGAATCCGCGTGGTCGAGCGCGAGAACATCCAGCGCCTGCTCGACGAGCAGCGGCTCGGCCAGGACGGGCGGGTGGATGACGCGACCGCCGCGCGGATCGGCAAGTTGCTGGGGGCGAAGCACATGGTGACCGGCGCCTTCATCACCGATCGCAGCGGCAAGATGGTGATCACACTGAAGTCGATTGACGCCGAGACCGGCCGCATCACCTGGACACACCGCGGCGAAGGGAAGACGGAGGAGTTCCTCGAGCTCATCGCGAAGATCAGCACGGCCGCGAACACCGGATTGAAGCTGCCGGCACTCACGCCGCAGGCACGCCAGGCGAGTGCGGCGCATGCGGAGACGCAGCGCCGCGTCCCCTTCCAGGCGGTGATGCTCTACTCGCGCGCGCTCAGCGCACAGGATGAGGGCCGCCGCGACGAGGCGATCTCGCTGTTCAGTCAGGCGATCGACCGCTTCCCAGACTTCGCGGACGCGAAGGCGGCCCGCGCGCGGCTGCAGGACGGGCGCTGACCCCCCGGCGGCACATCACATGCGGCCCCTGATTCTCGTTCGTGACGGCCGGAGCGTCGGCGCCCTGCCGGGCCTCGACGCCCTGCCGAACGTCGAGGTCCAGCGGGTCGCGGCCCTTCCGACCGCCGACGACCTCGATCACGACCGGCCGACGATTCTCCTCGTCGCGGCCGAGGATGTGCGGGGGGGCACCCCCGAGGGGCTCGAGGCGCTGGCACGCGTGGCGGCGCTCATCGGGCTCGGCGACGCCGGCGACGTGGAACCACATCCCGACCTCGCCGCCGTGCCGCTCACCAGCTGGATGGCCGCGGAGGCGTCCCCCGCCATCGGACGGACGCAGCTGCAGGGGGCGCTCCGCCACGCCGCCACGCTCGTCGCGGCCGCGCGGGCCGAGCGCCTCGAGCGCATCAACGAACAGGAACTCATCGACCTCTCGTCGGTCGGCGATGCCCTCGCGACGGAGCGCGACCTCGATGCGCTGCTGGGGATGATCGTCGGGCAATCCATCCGGCTCACCGGCGCCGATGCCGCCTCGCTCTACCTCGTCCGCCACGCCGAGGACAGCGACACGCGGCTCCTGCATTTCACCCTCTCGCAGAACCTGACGCTCCCGGACCTCCCGTTGGTGCAGTTCGACATCCCGATCGACCACGGGAGCGTGGCGGGGTACGTCGCCGCCACGGGTGAGGTGCTGAACATCTCCGACGTCTACGAGCTCGGCGCCGACGTCCCGTACCAGCTCAACCGATCGTTCGATGAGCGATTCGGCTATCGGACGAAGTCGATGCTCGTGATCCCGATGCGGTCGCATCGGGACCAGACGATCGGCGTGCTGCAGCTCATCAATCGCAAGCGCGACCCCGACGTGCGGCTCGCGAACCCGCGGATCGCCGAGGCGCAGGTGCTCCCGTTCGACCGCCGGGCGTTGCGGCTCGCGACGGCGCTCGCCGCGCACGCGGCGGTGGCGATCGAGAACAGCTCCCTCTACGAGGACATCGAGCTCCTCCTCGAGGGGTTCGTGACCGCCGCCGTCTCGGCCATCGAATCCCGTGACCCGGCGACATCGGGTCACTCCCTCCGCGTGGCGAACTTCACGATCCAGCTCGCCGAGGCGGTCGACCGCACCGGGGATGGGCCCTACGCGGACCAGCTCTTCTCCCGGAACCAGCTCCGCGAACTCCGCTACGCGGCCCTCCTCCATGACTTCGGGAAGGTCGGTGTCCGCGAGAAGGTGCTGGTGAAGCAGAAGAAGCTCTACGGGCACGATCTCGCGATCCTGCGCCAGCGGTTCGAGCTACTGATGCAGCAGGCGGACCTCGAGTTCGAGCGCCATCGCGCGGAGTGGCTCCTGGCGAATGGCCCCAGCGGGTACGCCGACGCCCTCAAGCGGCTCGACGCGACGCGTGCCGGACGGCAGCAGCAGCTGCAGCATTGGCTCGACGTCATCGCGCGGTCGAATGAGCCGACGATCCTCCCCGAGGGCGCCACCGAGGAGCTCGAGGTGATCGGGCAGCAGACCTGGGTCGACCGGCAGGGGATCGAGCATCCGGTCCTGACCGAGGCCGAGGTGCGCTTCCTCTCAATCGCCCGCGGCAACCTCGACGTGCGGGAGCGGCGCGAGATCGAGTCGCACGTGGCCAACACCTACCGCTTCCTGAAGATGATCCCGTGGACACCGGAGCTCTCCGCGGTCCCCGAGATCGCGCGGGGCCACCACGAGAAGTTGGACGGTTCCGGTTATCCGCACGGCGTCCGGGCCGAGGAGATCCCGGTGCAAGCACGGATGATGACGATCGCGGACATCTACGACGCGCTGACCGCGGCGGATCGTCCCTACAAGCGTGCCGTGACGCCGGAGCGCGCACTCGACATCCTGCGCGGCGAGGCCGACCGCGGCCTGCTCGACCAGCACCTCCTCGGCATCTTCATCGGCGCCGGGGTCTTCTCGATGCTGCCGGAGGGCGCGGCGGCATCGCCGCGCCGATCCTCAGGCCGCTCGCGGCCCTCGTTGATCAGCTAGGCGGGCCCCACCCGCCCCCACCGGGCGTCCAGAGCTCCACCAGATCGCCGGCCTGCAGCGTCCGCCGGCACTTGGCCGGCAGCGGCGTCCCGTTCAACCGATTCTCACCGACCGCGCCGTCGGCCCCGCCCTGCGCCCCACGAGGCGCGCGTGCCCGCCGCTCGGTGAGGAGCGTCACCGTGCAGGGGGCCAGGACGCGATACGCCCGGATGACGCCGTCGCCACCGCGATGGGTACCCGCGCCACCGGAACCGCGGCGCACGGCGTAGGTCTCGATGCGGATCGGGTAGGCGCGCTCGAGCGCCTCGATGGGCGTGTTACGGGTGTTGCTCATCCCCACGTGCACGGCGTCGGGCCCGGGCCCGCGGGCGCTCGCGCCCTGTCCGCCGCCCAACGTCTCATAAAACGTCCAGCCGGCGCCACCGAAGGTGATGTTGTTCATCGTCCCTTGTCCCTGCGCGGGCACAGCGACGCCGGCGTCGGCGAGCGCGGCGAAGAGCAGGTCGGTCAGGCGTTGGCTCATCTCGACGTTCCCGGCCGCCACCGCCGCCGGCGCGCGCGCCGCGATGCAGCAGTCGTCGGGCACGATGAGATCAATGGGCGCGGCGATGCCGGCGTTCGTCGGCACGTCATCGTCGAGCAGCGAGCGAAGCACGAAGAGCGCGGCGGCCCGCGTGACCTGGATGGGGCAGTTCACGTTCCCGCGCACCATCGGCGAGGTCCCGGTGAAATCGAGCCGGAGTCGGCCATCGCGGATGCTGAGCGCCACCTGCAACGGGACGAGCGCCTCGCCGATGCCATCCCCCTCGAGCACATCCTCCGCGCGCCCGACGGCGCCGTCGAGCGCGCGCAGGCGCGCCACCGCCCGCCGTTCGGCGTACGTCACCAGCGCCTCGCCCACCGCGGCGAGCCGAGGCGCGCCGACCCGAGCGAGCAGGGCGCGCCAGCCCGCGGCACCCGCCGCGCACGCCGCCCGCTGCGCCGCGAGATCCCCACGACGCTCGTCGGGCGTGCGCACGTTCGCGAGGATCAGCCCCAGCAGCTCGGGATCCGGCACCCCCGCGCGCTCGAGGCGCACTGGCGGGAGCACGAGCCCCTCCTGGACGAGCTCGGTCGCGCCCTGCGGCATCGACCCCGGACTCATCCCGCCGACGTCGGCGTGGTGCGCACGCACGACGGCGAACCCCGCGAGGCGCTCGCCGTCGGCGATCGCCTCGATCATCGTGAGGTCGGGGAGATGCGAGCCCCCGGCCCACGGACTGTTGAGCAGGAAGACGTCACCGGGGCGTGGCCCGCAGGCCTGCACCGCCCGCACCGCCTCCGGGAGGGCCCCCAGGTGAACGGGGATATGCGCGGCCTGTGCGATCATCCGCCCCTCCGCGTCGAAGAGCGCACAGGAGGCGTCACGACGCTCCCGGATGTTCGGCGAGAGCGCGCCGCGGATCAGCACGCTCCCCATCTCCTCGGCGATCATCGCGACCGCAGAGGCCCAGACGGCGAGCTCGAGGGCGTCGACGGTGTCGTGCGCGCTCATGCGTCCTCCCGGTCGAGGCGCCAGCCGCCGATCGGCAGCGCCGTCGCCTGCCACCCACGACCCACCCAGAGCGTGGCGTCGGGGAGTGCCAGGCTACGCGGGCCCGTCACGACATCCGCGGTCGCGGGGCCTCCCGCGTCGATACCCGAGGCGAGATCGACGACGGGGGCGCCCGCATCCCGCGCGAACGTCACCGCCGCGCCGGGCTCGCTCGCGATGTGCCGGAGCGCAACACACTCCACCGCCTGCGGCAGCGTGAAGCCGTAGCGCAGGGCGTGCGTCTCGGCGAACCGCGCGGCGATGGCCGGCCCGTCCTCGCCGAGCGTGACGGGGACCTCGAGTTCGTGCCCCTGCCCGACGTAGCGCGCCCGGACGCTCCACCGGCGCTCGCTCCCCTCCGCGCGCGCGGCGAGCTGTTCACAGGCCGCCGCGATCTCTGCCGCGGTCCAGGTGCTCGCCGGACGGAGGACCGCCATCGCGACCTCCCGACGCTCTGGCGCGATCGCGAGCCCGAGCGCGCTGAGGACGCCGGCGAACGGCGGGACGATGATCGTGCGCATCGCCAGCGCATCGGCGAGGGCGCAGGCATGCAGCGGTCCGCCGCCGCCAAAGGCGACAAGGGCACCGTCGCGCGGATCGACCCCGCGCTCGACACTGACGCGGCGGAGGGCACGTGCCATCTCGGCGTCAGCGATCGCGAGAATCGCCTCGGCGGTCCGCTCCGTCGTGGCACCGAGCCGCGCGGCGAGCGCGGCGATGGCGCGTGACGCGGCGTCGACGTTGAGCGCGACCGCACCACCGAACCGTTGCGCCGCGATGCGGCCGAGGACGATCTGCGCATCGGTCACCGTCGGCTCCGTTCCACCGCGACCAAAGGCGACGGGCCCCGGACGGGCCCCCGCGCTCCGCGGCCCGACGCGCAGCGCGCCCCCATCGTCGATCCAGGCGACGCTCCCGCCGCCGGCCGACACGGTATCGACGAGCACACGCGGCAGCGCAATCGGAACGCCGGCGACGACGCCGCCGGGCTCCACGAGCGGCTCGCCGTCGAGGATGAGCCCCGCGTCGGCGCTGGTGCCACCGATGTCGATGGTGAGGGCCTCACGTCGCCCGAGCGCACGGAGCACCGCCGCGGCACCGACCACGCCCCCCGCCGGGCCGGAGAGCGCGAGGGATGCCGCCTGCCGCGCGGCGTCGGCCGCGGGACGCATCCCCCCGCCCGACGTCATCACCGCGGGGGCCGGCCGCCCGCTCGCCCGCAGGCGCGCCGACAACCCCTCGAGGTAGCGCATCACCCGCGGGCGCGCGTACCCCTCGGCCACCGCCGTCGCGGTGCGCTCATACTCGCGGATCTCGGGGAGCACGTCCGCCGACGTGACGACCTCGAGCCCCGGCCGTGCCGCGCGCAGTGCCGTCGCGAGCGCCTGCTCGTGCGCATCATCGGCGTACGCGTGAAGGAGCGAGACCACCACGATCTCCGGCTCACGCGCGAGCACCACCCGCACAACCGATGCGAGTCCGTCCTCGGTCAGGGGCCGGAGCACCCCGTCCGGGGTGCGGCGCTCAGGCACCGGGACCACGTCGGCGGGCGGGACGAGCGGCGTCGGATGCTGCGCACCGAGGTCGTAGAGCGCGGCGCGATCCTGCCGGCGTAACTCGAGGAGATCGGTGGCGCCC
>DAISWY010000063.1:0-11987 GCA_036826135.1 Gemmatimonadaceae bacterium | reverse complement strand
CGTTCTCGATCGTCGTGCCGGCCATCTCCAGCGTGCGCTTGATGCTGTTCAGCGTGCTGGTGGTCTGGCTCTGGATGGTCGAGTCGGCGTCACGGCCGGGGAGGGCCCCGGAGGCGAAGACAAGGTTCCCGACGCGGATCGCGGGGGTCAGGGTGGCGGTCGATGTCCCGAGGGCCTCACGCGCCTGCGCGGTGACCGTGGCGGGACGCGCGGCGATCGTGAGGATCGCAGCGAGGCAGGCGTGACGAAGGATCGCGGCGTGGCGCATGGTCGACTCAGCGAGGGGTGGAGGGGAAGGCGAGACGGATGCTGCCGAGGGCGGAGGAATCGGCAGCGAGCGGCGTGGGGGCGACGGGCATCCCGTTGAGCTTCAGCAGGTACGCCGTGATCGCGAGATACGCACCTCGGCTCAACGAACCAGGGTCGCCGTCCGGCATCGTGCGCGAGATGAGGTCGAAGAGGTCCTGCGCCGTCCGTCCGCCCCACTTGAGCCGGAAGTCGGGGTTTGAGACGGCGCCGACCGCGTGGCACTGGAGGCAGGCGGAGCGGAACCACTGCTCTCCGCGCTCGACCTGCCGGGCGGCGAGGGCCGCCGGGTCGAGGGGCGCCGCCTCCTGCGCGTGCGCACCGGAGACGGGGCGAAGGAGGAGGCCCGCGATCACGGCCGCTCGGATGACGCCGCGACGCGACGCGATCGGGTGCGACCGTGGGCGCTGCATCGCAGGGCGGCACTGACTGGGGGAACGGAAGCGCATCATCGTGGCCGGAAGCTGAGTCCCGGTCTCAACGCATGCAACCCATCCCGCGTTGGTCGGCCGGGTCTCCGATTCATTGCGCGCGCCCCGTCATCGGCGGCATCTTCGCGCGTCGCCTCTCACCCACCAGGTTCCCCCATGAGCGCGTCCCTTCCTCCCGCCTCAGATGTCCCCCAGCCCGCCTCGGCCGACGCGGGCGACCCGAACGCCGCCGGCCTGGAGGCCGGCGGCGGTGCCGAGCTCCCGCGGCGCGACTTCCTGCGCATCGCCAGCGCGGGGACTGGTGCGCTCCTCGCCGGTGCGGCGCTCACCCCCGCCGCTCTCGATGCGCAGCCACAGCCCCCGCGCGGCATCCGGCGACGCTTCGGCCGCGCCTCCGGCCACGTGGTGGTCGTCGGGGCAGGGGCCTGGGGCGCATTCACCGCGTATCACCTGCGGCAGCAGGGGATGAAGGTCACGCTCGTGGATCAGTACGGCATCGCCAACTCGCGGGCGACGAGCGGTGACGAGACCCGTGGCATCCGCTCCTCCTACGGCGATCGCACCGTCACCGCCGACCTCTGGGTCCGGTGGGCCCGCCGCTCCATCGACCGCTGGCGTCAGTTCGACGCCGAGCACGGGAAGCGCTTCGGCACGCGGTTCTTCTACACGACCGGCGACGTGATCATCCGCGAGAAGCCGGAGCCATTCACCACGCGTACGGCCGAGCTCTGGACGGCGCAGGGGGTGCCGTTCGAGACGCTCACGGCCGACGAGGCGCGCCGCCGCTGGCCGCAGTTCGTGAGCGAGGGGAGCCAGGTTGTGCTCTACGAGCCGGACGCGGGGGTCGCCCGCGCCCGCGACAGCGTGCAGGCCGTCGGTGCGCTCGCGCGCGACGCGGGCGTCGAGTTCAAGCTCGGTCGCATCCGCCCCGGCGCCGTGACGGCCGGCAAGATGGAGGCGCTGACCTTCGACGATGGCAGCACCCTCGCCGCCGACGCCTATGTGTTCTGCTGCGGCCCCTGGTTCCCGAAGCTCTTCCCCTCGTTGATGCAGACGCGGATGCGGATCCCGATGGGGCACGTCTGTTACTTCGGCACGCCCGAGGGCGACACGCGCTTCCAATTCCCGAACATCCCGAGCTGGAACGTCCCCGGGGTGACGGGATGGCCCTCGCATCCGATCGACAACCGCGGCTTCCGCGTGCGCGGGGCCTTCGCCCCCCCGGCCCCCCCGCGTGCCGCCGACGACGATGCGCCGCCGCCCCCGGCGCCGGTCGCGCCCGACCCGCGGCTCCAGGATCCCGACCTCAGCCCGCGCTGGTCGTCGCAGGAGCGCATCGACGGGTCACGACGCGTCCTGCAGAAGCACTTCCCCGCGCTCGCCGATGCGCCGATCGTCGAGACCCGGTCCTGCCACTACGAGAGCAGCGTGAACCGCAACTTCATCGTCGATCGCCTTCCGGGCGCCGACAACGCGTGGATCGCCGGCGTCGGGCAGGCCGAGGGCTTCAAGTTCTCCATCGTGATGGGGGAGTACGTCGCCTCCCGCGTGATTGGTGAGCCGGGTGACGCGGTCATCGCCGAGGCGTTCCGGCTCCCCACGGCGGAATACGACCCGGCCGCCCCGAGCCGCTGGGAGGAGGAGTGATCATGGCTTTCATGACGGCACCGTCGCGCCGCCGCACCTCGCGCGCCGCCGGCCACCGGCTGGCACTCGGTGCGCTGGCTGGCACGCTCGCAGGCGCCCTCGTCGCTACGCCACTCGTGAGTGCGCCGCTCCGCGCACAGGTCGGTGGCACGGCGGAGATGGCGGGCGTCAACGATCGCCCGAACCCGTACCGCACCGTGGAGGGGTGGGCGAAGCTCCCCGACGGACGCGCGTGGGGGTCCACGAGCGCGGTCGCCATCGACAAGGACGGGGTGAGCGTCTGGGTGGCCGAGCGCTGCGGGCAGAACAGCTGCGTGGGCTCGGCGCTCGATCCGATCCTGCTCTTCGATCGCACGGGGCGACTCGTCCGCTCCTTCGGGAAGGGGATGATCAACTGGCCGCACGGGATCCACGTGGACCGTGACGGCAACGTTTGGGTCGTCGATGGTCGCGACAACCGTCCGTCGACGCGCGCCGGAGAACCGGCAGCGGCCGAGCCAGCGCGCGTCTTCGGGCATCAGGTGATCAAGTTCTCGCCGACGGGACAGGTGCTGCTGCGCCTCGGCACCGACGGTGGTGGCCGCGACACCGCGTACTTCTTCCAGCCGAACGCGGTGATCACGGCGCCGAACGGCGACATCTATGTCGCGGAGGGCCACGCGTCGGGCCCGACGGCGAACGCCCGAATCCTCAAGTTCGATCGCACGGGGCGACTCCTCGCGAGCTGGGGGAAGAAGGGGACGGGGCCGCTCGAGTTCGACCAGCCGCACGCGCTCGCTTTCGATTCGCAGGGGCGCCTTTTCGTCGGCGATCGCACGAACAACCGGATCCAGATCCTCTCCCAGGACGGTCGGCTCCTCGACACCTGGTATCAGTTCTCCCGCGCTAGCGGCATCTGGATCGACCGTAATGACACCATGTACGTCGCCGACTCGGAATCGGGCTCGATCGAGCCCTCGCGCACGGGGTGGCAGCGGGGCATCCGCATCGGCAGCGCACGCACCGGTGCGGTGAGCGCGTTCATCCCCGATCCCGTGGCGACGACGCGCGGCACGAGTGCCGCCGAAGGGGTCGCGGTGGCCCGCGACGGCACCATCTATGGCGCCGAGGTGGGCCCGCGCGCGCTCAAGCGATACGAGAGGAATCCATGATCCATCGTCCCCGCATCCATCAACTCATCGCCCCTCGGCGGCACACCGAGCGGTTCGCCCGCCTGCTGGTCATCGGTGGTCTGCTCGGAGGTGCTCTCCCCAGCGTCCCGCTCCAGGCTCAGCGCATCGGCCCGGTGCCGGTGGGCACCAGTGCACTCCGAGATACGGTGGCGCTCTACAGCACGGACCGCGCGGCGCTCGGTCGTCGCTGGACGGTGGAGTATTCCCCCGCGCGGCGCGCCCGCTTCACGCGATTTCACACGGAGTGGCAGCAGCGGCTGACGCGCATCGACTTCGCGGCCCTGAGCCAGGAAGGGAAGATCGATTACCTGCTCCTCGCGAATCGGGTGCAGGCCGATCTCGACCAACTCGGACGCGAGGAGCGGCTGACGCGCGAGATGGTGTCGTACGTCCCGTTCGCCGCGACGGTGACAGGGTTCGAGGAGGCGCGTCGACGCTTCGAGCGGGTCGACCCCCAGGCGTCGGCCAAGGCGCTCGCCGCCATGGCCGCGCAGCTGGACAGCCTCACCCGCGCCGTCCGCGCGCGTCCGGCCGGGAGCGCAGCCCGCGCTGACCGCATTGTCGGGCTTCGCACGGTGGCCTACCTCGATGAGCTGACGGGGACGCTCCGGGATTGGCAGCGCTTCTACGCCGGATACGATCCGAACTTCACCTGGTGGACGGCCGACCCGTATCGGCGTGTGGGCACGGCGATGGCCCGCTATGCGGCGGCGATCCGCGAGGTGGTGGTGGGACAGAAGCCGGGGGAGGAGGAGCCCATCATCGGGGACCCCATCGGCGCCGAGGGGCTCGCGCAGGACCTGCGGGCGGAGATGATCGCGTACACGCCGCAGGACCTGATTGCCCTCGCGGAGCGCGAGTTCGCCTGGATTGAGGCGGAGCAGAAGAAGGCGTCCCGCGAGATGGGGTTCGGTGATGATTGGCGTGCGGCGCTCGAGAAGGTGAAGGAAGCGTACGTGCCGCCGGGGGAGCAGCCGGAGCTGGTCCGTCGGCTCGCCCGCGAGGCGGTGGCCTTCATCACCGAGCGGGATCTCATCACGGTGCCGCCGCTCGCGGACGAGATCTGGCGGATGGAGATGATGTCCCCGCGGCAGCAACTGGTGTCCCCGTTCTTCCTCGGCGGGGAGATCATCCAGGTGTCGTATCCGACCGATTCGATGGCGCACGCCGACAAGCTGATGAGCATGCGCGGGAACAATCCGCACTTTTCAATGGCGACGGTGCACCACGAACTGATCCCGGGGCACCACCTGCAGGGATACATGACCGCACGGTACCACACCCAGCGGAACCTGTTCGGCACCCCGTTCTGGACCGAGGGATGGTCGCTGTACTGGGAGATGCTCCTCTGGGACCTCGGCTTCCCGAAAACGCCGCAGGACCGGATGGGGATGCTCTTCTGGCGTTCGCACCGGCTCGCGCGGATCATCTTCTCGCTCAAGGTGCATCTCGGGCAGATGACGCCGCAGGAGGCGGTCGACTTCCTCGTCGCGCGCGTGGGCCACGAGCGGGCGAACGCCGAGGCCGAGGTCCGGCGCTCGTTCAACGGCACCTATTCGCCGCTCTACCAGGCGGGCTACATGATCGGCGGTCTGCAGATCCGGTCGCTGCATCGGGAGCTCGTGCAGTCGGGGCGGATGACGAACCGCGACTTCCACGACGCCATCATGCAGGGCGGGCGGATGCCGATCGAGATGGTGCGGGCGCGGTTGCTGCAGACGCCGCTGACACGGGACCACCGGCCCGCGTGGAAGTTCATCCAGTAGTCGCGACGCCGGGACCGATGTGACGCGGGGCGGGCCGAGATCGGCCCGCCCCGCGTCGTTTGGCTCGAGCAGCGGACCGCCGCGGCTCAGGGCAGGCGCATCGCCACTAGGCTCGTGTTGCTCCCCGCGCCCGTCGCGAAGACGATGTACTGCTTCCCCTTGTGGAGGAAGGTCATCGGGACCGCGGTCGTCCGATCGGGGATCTCCACCGCGCCGACCTGGCGGCCCGTCGTCTTGTCGACGGCGAAGAGCATCGGCTTGGTGTTCGGGACGCCGCCGGAGCGACCGGTCCCGTAGATCACGAGCGATCTGGTGTTCATCACCTGCGCCTGTCCACCCGCCGGGCGCGGCGGGAGGGTCACCCCGGTGAAGAGCGGATCGGTGCTGCGCACCGGGATCCACCCGCCGTTCGGGATCCACCACCGCTTGTCGCCGGCGTTCATGTCGTAGCCGGTGATGCCGCCGAGCTCCTTCGGCTTGAGGATCGAGACGCCGTGCAGCATCGACGCGTTGCCACGGCCCTCGAAGCCGCCGCCGCGCGACGACGGGGGCGTGTAGCCGGGCGGAGCCGGGAGCGCGCCGATCAGGCCGCAGTTGTCGCGCGGCGAGCTGTAGCGGAATTCGCTGCAGGGATCCTTGGCGAGCGACATCGTCGAGAGGCCGCTCAGCGCCGCGACGTACATCATCCCGGTCTCAGGGTCGACGGCGGCACCGCCATCGATGTTGACGCCGCCCGAGGCGCCGGGGGCGTACCAGGCGCAGCGGAGCCCCGTCGGGCCGGAGCCGTCGGCGAGGACGGCGGGGATGTAATACGGGCCCATCCGACACTTCCGGGCGAGGACGAGCGCCGAGTCACGGATCGCCGGGGTGTACGCGATGAGATCGTTCTCGACGAGCCCCTGTTGCGCGTACGGCGCGGGGCGCGACGGAATCGGTTGGGTGGGCGAGGCGACCTCGCCGGGGACGTCGCTGGCGAGGACCGGGGTCTCGACGATGGGCCAGATCGGCTCGCCCGTCGCACGATCGAAAGTGTAGATCCACCCCTGCTTGGTGGTCTGCGCGATCGCCTTGCGACGACGTCCGTCGACGGTGATGTCGAGCAGGTTCGGCGCCATCGGGGTGTCGTAATCCCAGATGTCGTGGTGCACGAGCTGATAGTGCCAGCGCCGCTGGCCCGTCCGCACGTCGAGCGCGACGAGGCTGTTGCCATACAGGTTGTCACCCGGGCGATGGCCGCCGTACTCGTCGAGCAGCGGCATCCCGGTCGGGATGTAGACGAGCCCGAGCTCGGGGTCGGCCGAGTAGGTCGCCCACGGGTCGACCTTCCCCACGCCGTCGGAGTCGATGCGCGAGCCCCGCTCCCACGTCTCGGCGCCGAACTCCCCGGGCTGCGGAATCAGATTGAACTTCCAGAGTTGGCGCCCGGTGCGCACGTCGAAGCCGCGGACGTAGCCGGGGAGGTTATGCGCGCGGATCGGGTAGTAGCCGTGGATCGACGAGTTGCCGAGCACGACGACGTCGTTGACGATCATTGCGGGCGAGCTGTTCGCGATCTGGCCGTGGACCGGGTCGATGCCGACGCTTCCGTCGGCGCCGATCTTCTTGATGGGGTCCCACCCCTCGCCGGGCCGCGCGCGACGGAGCGGCGCGGCATCCGAGATGACCAGCGGGCCGGAGTCGTCGACCGCGAGCGGCACGAGCGGGAACCCGAGGCCATCCTGCAGGTCCACCACGCCCCCGCGGCCGAAGCGCGGATCGGGGCGCCCGGTCTTCGCGTCGAGCGAGATGAGGTGATACCCCGGGGTGATCAGGAGGACGCGCTCCTCGCGCCCGTCCGTCCAATAGGCAAGACCGCGGCCCGCGAACTGGCGCGGCGCCTTCTGCCAGCGGATCCCTTCCTCGAGGCGGTACATCCAGAGCGTCTCACCGGTCTCGGGATCGAGTGCCATCGCCGCGCGTCGCGTGGTCGCGACGGTGAAGAGGCGGCCGTTCGCGTAGAGCGGCGTCGTGCGGTAGTACTCGTCGGGCCCGAACGCGCCGGCGTTCCAGCGCCACGCCACCTGGAGGGAGTCGAAGTTGCGGGCGTTGATCTGGTCGAGTGGCGAGTAGCGCGTGCTCCACGCGTCGCCGCCCCAGTAGCGCCATTCGCCGGGCGCGTTGCCGCGCACGAGGCCCGTCGTGACGGGCGCATCGCCTCCTGGGGCGCTCGCGAGGCGGGCGGGTCGCGCCACGGGGGTGGCCGGGCGCGCCGGGGGAGCCGCGGGCCGTGCGGCCGGGGTGCCGGGGCGCGCCGGTGGGCCCTGCGCGATCAGCATCCAGGGGAGCGTCAGCGCGGCGACGAGGAGGCGGGCGAGGGGACGGGGCATCAGCGTGACCTCGGAGCGGGGGAACGGAGAGAATCGAGTCGGATGGTGGCGAGCGTGGCGGAATCGGTCGCAAGCGCTGTGGCGCCCGCAGGCATCCCGTTGATGCGGAGGAGATAGGCGATGGACTGCACGTACTCCTCGTCGCTCAAGGACCCGGGATCGGACTTCGGCATCTCGGCGCGCAGATACCCGAAGAGCTCGCCGAGGTCGCGGCCGTACCACTTGGCCTTGAAGGGCGGCCCCGCGTGGACGGTCGGCGAATGGCAGCTCTGGCAGGCGCTCGCGAAGAGATCGCGACCGGCGGTGGCCTGCGCGGCGGTGTAGACGCCGTCCATCGTCGTGCGCGGCGGCGCGACGGCGGCGATGGTGACGAGGAGGAGCGGGAGCGCTCCGAGCAGGAGACGTGGGGGGAGTCGATGCGGCATGCGGTCAGGTGAGACGGAGACGGGGGAGAAGGTGGCGCAGGAGCAGCCCGAGGGCCAGCGCCACCGCGGCGACGAGGAGGATGCGCAGGAGGCCAAGGAGGGCCAGCGCATCCCAGGTCGGAGGGGGCGCGACGGCGATCGCCGTTCGGAGCATCTCTCCGCGCGCGAGCAGCCAGTGCCAGGCCACGTCGGCGGCGAGCGCGGCGAGGACGATCGTGAGGAGCCGGGCACGCTCGCCCGCACGGTGCAGCGCCCAGCGCAGCAGGGGGACGGCGAGGAGGACCACCGCGAGTTGGCCGACCTCGATGCCGAGGTTGAAGGCGGCCAGGGCGCTCACGCGATGCCCGCCGGCGAACTGCAGCCGGTCGCCGAGGGCCATCGCGAAGCCGAAGCCGTGCACGAGCCCGAAGGTGAAGGCGAGCGGCCAGCCGTGCGCGGGTCGTTCTGGTGCCCGGAGGATCCGCGCGAGCGCGAGCCAGAGGATGGAGGCGGCGATCGTCGTCTCGACGAGCGGGCCGAACCACGCCCCCGTCGGGACCAGTCCCAGCGCCGTCGCGCCGATGGTGAGGGCGTGCGCGACGGTGAAGGCGGTGATGGTGCCGACCAGCGGGCGCCAGCGCCGCTCCCCGAGCACGAGGAGGAGGAGGAAGAGGAGATGGTCGAGCCCGCCTAGGATGTGCTGCACCCCCACGGGGACGAAGCGGCGCAGGGCGTCCCAGGGGCGCGGCCGGAGCGGGATCGGGCCCGGGTCGCCGTCGTAGCTGAGGGTGCGGGTCGCCCCGTCGGTGTCGTGGAACCGCCACTGGGTGGTCGTCCGTACGCCGAGTCGCGCGAAGGCCGGGTCGACGATCAGTCGCTCGTCCTGCGGTACCGCGAGCACGAGTGCGACATCGAGCCAGGCGCCCTGGACACGGAGCCCCGGCGCGCTGTCGAGGGGCGGGGCGGCGAAATGTCGCGTGAGCGCATCGAGCGCGTCGAAGCTGCGGTCGGTCGGAACGGCCACGCGGGCGTCCACGACGCGCGGTTCGCGGCGGGCGCCGGATCGGCCGCGGAACCCGAGGCCCGGGGCGATCCAGAGCGTCGCGCTCTCGTGCAGCGCGGGGCCGAGCCGCCGGAGGTCCACCGTCCCGTCAGCGCGCTCGGGAAAGGTGACGTCGCGCATCCCCTCGAGCGGGGCGCGGACCCAGAGGCGGAGGGTGTCCGCGGTGCGGACGACGTGGATGGTGACGACGGCGCGTGCGGGGATCTCGTGCGCCGACGCCGGCGTGACGCCCAGCGCGAGCAGGGCGAGCAGCGCGGCGTATCGCCGCGCCAGACGACGCCCGGCCCACGACCAACGATCCGGCATCCCGCCGCGTCTCTGGTGCGTCATCGCGTCGAGATATAGCATTCCGCCCGCAGTCGCACAGGGCCATCACGGGAAAGGAGAATGACCATGCGTCGTCGTACGCTGCTCGTCACCGGCGTGTTGGGCGCCGTGATCCTCACGCTCGCGGTCGGGCAGTCCCGGCTCGTCGCGTCGCTCGCGCAACCGGCGGTGCAGGCGCCGGTCTTCGAGGTCGATCCCTTCTGGCCGAAGCCGCTCCCGAATGGGTGGGTGCTGGGCTCGACGATCGGGGTGGGGGTCGATGCCCGCGACCACGTCTACATCATCCATCGCGGCGGCGCGACGCTCAATGCTCGCACCGAGGCCGGGTACGCGCTCGTCGGCCCGTGCTGCACGGCGGCCCCGCCGGTGCTCGAGTTCGACCCCGAGGGGAACCTCGTGAACGCCTGGGGCGGCCCGGGCCAGGGGTACACCTGGCCCGGGAGCAACCACGGCATCTCAATCGACCCGATGGGGAACGTCTGGATCGGTGGCAACGGCTCCCGCGACTCGGTGAACGCCGCCGACTCGCACATCCTCAAGTTCACGCGGGACGGCCGCTTCCTGCAGCAGATCGGCGTCCCTGGCCGCGCGACCGACTCGCGGAGCATGGACGCGTTCGGGCGCGTTGCGAAGGTTGCCTTCGATCCGTCGCAGAACGAGGTCTATGTGGCCGACGGCTACGGCAACAAGCGCGTCGCGGTGCTCGACATGGCGACGGGCCGCATCAAGCGGTTCTGGGGCGCCTACGGGAACGTCCCGAGCGATTCCAACTTCGGCCCCTACGATCCGGACAAGCCGCTCATCCCGCAGTTCCGGAACCCCGTGCACTGCGCCGAACCGTCCGTCGACGGGCTCATCTATGTCTGCGACCGACCGAACAACCGGATCCAGGTCTTCCGCCGCGATGGGACGTTCGTGAAGGAGGTGCGCGTAGCCCCGCGGACGCGAGGTGACGGCGCGGTCTGGGATATCGCCTTCTCGCGTGACGCACAGCAGAAGTACCTGTATCTCGCCGACGGGAAGAACGAGCGCGTCTATGTGATGGACCGGCAGTCGCTCGAGATCCTCACGATGTTCGGCGACGGGGGGCGACAGCCCGGGCAGTTCTTCGCGGTGCACAGCATCGCGACCGACTCCAAGGGCAACATCTTCACGACCGAGACCTACGAGGGCAAGCGCGTCCAGCGGTTCGTCTACAAGGGCGTGCGCCCGGTGACGCGTCGTGATCAGGGGACGCCCTGGCCCAGTCGGTAGCGCTCCCCCCGTCTCTCTCCGCGTCCTGCCCGCCCTTCGCCTTCCGCCTCTCACCTCCCCTCATGCGTTCTCGTTCTCTTCTCGCGTTGCTCTCCCTCTGGGCGCTCCAGTCGAGCGCGCAGGACCGTCTCCGCTCGATGCCGGGCTACGCGCAGTACGCGGCCAACGCGCCGCGGATGGCGGGGCTCATCAAATCCGGGGCGATCGCCCCGCAGTGGGCGGCGGACGGGAAGTCATTCGAGTTCGTCCGCGACGGGAAGCGATTCCAGTGGACCGCGGCTTCGCGGCAGGTGACCGAGCTCGGTGCACTGGCGAACGGGACGAACGGGATGCGGCGCGCCGGCGGACCCGCCCGCGGGCGCCAGTTCACGGAGGCGTGGACGGCCGACTCCGCTCGGAAGGCCTTCTATCGTGATCGGAATCTCTGGATCGTGAACCGTGACGGCTCGAGCGAGCGACAGCTGACCACCGACGGGAGCGAGGCGGGGCGCATCAAGTACGGCACCGCGAGCTGGGTGTACGGCGAGGAGCTCGACCAGATCACCGCGATGTGGTGGTCGCCCTCCGGCACGCAGCTCGCGTACTACCGCTTCGACGAGCGTCCGGTGCGGGATTACGTCCTGCAGATGGACCAGACCACCGTCGCCGGCGCCGCGATGACCGAGGCGTATCCGAAGGCCGGGACGGAGAACCCGATCGTCGACCTCTTCGTGCACGACCTCGCGACGGGTCGCACCATCCGCATCGATGCCCGGGACGGACGTCCGCTCACCGACGACGTCGTCGGGCACTACGTCTACGGCATCGCGTGGAGCCCGGACGGGACGGAGCTCCTGCTCCGTCGGACGAACCGCCGGCAGAACGTGATGGAGTTCGCCGCCTGCGCGCCGGCGACAGGGGCCTGTCGCGTGATCGTCCGTGAGGCGTGGCAGGCGAGCTGGACCGAGAACTCCCCGACCATCCGGTGGCTCGCCGACGGCAAGCGCTTCATCTGGGAGTCGGAGCGGTCCGGCTTCAAGAACTACTACCTGTACCACATCGACGGCACGCTCATCACCACGCTCACGCAGCATCAGGCGGAGGTCGCGGGGATCGTGCAGGTGGATGAGCAGGCGGGGCAGCTCTGGTACTACGCCCGCACCGGCGACAATTACCTGAAGCTCCAGTTGCATCGCGTGGGGCTGAACGGGCGCGGCGACCGCCGCCTCACCGACCCGACGCTCACCCATACGGCCTTCGTCTCCCCCGACG
>DAISWY010000062.1:0-12238 GCA_036826135.1 Gemmatimonadaceae bacterium | reverse complement strand
TCGGCCGCCAATGCCACCGGGCGCCCCTCCTCGGCGACGGCGAGGAGGTCGGTGACGGTCAGCGAGGCGCCGTCGAGGCGGAGGGGATCGGCGAGGGTCAACGGCGGCTCCCGGAAGAGGGGCGGTACGTCTGCCGGTCGTAGTCGAGCTTCAGCTCGGGCTGCGCCTTGAGCGAGACGTAGAAGGTGAAGGCGAAGTTGCCGTTCGGTGCCTGCGTGAAGCCGAAGACGGCGCGCCAGTCGTGCAGCTCGCGCTGCAGCGAGACGATCTGGCTGGCGAACTCGCCGCGCTCGACATCGTACGTGGTGTTCCACGACCCCGCCCAGTTCTGGGTGAGGTTGAACGTGGTGCGGATGCCGACGGACGTCGTCGGCGGGACGCGGAAGAACGTGCTGCCCGACGGGCCGGCGACGTTCGCCGCCTGGCTCGCGGCCGCGCGCTCGGCCTCGAAGAGACAGGTGTCGTACTGCGGGAAGCCGATCAGCGCCCGGCACTGCGCGGACGCGTCGTAGTCGCGGATCCGTCCGCCCACGGGCGGGCGCTGCCGCTGCGCGCTCACGGAGAACGCGGCGGTGAATCCCTGCCCACGCGGGATCTCCTGGATCATGCTGCGCGCCCGCGTCCCGGTGGTCGCGCCAAGCCCGTTCAGGCTCCCGGCCGCACTGACGAGGCCACCCGCCATCGCGGGGTCCGTCGCCGCAGACTCCGCGCCGGCCCGCGCGCCCGCGTGAGCCGGCGCCACACCGAAGAGCCGCCCGACCCAGCCGAGGAGCGGCGAGGCCCCGTCGAGCGAGAACGACATCCGCACCGCCTCGCGGTACGGGGAGAACTTCGCCGTGTCGCTCATCAGGTCACCCTGGAAGAGCGAGTAGTCGACGCCGAGATCGAACCCCGGGAGGAGATCGGAGCGGAAGGTGTAGCCGAACCGATCGGTGGCGAAGCCGGTCTTCCCGGTCTGGCGCTTCCGCTCGAAGTCGTATGTGAGGGATTGGAACTGGAGGGTCGCCACCTTGACCTTGCGTCCCTCCTCCTCGTCGTCGACCCTGTCCCCGGCGGCACGGGTCGAATCCGCGCCGCCCGCCGGCGCCCGGAGCTTCGCCTCGAGGTTGGTCGAGAACCCGAAGGTGAGCCGGTTCTGTGCGAGGGAGCCGAGGTAGCCGACCCGGGTCCGTCCCGTCGCGGCGAGGAACGCATCGGGAACGGAGGCGGCGGGCGAGAACGAATAGGTCAGCGAGGGGGCGATCGCGTGCCGGAACCGGCGCACCGGACCGAAGCCGGGGAAGAGCCGAAAGAGCGTCGGCGAGACGCCGAGCCCGTAGGAGAGGCGTTTGGACTGCGCTACCCACGCGCCGTTCGAGCGGAAGGTGCGGACCGCGAAGCCCCCCGGGTCGACGTTCGACATCGTCACGCTCGGGGCGAGGTTCCAGCTGCCGGCGAAGAAGTTCGGCAATCCGACCGAGAGATCGACATCGAGGGACGACTCGAAGGTCCCCCGATAGACGCGATCGACGCGGACGCTCGTGTCATTCACGTCCCGTAGGGTGATGATCTGCGGGTAGTCGTAGACCTGGTTCCCGTACCGGAGTCCACTCTGCACCTGGAAGTCAAAGATCTTGAACGGCGTCTGCAGCGTGAGGCTCGTCGCCCCGGTGTTCCGGGTGAGACGCACCGAGTCGAGCCCCGCGGGCGTCTGGCGATAGCGGTACGCGAAGTCGCCGGTGGCGTCGAGGTTGAGGCTCTGCCTCGACGTATAGCTGAAGCTCGGGTTCATCACGAACCACTGGCCGACCTCGAGCGGGCGCGAGGCCACGCTGAGCGACGGGAAGTCACGGTCGACCTGATCGCGCCCCGGGTACTGCCGCTGTGAGCCGCCAAGATTGATCGTGAACGGCCCCTGGGTGCGCACCAGATTCGCCTGGGAGGCGATCGTCGCGACCGCCGCCATCGGGTTCAGGATGGTCTGGCGCTGGACGGCGGTGCTCGTGACGTAGTTGAGGTTCGTGTTGAATTTCGTCCGGGACGAGAATTCCTGCGCGTGGTTCCAGCTGATCGCCGTGTTCCGGCTCCCGTTCCCCAGGGAATTCTGCGACACGGCAAGACCGCCCTGTACGAAGCGATCGAGCCATCGATAGCGCAGTTCGGCATTCATCCGGACCCAGCCGGGGTCTGCCGCGGTCGCACGGGCGCTCGACCGCCAGTCCACGGAGACCTGCGCGTCGATGTAATCGTTGAGAGCGAAGTAGTACCCCAGGTTCTCGACGGTGCGCCGGTAGGTGGGGCTGTTGCGCACCAGCTCGGCGACGCCAAGCCGCGGCGTCAGGATCCCCGACCGGCGCCCCGACCGGATGTCCTGGAAGATGAAGGGGAGCCACATCACTGGCACGTCCTGCACGTAGAGGATCGCCGGGCGCGCGACGAGGGTGCTCCCGCTCACGCGCTTGAGCTCCTTCGCGAGGAAGTGATAGTGCGGCAGGGAGTCGAGACAGGAGGTGATCTGCCCATCGCGGCCGTACACGGTGTTGCGGTCCGCCGTCGTGTCCGAGGCGAAGGCGGCGCGGTGGGCGCTCACGCGCCACTCCTCCCCCGCTGTCGCGACGGTCGAGAAGTCCCGTGTCCGACCCTCCCGGCGGTCGAGGTCGTACACGAGATCGTCGAGCCCGATGATGTCCTCGCCGCGGGCGGGATCGCGCATGATGATCGTGTCACCGCGCGCCCGCACGAGCTTGGTGCTGTCGTTGAACGCGATGGTATCGGCGACCATGAGGGTCGAGTCGCGCTGGACGGCCGCGCGGGCGCCCGAGAGGCCGACCAGGGTCATCAGGCGCGTCGACGCCGCGAACCCCACCGTCGCGGCCTGATACCGGACGGCGTTGTAGCCGCGCCGTTCGAGGAGGGCGCGCATCACGCTGTCATCGGGGGCCCACTCGACGAGCTTCGCCCCCGAAGCAGCACGCGCGGTGTCTCCCGCGGACCGGTCCGGCTGGCGGACGCGCCCCTCGGGGCGCGCCTGCGCCCCCGCCGTCGTGAGCGCGAGGGTGGCGAGCATCCCGACCCACACCACCCCGCGCGTGCTCACCCGACCGTCCCCCCGATCGCCTCCTCCCGTGCGAGCCGCCGCTGACGGCTCCGGTGCACGACCCACGAGACGACGATGCTGATCTCGTACAGCGCGTAGAGCGGGAGCGCCATCAGGGCCGTCATCAGAAGCAGGTCGCCGGGGGTCACCACCGCGGAGACGACGACGCTCCCCGCGAGGGCGTGCCGCCGATACTTCATCATCGCCCGTGGGGTCACGAGCCCAAGCGCCGTCAGCGCGAGCACCACGATCGGGAGCTGGAAGACGACCCCAAAGGCGAGGCAGGTCGACAGCATGAAGCCGAAGACCTCGGCCGCCGCGAACATCGGCTGCAGGGAGGCCGACTGCATGCCCACGAGCATCTCGAACATGATCGGGAGCGCGAACCGCCAGCCGAGGAACATCCCGAGGGCGAAGAGCCCCGTCGCCCCGAGGAGCACGGGGATGACAAGCCGCTTCTCGTGCGGATGCAGCGCCGGCGCGAGGAAGCTCCAGAGGTGGTACCCGATCACCGGGAGTGCCGCCGTGAGCCCGATCCCGAACGCCACCTTGAGGCTGATCGTGAAGGGATCGAGCGGATGGGTGACGATCAGCTTCTGGTCGGGGAGGAACGGGAGAACCGGCGCGGCGAGGATGCCAATCACGTCCACCGAGGGGCGCATCACGAGCGTGAGCGCGACCAGCAGGCAGACCAGCAGCGTCCCAGCGCTCCAGATCAGCCGATGGCGTAACTCCTCGAGGTGCTCGAGGAACGGCATCTCAGCGGACGGGGTGGTCATCGTCGGCTCAGGGCTACGGAACGGATCGGCGCCGCCGGAGCGGCGCCGATCAGGGGCGGCGGGAGGTCAGGAACCCCTGCGCCAGTCGCGCGGATTCCGAATTCGGATAGGCCTCGACGATCTGCCGATACAGCGCCTGTGCGCGCTCGGACTGGCCGACGAGGCGATACGCCGTCGCCCGCTTGTACAGCGCGATGGGGGCCCGCTCCGACTGCGGATACCGCGTCGCCACCAGGTTGTACACCGAGTCTGCCCGAACCCCGTTCCCCTCGGCGGTGAAGGACTCCGCGATGCCGTAGAGGGCATCCGGCGCGAGGTCGGACCGCGGGTGCTGGGTGAGGAGCGTCGTGAACGCGCCCCGCGCCGCCGTGTTGCTCCCGCGACGGAGCTGATCCTGTCCGAGCTGGTAGAGCTGGGCGGGTCCCGGTGCCGACGGCGCCCCGGCACCGCCGGCCGCGCCACCCGCCGCGCCACCTGCGGCGCTCCCCGCGGTCGTCCGCGACGAGTCCGTGGCAGTGGGCGGCACGACGGGCGCCGCCGAACGATCGGCGGCGTCGGACTCGAGATCGGCCCGCAGCTCCTGGATCCGTCGCTGCGACTGCCCGGTGAGCTCCTGAATGGTGATCAGCTGCTGACGGATGGCGTGCAGGTCCTCGCGGAGCGCCCCATCCATCCGCTGCGTGGCGCCACGGACGGCGACGACGGAGTCACCGACCGTCGCGAGGGCCGCGACGACGCGCGCGAGGGCACTGTCCGTGGCGACGCGCGCGAGCGAATCCCGCCGCTCGGCGGCGACCCGCGCCGCCCGCACCGAATCGCGCACGGCGAGCACGTCGCCCTGGACGATCCGGAGGTCGGCCCGGGTGGCGAAGCACGCCCCAGCGGTCACGAGGACCGCTGGGGCGAGCAGGAGACGTGAGAGGCGCGCCGGGGTCACGGCACCCGAATCGCGTCACCGCCGACGACGATCTCGAACTCATCGCGCCGGTTCTGCGACCAGGCGGACTCATCCGCCCCCTCGACCATCGGGCGCTCCTCACCGAAGCTCACGACGTCGATGCGGGCCTCGTCGATGCCCTGCGACACGAGGTACCGCTTGGCCGCCGCCGCCCGGCGCTGGCCGAGGGCGAGGTTGTACTCATCGGAACCGCGCTCGTCGGTGTGGCCCGCGATGCGGATGCGCATGCCGGGGTTCGTCCGAAGGATCGGCAACTTCGCCTCCAGGGTCTCGCGCGACTCCGCGGTGAGCTCGGCGCGGTCGTAGTCGAAGAAGATCATCTCGGCGAAGGTCGAGCGCGTCGCCGTGATCGCGCGCGCGATCACCTCGGCGCGCGCCACGGAGTCCGCGGTCGCCTTGGCAACGGCCGCCTTCGCCGCAGCCTCAGCCTTCGCGGTAGAATCCGCGCGCGCTGCCTCCGCGACACGCACGGCCGCCGCCTGCGCGGCCACCACCGAATCCGCCTTCGCCTTCGCCGCGGCCGCGAGGGCCTCCGGCGACGTCGAGGGATCCTTCTTCGGGACGCAGGCGACGGTGAGGAGCGAGAACGCCACGAGGGCGAGACGAGGGAACTGGCGGGGCATCGAAGACAACCTCGATCGGTGGGGAGGGAGGAAGATAGGACTCGGGGAACTCAACGCGCGACCGGGACTCGCGGCCCCCAGGCCGCCATCCGGGCTACCGGTCCGCGCGTCAGCTGACGCATCCGCCCGGACTCGGTATCCAGCACCCACAACTGCCGACTGCCACTCCGGTTGGAAGTGAAGACCAGATGCCGGGCGTCGGGCGCCCAGGACGGATCTTCATTGATTCCTTCCGACGTGTGCTGCTTCACGAACCGATCGCGCAGGGCGATCGTCGCCACCTGGAAGCGGCCCTCGATCTGCGTCGAGAACGCCACCGCCCGGCCATCCGGCGACCACGAAGGATCCGAACGATAGAGCTGATCCCCGAACCCCGACGTGGTCAGGAGCTCGGGATTCGCCCCGTCGCTGTCCGAAATATAAATCTCGTTTCGCCCCAATCGCGACGTCGTGAAGGCGACCCGGCGGCCGTCCGGAGAGAAGGTCGGCTGGGCGTTCGTCGAACCCTGCCCCGCCGTAATGGCGTACACCCCGGCGTCCCCTTCCAGCGGTCGCACGACGATATCGGTCCCGTCGTTGCCGGCGGCGTAAGCCAGCTGCGCGCCGTCCGGTGCGAAGGCGGGTGACAGATTCGCAGCGGCCCGGCCCGACATCACCGAGGTCCGCCCCGAGGTCAGGTCCCGCATCAGGATCCGGCTCCCGCCATCCCCGAGTTCTGTCCAGGCGATCAGGTTCCCGTTCGGGTGCCACGTCGGCCCGAGCGCGGCACCGACCCCCGGCACCGGCATCGCGTTCTCGCCGTCCGCGTCGACCTGCCACAGCGTCCCGCCACGCACGAAGAGCACCCGGCTCGCGGCCACCCCCTGCTGCCCGGTGACCCACCGTTCCACCTCGTCGGCAACACGATGCACCGCGAGGCGCCACGCCGGCCCGAAGGCGGGCTGCGGGAGCACGAAGCGCTGACTGTTGCGGACGGTGGAGGTCGCGAGCTCGTGCAGCGAGACCTGTAAGCTGCCGTCACCGGGCATCGACATCTGGAGCACGGCGGCGGCACCCAGCCGCTGGTACAGTGCGTAGTTGAGCGGACCCGCCGGGATGACGCCCCCCTCGGGCGCGATCACGGCGACGCGATCCCCATGGTCGAGGTCCCTCGCCACGATCGCCCGCACGGAGTCCGCCCCAGCACCCCGGAGCGGGAGGATGTACACCCCGGGCCGCGTCCCCGGCGCGTAGGTGAGCCCGATGCGCACACCGGGCGCGGGCTCCTGGGCCCCGAGGGTGGCGATCAGGACAATGGACGACAGCAGCAGCGCGAACGGACGGAGATGCATCACCGGAGTCGTGAGGGATCGAAGCTGAAACTGACAGGAAGGATGTCATCGCCGAAGGCGCCGGGGAGCGGACCGAACCGCGCGGCGGCGGCCTCCACAGCCGCCTCGACCTCAAGGTCGAAGGCGTAGTTCCCGCTGCGCTGCACAAACCGGAAGCCGGTCACGCTGCCATCCCTCCGGATCAGGAAGAAGACCTCGGCCCGCAGCGCCCCAGGGTTGCGCGGCCGGAAGTCGAGCGCAATCTGCCGCACAATGTTCTGCAGATACCCTGGGTAGGGGAAATCGATCCCCTCCGTCCGGACCATCGCGACGTCGGTCCCCGTGCCGCCGACCGCGCCCCCACCGGCGGTTGGCGCGCGGGAGGCATCGACGGCGCGCGTCGCCTGCGGGGTCACATTGGTGGTGGCACGGGTCGGTTCACGCCGCCGCGTCGGCGCCTCGATCGGGGCCACCCGCTCGGCCGCGTTCGTCTCCGCCTTCGCCGGCGCCGGCACCGCATCCTCCGGGGACGGCGCGTCGCGCACCACCCCGACCGCGCGGTCCCCCGCAGGAGCGGCGATGAGATTCACCTGATACGTGGGTGGCAGGTCGGCCGTGCGGCCCGACCGCCATCCGAGGACGAGGGCCACCGCCACCGCATGCAGCAGGACCGAGACGGCGACCGCCCGCCCGAGCCCGTCCGATGACGGCGGCGCCCACACGGTCGCCCCGAGCACCTCGCCCTCGCGCCCGCCACCCGCGGCGAGCGCGCTCACCGCACCACGTCCTCGGGCTCGGTGACGAGCCCCACGTCGCTCACGCCGGCGCCGCGGATGATCCCGAGCACCTGCACGACGCGGCCGTAGTCGGCCCGTTGGTCCGCGCGCAGGTAGACGCCCCCCTGCCCCGATTTGGCCACCAGGCTCCGGAACATCCCACGGAACTCGGCGAGCGAGACCCGGACATCATCCACATAGATCTCGCCGCTCCGCAGCACCGAGACGACGAGCGGGCTCTTGGCGTTCATCGGCCGCGCCTCGGCCTTCGGCAGCGACACGTCCACGCCGCCCTGCATCATCGGCGCGGTGATCATGAAGATGATCATCAGGAGCATCATCACGTCGATCAGCGAGACGACGTTGATCTCCGCGTTGAGCGGCGTGCGTTCCCCGCGGCCCCGCCGACGCATCCTAGAGCCGACCCTCGCGCGCCATCAGCGCGATGATCTCCGACCCGAAGCCGTCGAGCTCCCCGTCGAACCGGTTCAGTCGCGCGGCGAAGATGTTGTAGCCGAAGAAGGCGGGGATCGCGACGGCGAGGGCGAACGCGGTCGCGACGAGCGCCTCGGCGACGCCCGGCGCGACGGCGGCGAGATTGCCGGAGCCGCCACGCGCGACACCGAGGAAGGCGCTGATGACGCCAAGCACGGTGCCCATCAGGCCGAGGAGGGGGCTCACCGACCCGACCATCGCCAGGAACGGGATGTACGTGCCGAGCCGGTCGCGCTCGGTGGTCGTCTCGGCGTCGAGCACGAGCCGGAGCGCCTCCACCTGCGCGGCGGACAGCGGGCCGGTCGTCCGAGTCTGATCGACGAACTGCGCCGCGCGTCGGAGCACCCGTGCCTGCGGCTCCACCGCCTCGAGAGCGACGAGGGCGAAGGCGTCCTCGAGCGTCGAGGCACCGCGGAAGCGCGCGAGGAACGCACGGCCGGCCCGATCCGCCTGCCGGAACGCGCGCCACTTGGCGAACATCACGGCCCACGAGGCGAGCGAGAGCACGGCGAGGACGCCGAGCACCGCCTGCGAGACGGGCGTCGCGGAGCGGATGAGTTCGAGCGGGGTGTTCGGGACGGCGGCGGCGAGTTGGGCGAAGATCACCGGGAGGCGAACCAGTCGAAGGTGTGACGGAGGCCGTCGGCGAGGGGGACCGCGGGCGACCAGCCGAGGCCGGTGCGCGCCTTGTCGATACTCACGACGGAGCGTTGCTGTTCCCCCGGCCGTGCCGGGGCGTGCTGCATGGGGACCGTGCGTCCGCTGACGGCGAGGAGCCCGCGCGCGAGATCCGTCACGGAGGTCTCGACCGCCGTGCCGAGGTTGAAGGCCCGGTCATCGACCGCCCCGGCCGGGATCGCCGGGAGCCCCGCCGCGAGGACGTGCGCGCGCGCGACATCCCCGACATAGACATAGTCGCGCGTCTGCGCCCCGTCACCGAAGACGGTGAGCGGCGTCCCCGCGAGGATGCGCTGACAGAAAATGGCGACGACGCCAGCCTCCCCATGCGGGTCCTGTCGCGGGCCGTAGACATTGGCGAACCGCAACGCGACGTAGTCGAGGCCGTGCACCCGGGCGTAGTAGGCCAGATAGAGCTCGACGGAGAACTTCGCGATCCCGTAGGGCGACTCGGGGTTCTTCGCGAACGTCTCGACATTCGGCGGCGTGACGAGATCGCCGTAGACGGCGCCGCCGGTCGAGGCAAAGACGAATCGGGTGCGACGCCCGCTTGCGCGCACCGCCTCGACGAGGTTGAGCGTGCCGCCGATGTTGACATCGACGTCGAAGCGCGGGTCAGCGACGCTCTTCCGGACATCGATCTGCGCCGCGAGGTGGCAGACGAGGTCGAAGTCACCATCGCGAATGAGCGCCGCGGCCGCTGGGCTGCGGATGTCGGCGTCAACGAAGCGCGCGCCCGCCGGGACCTGCGCGCGTTTGCCACTCGACAGGTTGTCGAGGACGGTGACGGTCCACCCCGAGGCGAGGAGGGCCTCGGCGACGTGCGACCCAATGAACCCGGCACCGCCGGTGACGAGGGCGTTGGAGGACATTATGCGCTCACGTAGAGGGTTCAGAGACCAGCGGGCACACGCGCCGAGACACGCCCTGTCATCCCGCGATCGAGGCGACCGAGCCCCTGCGAGACCACCCGGGCCGTCGCCCCCTGCGGCGTCACCTTGACGATGCGGAGCGTCGCGACCAGAGCGCTCTCACCGGCGGTGGCACGGCCGCTGAACGTCACCTGATCACCGGGCTGCAACACACTCCCATCGCTCGCCGGCGAAAGGATAACATCCTGGCCCGTCGTTGGGATCAGCGCATCGCCCTCGACCCAGAGCACCGTGACCGTCGGCCCGGCCGCAACCGCGGAAGGGGCGACGGGAGTGGCGAGCACGGTGTCGAGCGGGATCAGGGACTGGCCAGCGCGCACCGTCTCGAAGGTGGAGATGAGCTGCGCCTCGGCCGCGCCATTCTCCCCGACGCCGATCACGCGGAGGACCCCGGTCGGGATCACAACGCGACCCCGACCCCGGAGCGTCGGCCCGTACCGAAAGGCCACGAAGCGCGCCTCCGGAGCGACCCCGACCGCGCTCGGGAGGGTCAGCAGGACGCGATCGAAGACCTGCATGGGCCGGTCATACCGCGTCGCACGCACCCCGACATCCGCATCCGCCACCCCACCGAGAGCCCCAGCCGCCTGCATCCCGTCGAGCCCGACGAGATACGGCGTCGCGGCCGCCTCACCGAGCGCGCGCGACAGCCGCGGCGCGGTCGTCGTCGTCACCGGCGCCTCCACCACCACACGTCCCGGCGCGGTGCGGCGCATCGCGAAAATGGAGGGCTCATTGGCCGGCACGGCGTCGGAGCGATCTACCGTCGTCGAGTCGAGCGCCGCGCCGAAGAGATCCACCAGATCGATGACCTGCCCGGGATAGATCCAGTGCGGGTCGCGGATCTTCTCCGCGTTCTTTTTGTGCACGTCCGCCCACCGGAACGGATCCTTCAAGAAGCGCTCGGCGATCCCCCAGAGGGTGTCCCCTTCACGAACGGTGTAGGTGCGGGGCACGTCATGTTGCTGCGCCGTTGCTGGGGCCAGGGCGGTCAGCGAGGCGAGGAGGATGACGAGGGCGCGGCGCATGGTCGGCGAGGGCGGGAGGAACGCGGGGGATCGCCGAAGGCGACCCCCCACGGAGTCTAGACGATTCAGCCGGGGTTTCGGAACCCGCGGCGCTCCCGGGCCGACGCCCTCAGACGCCCGCCGTCAGAAGGGCAGATCGTCGTCGCCGGCGTCACCCGCCGGGAAGTCATCGAACGAGTCCGTCGCCGCCGGCTTCGAGCCGCCCCCACGGGCCGGACGCATTCCCCCGTCCTCCCCGCCACGGCCACCGCCCAGGAGGATCACCTCGCGGACGTTCACCTCGGTGACATACCGGGTCTGCTTGTCCTTGTCCTCATACTGCCGGTACTCGATCCGCCCCTCGATGTAGAGCTTGTCGCCCTTCTTCGCGTAGCGCTCGATCACGTCGGCGAGCCCGGAGCCCTTCGCGTTCCAGGCGACGCACTTGTGCCATTCCGTCTTCTCCTGCTTCTCGCCGCTGGCCGACGACCACTGGCGGCTCGTGGCGAGGGAGAACTGCGCGACCTTGTTGCCGCCCGTGGTGGAGCGGATCTCGGGGTCGGCGCCGAGGTTGCCGATGAGGGTGACCTTGTTCAAACTGCGGCTCATACTGCCTCCGGTAAGGGTTCGGCCTGCCCGATCACCCTAGGACCGGGGCGGCGGGTCGCTGCCGCCAATCTAACGCGCCCGTCATCCTCCCACGGAGCCGGGCGGGCGCCGCAGGACGAGGGCGTCCTCCCGCGGATGCTCGTAGTAGTCGCGCCGGACCCCGGCCGGGACAAACCCCGCGCGCGCATAGAGTCGCTGAGCCGCCGCATTCGACGCGCGCACCTCGAGGTAGACGGCCGGGAGCGGCGGCATCGCCTCCACCGTCGAGAGGAAGGCGCGGAGCAGGGCCTCGCCGATGCCGCGGCCTCGCTGGGTGGGGACGACCGCGAGGTTCCCGAGCTCCGCCTCGTCCGCGACCTTGAGCCCCACGCAATACCCGACGACGATCGGGTCCGTCGCGACGAGCAGGATGTGCCGTTCGGTGGTGAGGGCCTCGCGGAACGCCGAGAGGCGCCAGGGATCGGCGAAGCTCGCCTGTTCAATTGCGAGGATCGCCGGGAGGTCGGCCTCGACCGCGGGGCGGATCTTCACGGTGCGAGGGGCCGGCCGTGCTCGGCCTCCCATTTCACCTGCGCCTCGGCGAGTCGCCCGTAGGTGGGCTCCCACGTGGCGAGGTCGACGGGCCCCGCACGCCGAAGCCACGCGACGCAGCGGACCGCGCCCCGGGCATCGGGGGGCGCGACGAGTGGCGCGTCCGGCCCGATCCATTCCGCCCCGGCGGCCACGGCGGTGTCGGACAGCGTCTCGCGTGACAGGCGGGGCAGCGCCTCCACCGTGCGCACCACACCATCGGCCTCCGTGACGATCCGGGCCACGTACTGCTCGCCGCGCAGCGCGTCCATCGTCGAGAGCCACACGCCGGCCCGCCGCGTGCCCTCCGCCCCCCCGACGACGAGCGCGAGTGACGGCACCGCATAGAGCGGCATCCCCGTCGCCTCGGCGAGCCCCTTCCCCATCGCGCCGACGATCCGCAACGCGGTGAAACTCCCCGGCCC
>DAISWY010000061.1:0-12315 GCA_036826135.1 Gemmatimonadaceae bacterium | reverse complement strand
TGCTGATCGCGAACTCGCACCTCGTCGGCCGCTTCGCGACGTGGGACTACTTCCGTGAGATGGAACGCCAGGGCCTGACGATGTACGGTCAGATGACCGCCGGCTCCTGGATCTACATCGGGTCGCAGGGCATCGTGCAGGGCACGTACGAGACCTTCGGCGCGGTGGCGCAGCGCCACTTCGGCGGCACCCTCGCCGGTCGGTTCGTGCTCACCGCCGGCCTCGGTGGGATGGGGGGTGCCCAGCCCCTCGCCGCGACGATGAACGAGGCGGCCATCCTCGGCGTCGACGTCGACCCCGCGCGCATCGAGAAGCGCGTGCAGACCGGGTACTGCGATCGCATGACGCACGACCTCGACGAGGCGATGCGCTGGATCCGTGAGGCGCAGGCGGCGCGGACGGGGCTCAGTGTCGGAGTGGTCGGCAATGCCGCCGACGTGCTCCCCGCGCTCATCGCGCGCGGGGACATCCCGGACGTGGTCACCGACCAGACCTCCGCGCACGACATGCTGCACGGCTACGTGCCGCACGGGATGACGCTCGCCGAGGCCGCGGCGCTCCGGCAGGCCGACCCGACGGAGTATGTGCGGCGCTCGACGGCGAGTGCGGTGGTGCACGTGCGCGCGATGCGGACGATGCAGGACCGCGGCGCCATCGCCTTCGACTACGGGAACAACATTCGCACCGTCGCGCTCGATGCGGGGCTCGCCGACGCATTCACGATCCCGGGATTCGTCCCCGAGTACATCCGCCCGCTCTTCGCCGAGGGGAAGGGGCCGTTCCGCTGGGCGGCGCTCTCCGGCGATCCGAAGGACATCGCGCGGACCGACGAGCTCGTGCTCGAGATGTTCCCGGAGGATGCGCATCTGCGGCGGTGGATCACGATGGCCCGCGAACGGATCCACTTTCAGGGGCTCCCCGCGCGCATCTGCTGGCTGGGGCAGGGGGCGCGCGCCCGCTTCGGGGTTGCGCTCAACGAGCTCGTCGCCCGCGGCGAGGTGTCGGCGCCGATCGCCATCGGGCGTGACCATCTCGATACCGGATCCGTGGCGTCCCCGTTCCGTGAGACGGAGGGGATGAAGGACGGCAGCGATGCCATCGCCGACTGGGCCTTCCTGAATGCGATGCTCAATGTCGCGAGCGGCGCGACCTGGGTGAGCTTCCATCACGGCGGCGGCGTCGGTATCGGGAACTCGCTCCACGCGGGGCAGGTGATCGTCGCGGATGGCACCCCGGAGATGGCGGTCCGACTCCAGCGGGTGCTCACCAACGATCCCGGAATCGGCGTCGCGCGGCACGCGGACGCGGGGTACGACATCGCGGTGGAGACGGCGCGGCGCGAGGGGCTCATCCTCCCGTCGCTGTAGGCGGGCGGGCGCACCACCGATGCTCAGCGCGAAGTTCCGGCCCTGGGACCTCGTCCCGTTCAGCGTCAAGTACGCGCGGCTCCGCCTCCGGCGGCGGCCGGTGCTGGTGCACTTCGAAGTCACGATGCGCTGCAACGCGCGGTGTCCGTTCTGCGATTACTGGAAGACCGACCCGGCGATGAAGGCGCAGGAGCTCACCTCCTTCGCGGATGCGGCGCGCGCCTTCGACCCGATGATGGTGTCGTTCACGGGCGGGGAGCCGCTGCTGCGCGCCGACCTCGAGGAGATCGTGTCGGCCGTGGATGGGGCCATCCGTCACAAGTGGATGACGCTTCTCACCCACGGGGCGATGCTCTCGGTGGAGCGGGCGCGCGCGCTCTGGGCCGCGGGGATCGGGCAGTTCGGGATTTCGCTCGACTACCTCGATGAGCGGCACGACCGCGCGCGCGGGATCCCGGGGTTGGCGGGGAAGATCCTCACGAATGCGGAGCGTATCCGGTCGGAGGGGATGACCGTGCGGTTCAATACGGTCATCAAGGACGACAACCTTGACGACATCCTGCCCCTCGTCGAGCGCGCGGCCGCGATGCGTGTCGGGGTGAACTTCTCGGTTTACACCGATTTCAAAAACGGGAACGGCGCGCATCGCATCCGTCCGGAGCAGCAGGCGCGGCTGCGGGAGGTGATCGCGGCCCTCCTCGCGTTCAAGCGCCGTCGGCGGGGTATCATCTCCAACTCCGACCACTATCTCTCGGAGATTCCGCGGTGGGTCGCCGGGGAGATGGGCGAGCCCTGCCGGTCGGGGCAGGACACCGTGCACATCGATCCATACGGCGGGATCCGTCGGTGCCCCGACTTTCCTGTCGACGGGCACTGGCGCGAGTATGACGGGTATGCGCCAATCGCCTGCGACCGATGCTTCTACGCCTGCCGTGGGGAGGCGCAGGCTCCCCTGCGACTGAATCGGTTCCAGGATCTCGTCGCCTCCCCATGACGGCCACCCTCATCATCAATCTCTCCCAGGTTGTCTCCTGCGCCGGCCCGGCGCGCGCGCGACGCGGGGCGGAGCAGGGGGATGCCGGCGTCCGGGATGGGGTGGGGGTCGCGATCGGCGACGACGGCCGGATCTTCGCCGTGGCACCGGACCGGGAGCTCCGGGCCGCGCATCCGGGCGCCGTGGTTGTCGACGGCGGACAGGGCGTCCTCACGCCAGGATGGGTCGATTCGCATACGCACGCGATCTTCGGCCGTGCTCGGTACGAGGAACAGGAGCTCCGCGCCGCCGGGGTGGGCTACCTGGAGATCGCACGTCGGGGGGGCGGAATCCACAGCTCGGTGCGCGATCTGCGCACCCGCACCGCCGACGACCTTGCCGCCCTCGCCGCGGCCCGCCTCCGGCGCCTCGCGGCGCACGGCACCACGACCGTCGAGGTGAAGTCGGGGTACGGGCTCTCCCTCGAGTCCGAGCTGACGACACTCCGCGTCATCCGGCGGCTCGCCGCCGATCTCCCCCTGCGGCTCGTCCCCACCTTTCTCGGCGCGCACGAGGTGCCGCTCGAGTACCGCGAGGCTCCGCGCACACGGCAGGAGTACATCGCCTGTGTGACGGAGGAGATGATCCCCGCCGTCGCCGCCGAGGGGCTCGCGCGCTTTTGCGACGTCTTCTGTGAGCCCGGGGTGTACAGCGTCGAGGAGACCCGGCGCGTGCTCGGCGCCGCGCGATCCGCCGGACTCGCACTCAAACTGCACGCCGACGAACTCGAGAACGGAGCCGCGGCCGAGCTCGCCGCCGAGCTCGGGGCGACCTCCGCCGATCACCTCGCCGCCATCTCCGACGCCGGGGTGCGCGCGCTCGCCGCCGCCGGCACCGTCGCCACCCTGCTCCCGGGGACGATGCTCTTCCTCGGGCGGCCGCGGCAGGCGCCGGCGCGCGCCCTCATCGAGGCCGGTGTTCCCGTCGCGCTGGCCTCTGATTTCAATCCGGGGACGAGCCCGACCGTCAATTTTCCGCTCGTGCTGACGCTGGGGATCAGCCAACTGCGGCTCTCCGCGGCAGAGGCGTTCGTCGCCGCGACGGTCAACGGTGCCGCCGCCCTTGGGCTCGCGGATCGGATCGGACAGGTTATGCCGGGCTTCGAGGCGGACCTCGCCCTGTTCGATGTCCGCGACCACCGCGAGATCCCGTACTGGTACGGCGACCATCGGTGCGTCCGAAGCTGGGTCCGCGGGCGGCCGGCGTTTCCGGAACCCGCCGCGGGCTGAGGCGTCCGACCTGGGGCGGTCCGAAGGGGGTCCAGCCCTTCGCCCGATCGCCGTCGAGCGTTGGCTGAGTCCGCGCGGCAAGGGTAATTTTCGCTCTATGCCGGCGGACCTCGCGAAGCTCAGGAAGAAGGCCTCGGAACTGGAGGCCAAGAAGGACCTTAGCGGCGCGATCGCCGCCTATCGCGAGGTCATCGATCTCTTCGAGGCCGGCGGGGCCGAGCCGCTGGACATCCCGCTCTACAACCGCGTGGGTGACCTGCTGATGCGGGACGGTCGCTCGGCGGATGCGATCCAGCTCTGGGAGCGCGCGATTGAGCATTACATGGACGGCGGGTTCCTCAACCCGGCGATCGCGCTCGCGAACAAGATCCTCCGCGCCTCACCGGGCCGGACTGCCGCTTATTACACCCTCGGGCGCTGCCTCGCGCAGAAGGGGCTCCGCGCCGAGGCGCGTCAGAACTTCCTCGAGTACGCGACTCGGATGCAGCGAGCCGGGAATCTGGATGAGGCCTTCCGCGCGCTGACGGAACTGGCGGACCTCGTCCCGGAGCAGGACGACGTCCGTGTGATGCTTGCCGAGGAGCTCGCGAAGGCCGATCGGGTCGCAGAGGCCGTCGAGCAACTGCAGCTCGCCCACGCGCGGCTCACCGACGCGGGGAAGATGGACGAGGCGGCGGCGATTGCCACGCGGGCCCGTGAGTTGGATCCGATGGTCGCGTTGGAGGGGATGGTCCGTGTCTCCCGCGCCTCGTCTGGGGGACTCGTCTTCCTCGATGTCGACGGGCGCCCGAGTGCCGCGGTGCCGGCGCCCGAGGTCGAGCCGATGCCTCAACGGCTCGACGGCTTCGAGACGACCTCGCAGGCCGAGCCGATGGAGACGCCCCCGCGCGCGCTGGAGATCACGGGCGTCGAGTCGTCGCTGGGGGTGTCCTCGGTTACCGACGCCCCATTCGCGTTCATCGAGCTGGGTGATCTTCCCGCGGCAGCCGCGGCACCTGCGGAGATCGAGCCCATCGACCTCGATTTCGCGCTCGAGATCACGCCCGACCTCAGCCTTGTCGCCGCCGACCCGCAGGGGCCTCCGGCGCACGCGGTGCCGCCGCGTGTCTCCCTCCTCGACCTGTCGTTGATGGACGTCGGTGGGTTCGATCTCCCGACGCCGGCCGCGTCCCCAGCGCCGCCGCGGCGTCCCACGTCGTCCGTCCTGTTGCGGCCGATTGACCTGCTCCGGGCGGATCTCGACGTCGCGCCGGATGATGCGCGGCTCCGTCGAGCGTACGGCGAGGCGCTCGTCGACGAGGGGCGACGGGAGGCGGGGATTCGTGAGCTGGAGGCCGCGCTGGCGGGTCTCGAGGCGTCCGGTGACGTCGATGCGGCGCGGCAGGTCGCCGAGGACCTCGTTCGGCTTGTGCCGACCGCGCTTCCGTACCATCGGCGGCGGGTCGACCTCCTCCTCGCCGCCGGCGCCGCGGGCGCTGCCGTCGACGCGGCGCTCGCCCTGGGTGAGCTCCTGTCGGCGGAGGGCGAGGCAGACGAGGCGCGGGAGGTCTATGCCCGCGTCCTGCAGCTCGTCCCCGACGACCTGCGTGCGCAGGCGGCGCTCGCCGCCCTCGTCCCGCTCGGTGGCGATGTCCCGTCGGCCGGTGAACCGGTCGCGGTCGGGCGCTGGTTCCAGCCTCGGTCGCGTCCATCGACGGCGCGCGTGGTGATGCCCGGTGCAGGCGTCGAGGATGCCCCTGTCGCGTTCGACGAGATGCTCAGCCGGTTCAAGGAAGGGATCGACGTGGGGGTCGATCAGTCCGACCATCGGGCGCACTACGACCTGGGCGTCGCCTATCGCGAGATGGGACTGCTCGACGAGGCCATCGCCCAGTTCCAAAAGGCGGTGCGGACCGCGCCGGATCGGCTACCGGTGATCGAGGCGCTCGGCGGCTGCTTCCTCGAGAAGGGGCAGCCGGCGATCGCGGTGACCGTCCTCCGCCGTGCCCTCGGGGAGCCGGGCGTGACCGATGACGCGCTCCTCGGCGTACTGTATCTTTTGGCGGAGAGTGCCGCGGCGCGTGGTGATCAGGCGGAGGCGGTCGCCTGCCTCGAACGGGTCATCGGCATTGACATCGGCTTCCGCGACGCGGCGAACCGCCTCGAGAGGTTGCAGGTGGGTGGCGTCGAGCCGCCGACGGGGCCGAAGAAGAAGCTGGCGGCGCGTGGCAAGTCATCTGCCGGCGAGCCGTCCGTGGTTGTTGAACCCTCCACGCCGCCCGCCGACCCGCGGGCGACGTCGAAGAAGAAGTCCTGAGCCGCGGCATCTGCTCCGTTCCCCGTCCCTCCCCCTGATGACCGTCTCTTCCGCGCTCCTCGACATCCAAGCCCCGATCCGCGACCGTTTGGAGCGGGTGCCCGACGAGGTCTGGCGCATCGTGCAGGCTGACGTCGCCCTCGTCCAGGCCGCGAACGCCCATCTCCGCGGGATGCGCGGCAAGCTCTTCCGGCCGACCCTCCTGCTGCTGGCGTCAGCGGTCGAGGGCGCACCCGAAGAGCGGGCCGTCCCGCTCGCCGCCGTCAGCGAGCTGGTCCATCTCACGAGCGTCGTCCACGATGATTCGGTCGACCACTCCGTGCTCCGGCGCGGTCAGCCGACGCTGAACGCCCTGTTCAGCCATCAGGTGGCGGTGCTGATGGGTGACTTCCTCTTCTCGAAGGCGATCGCCGAGCTCGTTCGGCTCGGGGACCTCGAGGCGTTGCGCGTCTTCACGCAGGCCTCCAACGACATGACCCTCGGCGAGCTGCGGCAGCTCGCCTCGTATGACGCGCTCGCCTTCAGCGAGGCAGACTACCACACCCTGATCCGCGCGAAGACCGCCTCCCTCGTCGGGGCGGCGTGCGAGATGGGCGCGCTCGCTGGCGCGCCACGATTCCGCTCCGAGATGCGGCGCTTCGGCGAGCGGCTCGGGATGGCCTTCCAGGTCGCCGACGACCTGCTCGATTACACCGAGGAGGAGGCGGTGACGGGGAAGCCGAGCGGAAACGATCTCAAGGAACACAAGGTGACGCTACCGCTCATTGCGGCACTCCGGCACATGACGCCGGCGCAGCGGGGGCGGGTCGACGCCCTCTTCGCTGACGCCGAGCCGTCGGACGAGTCGATCGCCGACGTCGTCGCGATCGTCCACGAGACCGGGGGGCTGGAGTACGCCCGCGCCCAGGGGGAGCGGTTCGCCTCGGAGGCCGAGGAAGCCCTCGGCACACTCCCGGCGTCTGAGGTCCGCGACGCCCTCGGGGAGGCCCTCGCCTACGTGATGGTGCGGCGGTCCTGATGGCGAACTCCGCGAAGTTCCGGCCGCGGTTCCACGCGATCATCCTCGCCAGCGGATTCGCGCTCGGCGGGTTTCTCACCCAGTTCTGCCGCATCTTCCTGCCGTCCGGTGCGGTGAAGGAGTTCCTCACCACCGGCGTCACCGCCGCGGTGGGGCCGCTCCAGCTCGACCTCGTCATCATCAAGCTCGGCCTCGGACCCATCGCGCTCGACGTCTCGTTGCTCAGTGTCGTCGGGGTCCTGGTCGCCTATCTCATCGCGCGCTCGCTGTTCTAAGGAGGTTCCGATGTTCGGTCTAGGTGCCGGCGAACTGATGTTCGTCGCGTTGGTGATCCTCGTCGTGTTCGGTTCGAAGAAGCTCCCCGAGTTCATGGGTGGGATCGGCAAGGGGATCCGCGAGTTCAAGAAGAACATGAACGACGTGCAGTCGGAGCTCGCGGCGCCCGCGGATCGTCAGGCGCTCCCGCCGGCGAGCGGTGCCCCGGTTCAGCACGACGAGACCGTGGAGCGGGAGCCGAAGCGGCTCAGCTGATGCTGACGGCGCGCCGTCGCGATCGACGGCGCGCGGGCCGGTCCGGCAGGATCTCGGACGCGGAAGCGAGAAGGGGAGGCGTCTCCATGAGACGCCTCCCCTTCGTTGTCATCCGTTCGATCGCCGGCCGGCGGCGCATCGGGGAGGCGAATCTCGCCCCGCGATGCGGCCGCTGACGCGTCAGTTCGCGATGGCGGCCTGCCGACGGAGCCCGGCGTTGATCTCACGCCGGCGGTCGTCGATCTCCGCCGAGCGGCGGAGCTGCTCGAAGAACTCCTGCACCCGACGCTGGCGGATCCCCTGCAGCGCCTGCTCGCGGAGGATCGCCTTCTCCGTCTCGAACACCTCACGGCTCGCGCTGGTCCGCGCGGTCGGGACGATGATGAACGCCCCTTCGTCGCTCATCGCGAGCGTCGGGCGTCCGATCGGGGCGGCGAAGGCGGCGCCGATCGCCGGGTTGGCGAACCCGAGCCCGGCAACGAATCCCTGCCGGACGAAGGGGCCCGCCGCTTCCACGGTCAGCCCGGCCTTCGCGGCCGCAGCCGTGAGGTCGGAGCCCCGTGCATCGGCGAGGAGCGCCTCGGCCTTCGACTTGAGGGCCGCGGACGCCGCGCGCCCCTGCAGCACCGTCTTGATCTCGTTCTTCACGTCGTCGAATGCCTGCGGTCCTCCCTCCGTGAGGGAGTCCAGGCGCGCGAGGTAGTACCCGTTCTCGTCATCGAGCAGGTCGCTCGTCTCGCCCGCGACGACCCCGGAGAACGCCCATCCCGAGATGCCCGGGAGCGGCTGGCCGAGATAGTTCGCCGGCTGGCCATCCTGGACCTCGATCTGCGTCACGAGGAGCTTGAGCGCCGACGCCGCGCTGTCGAGCGCGGTGCGGTCGGTCGACCCCCCTGCGAGCGACGCGAGCCGGTCGGCGGTACGGTCCGTCGCGCTCGCGCTCGAATCCCCCTGCGTCACCTTGAGCAGGATGTGCTGCATCGAGAGGGTGTCACCCGCACGGGCATTGAGCTTGATGAGATGCCACCCGAACGCGGTGCGCACCGGCTCCGAGACCTGACCCGGGCGCAGCTGGTAGGCCGCCGTCTCGAACTCGGGGACGAAGCGGCCGCGGCCGCCCTTCGGCAGCTCGCCACCATTCCCCGCCGAGCTCTCGTCCGCCGACTCACGCTTCGCCACCTCGCCGAAGTCCGCGCCGGCGAGGATCTCCGCGCGGAGGGCGGCGGCACGGGCCTGCGTTGCCGCCGTGTCCGCCGCGGTCGGCACGCGGCTCAACGCGACGAACGAGATGACCGCGCGCCCGCGACGGGTCCACCGGGTCTCGTATCGGTCGTAGTACGCGCGGATGTCCTTGTCCGCGACGACCGTGGCCGCCACCTCGGCCGCGGAGGGCCGGAGAGCGACATACTGGATGGTGACGCTGTCCCGCTGGTCCTGATACGCACGCCAGAGCTGCCCGTCACTGACCCACGCGTCCGCAATCAGCTGCGCATAGAGCTTCGACTTGGGGAGCTCGGCGCGATAGTAGTTCTCGAGCTGGACGAGGAGCCCCTGCTGCCGTGCGACCGGGGAGCTGATGAAGCGCTGGTACTTGGCCGGGTCGAAGCGCCCATCCGTCTGGAAATCAGGGTTCTGATACACCTGCGGCGGCGGCGAGAGCAGGGCCGCCTCGCGGATCTCCGCATCGCTCACCCGGATGCCGCGGCGGGCATACTCCTGCGAGAGCAGGACGTCGCCGACGAGCTGCTCGAACGCCTGCTCCTCGAGGCGCCGCTGGTCGTCGAGCGTGATGCCGCGCTGCGACTGCTGCTGCTCCTGCTGCGCGAGCGAGTTGACGAGGTTCTGCCACGTGAGGTAGGGGATCTCCTCGCCGTTCACCGTGGCGACGACGCTCGACGCGGTCACCGGGGCGCGGCCGATCAGGCCGCTGACGTCGCCGAGGAGGAACCCGCCGACGAAGGCGATGAACAGGAAGATCCAGATGTACTTCGCGATGCTCCGCATCTGTTGCAGCACGACCGACGACCCCACGGGAGACGGTGGATGGACGCTATGAAGCAGGGGGAAATCCAGCCGCGAAACCTACCCGGTCCGGCGACGTAAAATCAAGCAAGACCGCGACTTCTGATTTGACCCACCCCCTCCGGTCCCGATACTTTCCGGTCGTGTCTTCGCCTCAAGATCCCGTCGTGCCGACCGTCGACCCCGAAGGCTCCGTCGGCACACCGCCGCGCCGCGCCTCGCTCCTCGACGTCCGCTTTGTCTTCGGAGCGGAGGCCGCGCCGCCGGACCGGGGCGCCGCGCCGGCAGACGCGCTGACGGGCCCGAGCGCGCCCGGTGCGGAAGCGCCGCCTTCCACAGGATCCGCCCACCGCGCTGAGGTCGTCCCCGCCGCCCCGACACCGGTCTTCGTGACGGCCACGATGGCGGAGCTCTACCGGGCCCAGGGAATGCCGGAGCGCGCCCTCGAGATCTATCGAACCCTGCTCGAGCGCGAGCCCGGTCGGTCCGATTTCGCCGTGCGCGTGCGCGAGCTCGAGGCCGCGGTACCGAGGGGTGAGCCCTCCCCCCCGATGCTTGCCGCGCTCTCCTTCGAGGACGTGCGGCTCCCCGCGGCCGATTCCGTTCCCAACGACGGGCCGGATCCCTCCGCCCGGGCCTTCTTCCGGGCGCTGGGTGACCGCCGCGTTGGCGGCCGCGTCGCCAATGACCTCGTGGCGGCTGCGGCCGCTATTGGGGACGCCCCGCTCCAGGCCGCCGTCGCGCTCGACGACGCCTTCGCCGACTGGACCTGACCCTGAGCCTTCACCCGATGCGTATCGCCGTCTTCAATGGGCCGAACCTGAACCTCCTCGGCATCCGCGAGCCCGAGATCTACGGGACCACCACGCTCGGTGAGATCGAGACCAGGCTCGAACGGATCGGCGCCGAGCTCGGCATCACGCTCCTCTTCTCGCAGTTCAATGACGAGGGGCGCATGCTCGACGCGATCCACAACTGCTACGGTGTGGTCACCGGGGCCCTCGTCAACGCGGGTGCGTGGACCCACACCTCCCTCGCCATCCGCGACGCGTTCACGGCGGTGCAGCTGCCGTACGTCGAGGTGCATCTCTCCAACATCTATGCCCGAGAGCCCGAGCGGCGGCACTCCTGGCTCGCTCCCGGGGCCATCGGCATCATCGCGGGATTCGGCGCCGACGGCTACGAGCTCGCCCTCCGTGGCTTGGTGACGGCGCTGCGAAACCAGGGCGCCGACGCGTGACCTCGCAGGTCATCTTCGCCGCGCTCCTGGCGGCGGCAGGGAACATCGCGGGGGCGGCGGCGGTCACAGCCCGGCCACGCTGGTCGCCGCGCGCGCTCGAACTCCTCCTCGCGCTCTCGGCCGGTTTCCTCGTCGCCGTCGCGATCACCGGCCTCCTCCCCGAGGCGATGGTGCGGGGTGGGGGCTCCGCGGGGCTCCTCGTCCTCGCGGGCTTCGTCCTCGTCCACCTCACCCAGCATGCCCTCGTCGGGCACTTCCACTTCGGCGAGGAGACGCACCCCGTCTCCGCCACGGTGGGTCGCTCCGCCCTCGCCGGGCTCCTGCTGCACACCTTCGTGGATGGCGTGGCGATCACCTCCGCGTTCGAGGTCGATCCCGCGCTCGGGACCCTCGTCTTTTGGGCGGTCTTCCTGCATAAGGTGCCGGAAGGGCTCGCCATCGCCTCGCTCTGGATCGCGGCGGGCCAGTCGCGCGCCGGTGCGGTCGCCGCGGCGGGCGCGCTCGGCGCCGCGACTCTCGCCGGCGTCGCGCTCACCGGGCTTCTCGATCCGCTCGCGCGCTACGGCCTCGCGCTCTCCGCTGGCGTCACCCTCTACGTCGGCGCGTCGAATCTCATCCCGGAGTTCCAGGGGAAGCCGGGGTGGGGGCACAACCTCACCTTCTTCGCCGGGTGCGCCGCGGCGCTAGTCCTCCGCGCCGTCCTCGGGCACTGATGCCGGCGTGACCCCACGCTCCGCCGGTTCGCCGCCGCCCGGCCTCTTCGAACGTCCGCTCGTCGCTCCGCTGGCTGCGCGGATGCGCCCGCGCACCCTGGATGAGGTCGTCGGGCAGGAGGCGCTCCTCGCCCCTGGTGCCCCCCTGCGCGTCGCCATCGAACGCCGCGAGCCCGGTTCGATCCTCCTCTGGGGGCCGCCGGGCACGGGGAAGACGACGATCGCCCGGCTGGTCGCGCAGCACATCGACGGCGAGTTCGTCCCCGTCAGCGCGGTCACCGACGGCGTGCCGCGGATCCGTGAGATCGTCGCCGATGCGGAGCGTCGTCGGCTCCTGGGCACGCGCACCGTGGTCTTCATCGACGAGGTGCATCGCTTCAACCGCGGGCAACAGGATGCGCTCCTCCCGCACGTGGAGAGCGGCCTCCTCACCCTCCTCGCGGCCACCACCGAGAACCCGAGTTTCGAGATCAACGGCGCCCTCCTGTCTCGGCTCCGGGTCTTCGTGCTCCAGCCCCTCGGACCGACCGCGATCGCCGCGCTGCTCGACCGCGCCCTCGGCGATGCCGAGCGGGGGCTCGGCGCGCGCGGCCTCGCGATGGCGCAGGAGGCGCGCGATCGGCTCGCCGTCGAGGCCGATGGTGACGCCCGTCGCGCGCTGACCGTCCTCGAGGCCGCGGCGGTGCTCGCGGAGGGGGCGGGGGGGACGCCGCCGACCATCACCGATGCCGTCGCCGTCGCGGCGCTGCAGCAGCGGATGCCAGCCTATGACAAGGCGGGGGAGCAGCATTTCAACCTCATCTCCGCCTACCACAAGGCGCTGCGGGGGTCGGATCCGCAGGGGGCGCTCTACTGGCTGGCGCGAA
>DAISWY010000060.1:0-12340 GCA_036826135.1 Gemmatimonadaceae bacterium | reverse complement strand
ATCGACGCCTTCGGCGCGTCGGACGTGGCGGCGTTGCACGAGGTCTGCACGCGCCTCGTCCGCGAGAACGACCTCGCCACCGGCGAAGCCACCGTCTACCTGCAGGTCTCTCGCGGGGCGGCCACGCGCACGCACCATTTCCCGCCCGCCGGCACGCCGGCCACGGTCTATGCGGCGGCGCAGCGCTTCACGCCGAACTTCGCCATGCGCGACCAGGGAGCGAAGGGAATCACCTTTGCCGACATCCGCTGGGCGCGCTGTGACCTCAAGACGGTGAACCTCCTCGGTCCCGTGCTCGCGCGACAGGCCGCGAAGGAGCACGAGGCCTACGAGGCGATCCTCCATCGCGACGGGATGGTCACCGAGGGGGCGGCGACGAACGCCTTCGCGGTCATCCACGGCGTGCTCCGCACCCACCCGCTCACGCACCACATCCTCCCCGGGATCACCCGGGCCATCCTGATGGAGATCATCCGCGAGCTCGGGATCCCCTGCGAGGAGCGGCCAGTGAGCCTGCAGGAGCTCCCGGGAGTGGATGAGCTCTTCGTCTGCGGGACGACGACCGACGTGCAGCCGATCGTGACGCTCGATGGGAAGCCGGTGGGTGGCGGGGTTCCGGGTCCGATCACCGTCCGGATCAAGGAGGCGTTCGCCGCGCGCCTCTACGGGCAGGGCTGAGCGCGCCACCCCACGGGGAACGGCGCTCCGCACCAGCGGGCGTGAGACCCGCGGAGCGGTCGGAAGGTGCCGGGCGACGGGGTGGCGTCCGCTCCACGACGGTCGGTGCCGAATGCTAGATTTCCCGCCGGAAATCCCCCCACGAGGACCTCAGGTGAGACACCAGCAAAGCGGCAGGACCCTCCAGCAGCAGCGCACCTCCCTCTCGCCGGCCGAGGTGCTCGTGTCGGCGCGGGAGTTCTTCGCTCGGCAGTCGGGCATCTACTCGGCCTTCCTCGAGAAGGAGGGGCCGAACTGGATGAGCCTGCGCGGGCAGGGGGGTGAGGAGATCGCCATCGCCGCCACCGAGGAGATGGGCGCCACGAGCGTGAGCGCCTCGTCGTACATGTTCGACGCGCAGGTGGCGCAGTTCCTCACCTCGCTCCCCCCGGCGGCGACGCCGGCGGCGGTCTCGTGAGCGCGGGGGTGACGCTCCCCTTCCGGACGCACGGCGCGGCGCTCGCCCTCGGCGCGGACGACGCGACGGCGATCACGGTGCGCGTGCAGCTGCCGGAGCTCTGGGAGACCATCGCGGTCCGCTGTGGCAGCGCGGTCAGCGTGGCGGCGCTCAAGGCGGCGGCGCTCGAGGCATTCGGACAGCGGCTCCACCCGGCGCACGAGTACGTGATGAAGCTGCGCGGGCATGAGGTGCGCGACGAGGCGTCGACGGTGTCGGCCGCCGGTGCGCGCGACGGGTCGACCTTCCTGCTCACCTATCGGCATCGTCGGCCGGTGAAGTGAGGGGGGCGCCGCGTCGCCCCGCGGCTCTGTGACGCCGACGCCCCTCGCCTTCCTCTCCCACGCCGACGTCGGTCGTCACGACACCGGCTGGCGCCACGCGGAACACGTCGGCCGGGTGCGCGCCATCACGAGCGCGCTGAAGTACCATCCTGAGCTTTTTATGGCGCTCGACCTCCTCGAGGGCCGGCACGCCACCGAGGCCGAGTTGGCCCTCGCGCACGACCCCACCTACGTGACGCGGGTGCGCGAGGCGTCCTCCGCGGGCGGTACGCGCTTCGACGCCGACACCGTCGCGAGTGAGGGGAGTTGGGATGCCGCGCGCGCAGGCGCGGGCGCCGTGCTCGAGGGCGTCGAGCGCGCGCTCGACGGGCGCAATCGCCGCAGCTTCGTCGCGGTGCGCCCGCCGGGCCACCATGCGCTCCGTGACCAGGCGATGGGGTTCTGCCTCTTCGGCAACGTCGCGCTCGGCGCGCATCACGCGCTCCGGCTCGGCGCCGCACGGGCGCTCATCGTCGACTGGGACGTGCACCACGGCAACGGGACGCAGGCGCTGGTCGAGCACGATCCTCGGATTCGCTTCGTCTCGATGCATCAATGGCCCTGGTATCCGGGATCGGGTGCGGCCGATGACCGCGGGCCGCACGGGACGGTCTGGAACGCGCCGATGGCGGCGGGGCTCGCCGCCGCCACCTACCGCGAGACGCTCCTCGCGGCGATCGACGCCGCGACCGATGGGTGGACGCCGGACCTTGTGCTCATCTCCGCCGGTTTCGATTCGCTCGCCGGCGATCCCCTGGGTGGTTTCACGCTCGAGCCCGAGGATCTCGCCGAGGTCACGCGTGGGCTCGTGGCGCGCGCCGAGCGGTGGTGTGGCGGCCGTCTGGTGAGCGCCCTCGAGGGGGGATACGACCCGCCGCGGCTCGCGGCGGGCGTCGTCGCGCACCTCGAGGCGCTGCGGTAGCTTCCGGTATGCCTCCCTCTCGGCCGCGGAAGACGCTGCGCCTCCGGCGTCGTGACGACGCCGGCGACTCCGAGGGGACGAGCGTCCCACGCTCCTGGTACCAGCCGCCAGCGGGCGCCTTGCGCCGCGATCTCGACCCGACGGAGTTCCCGGAGATCCTCGCCTCCGGTCAGGGCACCCTCTGGGTCGACATCGACCTCCGGCACCCCGACCAGCACGCACTGCTCGGGAGCGTCTTCCAGTTCCATCCGCTGAGCATCGAGGACACGACCTCCGCCGAGGGGCGCGTGAAGGTCGAGGAGTTCCCGCGCTATCTCCTCGTGGTGATCCGCGGCGTGCGTCTGATGGACGAGACGCCGGACCAGTATGACATCGACACCTTCAACCTCTGGTGCTTCCTCGGGCCGAACGCGCTCGTCACGGTGCGCGGGCCGCACGCGCCCGGGGTGGATGTGTTGGCGGATCGGCTCGCGCGGGCGCCGGAACTCCTCGAGCGCGGGGCGAGCCGGCTGATGCACCACGTCCTCGATGCGACGGTCGATGCCTACTTCCCGATCGTCGATCAGCTCGACGCCTTCGTGGACGGGCTCGAGGAGCGCGTCTTCGTGCGCTTCGAGCAGGAGGCGCTGCGCGACATCTTCTCGGTGAAGCGGCTCGTGCTGCAGCTCCGACGCCACCTCGCGCCGATGCGCGAGGTCTTCAATATCCTGCAGAACCGCCCCTCGTCGCTCATCTCCCCCGAGTCGCAGATCTACTTCCGCGACGTGTACGACCACGTCATCCGACTCAACGAGGCGCTCGACGCCTACCGCGACCTCCTCTCGAGCACGATGGACTCGTACCTCACGCAGGTCTCCAATCGGATGGGGCTCGTGACGAAGGGACTCACGGTCGTCGCCACGCTCAGCGTGCCGTTCGTCGTCGTGAGCGGGATGTGGGGGATGAACTTCGAGGAGGTCCCGCTCTCGCACTCGCCGCACGGCTTCTGGGTCATGCTGGCGTTGCAGCTCGGGCTCGGCGGGGCGCTGATTCTGCTTCTCCGCCGCCGCGGCTGGCTCTGACCGATGTTCTGTCCCGATTGCGGCAGCTGGAACCGGAGCGCGCTGCGGACCTGTGCGCGGTGCGCGCGGGACCTTCCCGCGGTCCAGGGACCGAGCGAACTCCCCGACGCGCTCACCACCTGGCTTGCCGCTGCCGGCGGTGGGGACGGCGTGCGCGCGGGCCGTCCGGGCGGTTGATGACCGCGACCCCCTCGGGGCCGCGGCGCCTCGTCGAGGTCGCGCTCCCGCTGCCGCTGCGCCGGACCTTCACCTATGCGGTGCCGGAGGCGCTGACCGATCGGGTGGTTCCCGGTGCGCGCGTGGTGGTGCCGGTGCGCGGTCGCCGCGTCGTCGGCTTCTGCGCGGGGCCGAGCGACGGCGCATCGCTCGGCGCGGTCGAGGCCAAGCCGATCCTCGACGCGCCGGACGTCGAGCCGGCGCTCCCGCCCGACCTTCTCGCGGCGTGCCAGTGGATCGCGGACTACCACGTCACCGCGCTGGGGCTCGTCTGCCGCGCGGCGCTCCCTGCCGCGCTCGGCGTCGCGAGCCGCCCCGATGCGCCGGGCCGGACCGCGCGGCTGATCGTCCTGACCGACGCACTCCCCTCGCTCCTCGAGCGCGACCGGGTGTTCGGGCGGGCGCATCAGCAGCGGGCGCTCTTCGAGCTCGTCGAACAGCTCGGCGGGACGGCGGACCTCGCCGCGGTGACGGCGCAGCTCGGCTGCACGCCGTCGGTCGTGGAGGGGCTCGTGCGGCGCGGCGTCGCGCGCCTCGACACCGCCGACCGTCCGCGCGATCCCTTCGCGGCGCAGCCGCCGTCCCCCGTCGCGGTGCACGCGCCGACGGCGGCGCAGCGGGACGCCGTCGCGTCGATTCTCGCGCTCCCCTCTGGGGGTGCGGCGCTCCTGCACGGCGTCACTGGGAGCGGGAAGACCCTCGTCTATCTCGAGGTGCTGGAGCAGGTGGTGCGTCGCGAGGGGCGCACGGCGATCGTGCTCGTCCCCGAGATCGCGCTCACGCCGCAGACGGTGGACCGCTTCCGGGGACGATTCGGCGACCTCGTCGCGGTGCTCCACTCGGGGCTCTCCGACGGGGAGCGGCTCGACGCCTGGCGGGCGCTCCGTGCCGGTACCAAGCGCATCGCGGTCGGGGCGCGCTCGGCGGTCTTCGCGCCGCTCCCGGACCTCGGCGCGATCATCGTCGACGAGGAGCACGAGGCGAGCTACAAGCAGGCGGAGGCCCCGCGGTACCACGCGCGCGAGGTGGCGTTGATTCGTGCGCGCGAGACCGGGGCGCGGTGCGTGCTCGGGAGCGCGACGCCGAGCCTCGAGAGCTGGCGGAACGCGCAGCAGGGTCGCCTCGCGCTCCTCTCGTTGCCGGCGCGTGTCGGGGGCGGGACGCTACCGGCGGTGCGTGTCGTCGACCTCCGGCAGGAACGGCGCGCCTCGCTCCCCGACGAGGTCGCGCGGCGGCAGGTCGTCTCCGCCTCGCTCGAGGCGCTCGTCCACGACCGCCTCGCGCGCGGCGAGCAGGCGATGCTCCTCCTCAATCGACGTGGATACGCGGCCTTCGTGCAGTGCGCCGAGGGGCACGTGGCGGCCTGCCCGGACTGTTCGATCTCGCTGACCTATCACCGGACCCCCGAGCGGCTCGTCTGCCACTACTGCCAGCATCAGGAGCCGGCGGGGAAGCGGTGCCCCGACTGCGACGCGCCGATGGAGCGGCAGCGTGGGCTCGGGACGCAGCAGGTGGAACGGCTTCTCGTCGAGCGGTTCCCGACCGCGCGGATTGCGCGGATGGACGTCGACACGACGAGCGGGAAGTGGGCGCACGCGCGAATCCTCGAGCGCTTCGGGCGTGGGGAGATCGACCTCCTCCTCGGCACGCAGATGATCGCGAAGGGACTCGACTTCCCGAATGTCACGCTGGTGGGGGTGATCGACGCCGACGTCGGCATCAACCTCCCGGACTTCCGGGCGAGCGAGCGGACCTTCCAGCTGCTGAGCCAGGTGGCGGGGCGCGCGGGCCGCGGGCCGCGGGGCGGGGAGGTGGTGATCCAGACGCGGACGCCTGGGCATCACGCCGTGCGGCACGCGTCGTCGCATGATTTCCTCGGGTTCGTCGCGGAGGAGCTCGCGGCACGCGAGGATCCCCCGTATCCGCCGACGCTTCGGCTCGCGAACGTCGTCGTGAGCGGGCTCGATGAAGGGGCGGTGGCCGACTTCGCGGAGCGCGTCACGCGGTGGCTCGTCGGCGCGGACGCGCGCTTCGGGCTCGGCGTGACGGTGCTGGGGCCGGCACCCTGCCCGATCGAGCGGGTGAAGACGCGGTATCGGTGGCACGTCATCCTGAAATCGGCGCAGGCGGCCCCGCTGACCCGGCTCCTCGCGGGGCTCGTCGACGGGGTCGAGGTGCCCGCCGCCGGGGCGATGCGCCTCGCGGTGGACCGGGACCCCGTCGCGCTGCTCTGACCTCGCGGCGCTGGCGGCGCGCGCTGCTGGACGTGCGGGTCACCGGGTGCGCGGGTGGTGGTCGGGCGTCGCCCCGGCGATCTTTCCCCGATGGCCCAGTCGACCCTCGCCCTCGCCGCGGACGCCCGCGAGCGGTTCCTCCTCGACATCGCGGAGGTCGTGCCTGAGGCACGGCTCGCGGAGCTCCACTTCTTCCCGCCGCTGCGGCAGGGCGCGTTGGAGACGGGGGTCGCGGTCATCGCGGCGGAGCCTGAGGACCCGGCGCGGACGCGCCACGTCGTCTTCAGCGCGCGCTACCGCTGGACCCGGAAGGGGCCCGATCGCGGGAAGTGGGAGCACGAGGTGGTGGCCGAGGCCGACGCGCCGCTCATCACCGTCGAGGCGGTGGTGCAGGGGGTGAAGGCGCGCGCGAACGAGGTGGTGGAGCCCGAGCGGATGTCGGGCGACGAGGCGCGCACGCGAATCGCGGAGCTGCGGTGTCGGAGCACCCCGCAGTAGCGCGGTTCGTCGCTTACCTCCGGGAGCAGAACCTCCCGGTGACGGCGCAGCGCCTCGCGGTCGCGGAGGCGCTGCTGACCTCGGAGCGGCATCTCTCCGCGGAGGAGGTGGCCGCGGAGGTCGCCCGCGGCGGTGGGGCGGTGGGCACGGCGACGATCTATCGGACCATCGACACCCTCCTCGCGAGCGGGCTGCTCGTCGAGCGTGATTTCGGCGAGGGGTTCCGCCGCTTCGAGCCGGCGCGCGACATCCCGCATCACGAGCATCTCGTCTGCGACCAGTGCGGCCGGGTCGAGGAGTTCCGTGATGAGCGGCTCGAGCGGATGACCACGATCGTGGCCGAGTCGCGCGGCTTCGCGCGGCAGCGGCACCGGCTCGTCATCCACGGGATCTGTCGCGAGTGTCAGCGGGGCGGGCCCCGCCGGCCCTAGTCCCCGTCCGCCCGTCCGGCGCAGCGCCCATATTCCGGGGCGTCGCGCGCCCCCGCCCTCTGTCAGGATCCCGCCGTGTCCGGATTCGAATCTCCCCTCTCGCTCGGCATCGCCTTCACCGCCGGGGTGCTCAGCTTCCTGAGCCCGTGCGTCCTGCCGCTCGTGCCGAGCTACGTGACCTTCATCACGGGGATGTCGCTCGAGGACCTGCGGCACACACGGCGCGAGGCGCTGGTGCACGCGGTCCTCTTCGTCGTCGGCTTCTCGATGATCTTCCTCGCGCTCGGCGCGGGGGCCACGGCCTTCGGGCAGCTGATGATCCGCAACCGCGACCTCATCAGCCGGATCGGCGGCGTGATGATCATCGCCTTCGGCCTCTACCTGCTTGGGGTGTTCAACCTCGGGCTGCTCGCGCGTGATACGCGGCTGCACCTGGCCAACAAGCCGCTCGGCTACTTCGGCACCGTACTCGTGGGAATCGCCTTCGGCGCGGGTTGGTCCCCGTGCATCGGCCCGATCCTCGGGGCAATCCTGACGATGGCCGCGAACGAGGGGGACCTCGGCCGCGGCCTGCAGCTGCTCGGGGCCTACTCAGCCGGGCTCGCGGTGCCGTTCCTGCTCGCCGCGCTGGCGGTGGACCGATTCCTCGATCTCTTCGCCCGGGTGCGGCACCGGATGGTGTGGGTCAATCGCGTGGCCGGGGTGCTGTTGCTCTGCGTCGGGCTCCTGCTCGTGAGCAATCGGTTCACCGTGCTCTCGAGCTGGCTGCAGGACCTCACCCCGGCCTTTATCCGCGACCGGATCTAGAACTTCCAGCCGAGCACGATCGGCATCGAGTGCATCTCGGGGTCGAGCTGGATCGACTGGTAGCGCGCCTCGAGGAACCAGCGGCCACGGCCGACACCGGCGCCGAAGGTGTACGCGAGATCCGACTCGGCGTCGCTCCCCGACGCGTTGCTGTCCATCTGGTAGAAGCCGAGGCCGCCGAGCAGGTACACGCCCGTGGTCTGGATCGGCGCGATCGCGCTCGCCATCACCCCGATCTGCGTCCAGTGCCCATCGCCGACGACGTCGGCGAGATCATTCGAGAAGGCGTAGCGGGCGTAGTCGCCGCTGATGCGGGCGGTGAAGCGGTCGGTCACGGGCATATCGACCTGCGCACCGATCACGTACCCGGTCTTGGCGGCGTCGCCCATGTCGCCGAGGGGGACGCCGGCACCGACGGTGACGGCGAAGCGGGGGGTGTCGCTCCGCTGGGCAGCGGCCGGGACAGCGAGCAGGGAGACGAGTGCCGTGACGAGGGTGGCGACACGGACGGGGGAAGCGGACATCGCGAGCTCCTGTGAGGGTGAGGTGTGACGAGCGGACGATGCCGCCCCGCGCCCCCTCCCCTCAATCAGCGTTTCGCCCGGCGCCCCGTCAGGCGCTGCCCGGCACCGCCGTCGGGGGCTCCGCGGCCTCGAGCTCCTCCTCGAGGCGTTGACGGTCGAGCAACGCCCAGTACCGACCGCGCGCGGCGAGGAGCTCCTCGTGGCGCCCCTGTTCGACGATGCGGCCCTCGTCGAGAACGAGGATCCAGTGCGCATCGCGCACCGCCGTGATGCGATGGCTCGCGATGATGGCGGTGCGGCCGGCGAGCGCCTCGCGAAGCCCGCGGAGGATCGCGGCCTCGGTCTGCGTGTCGACGGCGGCGAGCGCATCATCGAGGATGACGACGGCGGGGCGGCGTGCGAGCGCCCGGGCGAGCGCCGCACGTTGGCGCTGGCCACCCGAGAGGTTGACGCCACGCTCGCCCAGCATCGTCTCCCAGCCATCCGGGAGCGCCTCGATCGTCTCGGCGAGTTGCGCGACCCCCGCCGCCCAGCGCGCGGCGTCGCCGTCGCCGGTGCCGTACTCCAGGTTCGCGCGGATCGTCTCGCTGAAGAGCACGCTCTCCTGCGGGACGAAGCCGATCTCGGCGCGCAGGACGTGCAGTGGGATCTCGCGTAGGTCGATGCCGTCGAGGAGGATTCGCCCCCGCGTCGGATCGGTGAGGCGCGGGAGGAGCTCGAGCAGCGTGCTCTTCCCGCTCGCCGTCGCGCCGACAATGCCGAGCGTCGTCCCGGCGGGGACGTCGACGGTGATGTCGCGCAGCACCTCGCGCGCGGTGCCAGGATAGGTGTAGCTGACCTGCTCGAGGGTGAGGCGCCGGCCGCCGCTGGCGGGGGGGAGCGCCGTCCCGGGCGCGCTGGCATCGCGCAGCGTCGGCTCGGCGTCGAGGATGTCGAGGACGCGACGCATCGAGGCGGCGCCGCGCTGGAAGAGGTTCGTGACCCACCCGAGCGCGATGAGTGGCCAGGTCAGGTTGGCGAGGTAGAGGCCGAACGCCACGAAGGTCCCGACGCTCATCCGCCCGTCGAGCACCATCCCGCCTCCCACGCCGAGGACGACGGCGGCGCCGAGTCCGGCGAGGAGGGTGAAGCTGGGATTGAAGAGCGCATTCAGACGTGCGAGGCGCATATTCCGCGCGAGGTACTCATCACTCAACGCGGCGAAGCGTGCGGACTCAGCCTCCTCCTGGGCGTAGGCGCGCACGACGCGCACGCCGGAGAGGTGCTCCTGTGTCATCGTGGTGAGGTCGCCGAACTGGGCCTGCACCCGCTCGAACCGGTCGTGCGTGGCGCGTCCCAGCGTCCACATCACCCACGGCAGCGGCACCATCGGGAGGAGCGCGAGGAGGGTGAGGCGCGGGCTGATCTGCACCATGTAGGCGAGCGCGAAGAGCGCGCCGAAGATGGTGTTGGTCAGGTACATGATCGCGGGGCCGACGGCCATTCGGACGGCCCCGAGGTCGTTCGTCAGACGCGCCATCACCTCGCCGGTGCGGGTGCGGCCGTACCACGCGGCGTCGAGGGTGGTGCATCGCGCAAAGGCGGCATCCCGCAGGTCGGTCTCGACGATCCGCGAGACCCCGTTGAGGATTTCCCGCATCTGGAAGCGGAAGAACGCCATCGTGAGCGTGACCGCGACCATCGTGGCGCCGATGCGGACGACGGCGGTGACGCCCGCCCCGCTCCCCAGCGCGTCGATCGCCTGCTTGAGCAGGGTGGGGATGAGGCTGTTGATTGCCGTGGAGAGGACGACGCAGGCGAGCCCCGCCGCGAACCGCCAGCGGTACGGCCGCATCCAGTGGAGCAGCCGGAGGAGGAGGCGCATGCGCGTCGGGTCGGGTGGGGGCGGTCCCGCCCTCAGTAGCCGACCGCGGCGCCCGAGCCGCGTGGCTCGCGGACGCCGTGCCAGCCGCCGGGGACGCGCATGATCGCGTTCACGTTGGCGATCGCCCCCTGCTTAGCGAGCGTGTGGCCCATCCCTTCGAGCTTTGCGAGCTCCGCGTCCGCGAAGCCCTGGCTCTCGACGCGGATCTGGTCGGGGAGCGACTGGTGGTGCAGGCGCGGCGCGCGCATTGCGTCGCCGAGCGTCATCCGATGCTCGATCACGTTGAGGATCACCTGCGTGACCGCCGTGATGATCGTCGGACCACCCGCCGCACCGACCACCAGCAGCACGCGTCCCTGCGGGTCGAGCACGATCGTCGGGGACATCGCGGAGAGCATCCGCTTGCCGGGCTGCACCGCATTCGCCTCTCCCTGCACGAGGCCGAACATGTTCGGCGTCCCGGGCTGCGCGGCGAAGTCATCCATCTCGTTGTTCATGAAGAAGCCGCCGCCCGGCACCCAGACCGCGGAGCCGTAGCCGCCGTTAATGGTCGTCGTCGTGGCGACGGCGTTGCCCGCGGCATCCACGACGCTGTAGTGCGTGGTGTGCTCCGGCTCGCGACCCTGCGGCGCGAACGCCGGGGTCTTCGAGGCGCGGGTGCGGTCGATCGTCGCGGCGAGCGTGGCGGCGTACGACTTGCTCACGAGCTCGGCGCGTGGCACGGGGACGAAGTCGGGATCGGCGAGCTTCGCGTTGCGGTCCTGGAAGCTCCGACGGAACGCCTCGGCGAGGAGATGCATATACGGCGCCGTGCCGAACGCGGGGAGCGGGCCGAAGGTCTCGAGGATGTTGAACGTCTCGGTCATCGTGATCCCGCCCGACGAGGAGGGCGGCATCGTGATCAGCGTGTAGCCGCGGTACGTCGAGATCACCGGCTCGCGCCACTTCGCCTCGTAGCGGCGCAGGTCCTCGCGGGTGATGATCCCGCCGCCGCGCTCCATCTCCGCCACGAGGGTCTCGCCCACCGGCCCGTCATAGAACGCCGCCGGACCGCGTTCCGCGATGAGCTGCAGCGACCGCGCGAGGTCGCCCTGCACGAGCCGCTGGCCGGCCGGGACGGCCTCGCCACCGGGGAAGAAGAGCGCGCAGCCGGCGAAGCGGCAGAGCCGCTCCTGCGACCCGCGCAGCGAGCGCCAGAGGCTGCTGTCGACGGCGAAGCCGTCGCGCGCGAGGCGGATCGCGGGGGCCATCACCTGGGCGAGTGACATCGTCCCGTACTTCTGCAGCGCCGCATCAAGGCCGGCGACCGCGCCCGGGACGCCCGAGGCGAGGTGACCGACGACGCTCCGGTCGGTGAGGCGGCCCGTCGCATCGACGAACATGTCACGCGTCGCGGCGAGCGGTGCGACCTCGCGATAGTCGAGCGCGGCGGTCCGGCCGTCGGCCATCCGGATCGTCATGAAGCCGCCCCCGCCGATGTTCCCCGCGAACGGGTACGTCACGGCGAGCGCGAACCCCACCGCGACGGCGGCGTCGACGGCGTTCCCGCCGGCGCGCAGGATCTCGACCCCCGCCTCGCTCGCGAGGTCGGAGTTGCTGGCGACCATCGCCGAGGCGCCGAAGGTCGCCTCGCGCGCCTCGGGGTAGCGCCACCCGCCGGCGTACGTCCCGGAGTAGCGGGCGTCGGACGGCGCGGGCGTCGGGGTCGCGGCCCCGGGCCGGCAGGCCTGCAGCGTGACGGTCGCGAGGAGGAGCGCGCCGACGGCGCGGCGGGGGAGATGGGCGGAGGTCATCGGTCGGTCCTCGGTCGAAGCGCGGGGAGGGTCAGCGGGTGCCGGTGAAGCGGTAGCGCATGCCGACGCGCGTGACATACTGGCGGACGGCGCGCGTCTCGCCGGCGCGGAGCCCCTCGCCGGGGCCCCAGAGCGTCGCGTAGTCCTGCACGAGGGTCAGCGTCGTGCGCTTCCCCAGGGTGAAGCCGAATCCATAGCCGACGATCAGCGTGAGCGCATGCCGCGCCTTGGCCTCGTCGGCCGTGAGCGGGTCGGTGCCGCGGTAGTCGGCCCACTGGGAGAGCCCGCCACCGAGCTCGACGATCTGGTGCGCGCCCTCGGTCTCCCGGCTGCGGAACGTGACGAGATAGCTGCGCTGCGCGATGTCGCCGTCGCTGGTCGCGAGGGCGCTCCCGCCGCTGCGGCTGAGCGGGAGTCGCGCGTCCACGAGGGCGACGCCGAGGGCGCCGCTGCGGAGCCCCACGTCGAGGGACACCCGTCGCTGCACCGCCTC
>DAISWY010000059.1:0-12366 GCA_036826135.1 Gemmatimonadaceae bacterium | reverse complement strand
CGCGCCGACGCGTCCCAGCGCTGGCGCACCGACTTCGAACTCGGCTACGTGCCCAACGCCGGGGGGATCCGCTGATGCGCCACACACTGTCCATGCTCCGCATCGCGGTCATCACCGCGATGCTCCCCTCAATCACCGGCGCGCAGGTGATCGCCATCACCGGCGGCACCGTCTACCCGGTCAGTGGCCCCAAGATCGAGAACGGGACCGTCCTGATCCGCGACGGCAAGATTGCTGCCGTGGGGGCCGGCGTCGCCATCCCCGAGGGCGCCCGCCGGATCGACGCCCGCGGAAAGTGGGTCACGCCGGGCCTGATCCACGCCCTCACCAGCCTCGGCCTCGGCGAGGGCGGGAGCCCCGAGTTCAGCGGCGGCTACTCCGACGGACGTGCGCGGGGCGCCGACGGCATCGCCGCGACCTTTGACGCGTGGCGCGGGATCAACCCCGCCAACACCTTCATCGCGCCGACCCGACAGGAAGGTGTGACCTCGGTCGGCGTGATCGGCGGCGGCGGGATGATCGGTGGCCGGACCGCGCTGATCGACCTCGTAGAGGCCACCAGTGCCACCGCGATGCTCCGAAAGGCACCCACCGCGATGCTCGGTGGCTTCGGCAGCCCGAGCGCCGGCACCGGCGCGCGCGACGAGTACTGGGACAAGTGGCGCCGTCTCCTCGACGACGTGAGGGCGTACCAGACGCGTCGCGCGGCGTATGAGACGGGGAGCACGCGCACGTTCGAGACGACGCAGGCCAACCTCGAGGCGCTAATCCCCGTCGTCACCGGCCAGCTCCCGCTGATGCTCGACGTCGATCGCGCGTCGGACATTCTCGCGGCCCTCGAGTTCGCGAAGCAGTACAATCTGCGGCTCTGGCTCGCGAACGCGAGTGAGGGGTGGATGGTCGCGACGGAGATCGCCGCTGCGAAGGTGCCGGTCTTCGTCGGCGCGATGAGCGATATCCCGACCAGCTTCGAAGCGCTCGGCCAGCGTCGCGAGAACGCCGCGATGCTTCGGGCCGCCGGCGTGACGGTGGTGCTGGTCGGTATCGGGACGAGCGGCGGAGTGGACTTCAACGTCCGGAACATCCGGCAGGAGGCGGGCAACGCCGTCGCCTACGGCCTCTCGTGGGACGACGCCCTCCGGGCCGTCACGCTGACGCCTGCTGAGGTCATGGGGGTCGCCGGCAGCGTCGGGTCGCTGCAGGTGGGGCGCGACGCGAACGTCGTGGTCTGGAGCGGCGACCCGTTCGAGTTCTCGACGCGCGCGGAGCAGGTGTTCGTCCAGGGCCGCACCTTCGACACGAAGAGCCGCCAGCAGCAGCTCACGGAGCGGTACCTGACGCTGCCGCCTTCGTATCGTCGGCCGTGATCGTCCGAGGCGTGACGCCCGGGCCTCGACGGCCGGGCGTCACACCCGTCTGATCATCGTCGTGGTACGACTTCGAGGAGCCCCTCCGCGCAGCGGAGGGGCTCCTCGCGCATCGCCACGAGCGGACGCGGGAGGGCATCCGTGTCCTGGACCACGGCGGCCGAACACACGGTCGCCGTCGACACGAAAAAGACGCCCCCCGCACCGAGAGGATGCGGGGGGCGCTGACAGCGACCTGAGCGCTCTTACGACGCGGTGGCGACGGGGTAGACGGACACCTTGTACCGGCTCTTCGACTTGTGCTCGAACTTCACCACGCCCTCGATGAGCGAGTAGATGGTGTAGTCGGTGCCGAGGCCGACATTGTTGCCCGGGTGCCACTTCGTGCCGCACTGGCGGACGATGATGTTGCCGGCAATCACCTTCTCACCGCCGAACTTCTTGATCCCGCGGTACTGCGGGTTGGAATCGCGGCCGTTTCTGGACGAGCCTACGCCTTTCTTATGTGCCATGAGAGCCTCGTCCCCGGTCAGCCGAGGGTGATGTCGTGGATGCGGACCTCGGTGAACTTCTGCCGATGGCCCTGCTTCTTCGCGTAATTCTTACGCCGCTTGAACTTGAAGACGACAATCTTGTCGCCGAGTCCGTGCTTGACGATCTCCGCCGTGACCGAGGCGCCCTTCAGCGTCGGGACGCCCACCTTCACGTTGGAGCCGTCGGACCCGAGGAGGATGTCGTTGAACTCGACCTTAGCGCCCGCCTCACCCGGCAGGGAGGGAAGGCGAAGGGTCACACCCTTCTCGGCGCGGAACTGCTTGCCGCCGGAGCGGAAAATGGCGTAGGACATGAGGTTACCTGAGTGCGGATTGTCGCGAGCCTCGAAGAATAGGCGAGGGGCGACACGGGGTCAAGTCCTTCAAGGGCAATGCGCTAGAGGCTGCGGACCACGCCCCGGACTGCGCCCCCCCCACCTTCTCGCCCCTACGCCACGGCGTACTGGCTGGTGATATCCCGACCGGCCCCCTTCACCACCAGCTTGAACTCGTCCGGCCGGAGGAGCGGATCGTCCCGAAGCTCGACCCCGAAGCCAATCCCCTTCTCGAGCCGTCGCATCAGGTCCTTCTCCTCCTGTAGCACGTAGATCGCCACATCCGGCGGCAACTTGACCACCAGCGCATCCCGCCGCCCCTCGCTGGCCACCCGGCGGACCGCACGCTCCATCCGGCGCACGATGGTCTCCGCCGTGAAGACGCGTCCGGTCCCGGCGCAGGTCGGACAGGGCTCCGTCATCGCGTGGAAGTGGCTCTGCCGGACGCGCTGCCGGGTCATCTCGATCAGACCGAGATCGCTGACAGCGTATGCCTTGGTGCGCGCCCGGTCCCGACCGAGGTGGGTCCGGAGCTCCTGCAGGACCTTGTCGCGGCTCGCCTTCGTCTCCATGTCGATGAAGTCGCACACGACGATGCCACCGACGTCGCGGAGCCGCAGCTGCCGCGCGATCTCACGCGCCGCCTCGAGGTTGGTCTTCGTGACGGTCTTCTCCGGATCCTTCTTTCCGGTGAACCGCCCCGAGTTCACGTCGATCGAGACGAGCGCCTCGGTCGGCTCGATGATCAGGTACCCCCCGCTCGGCAGGTCGCAACGCCGCTTAAAGAGATCGCGGATCTCCGTCTCGACCCCGGCCTTGTCGAAGAGCGGGACCTTGTCCTCGTGCAGCTGCACCCGGTCGATGAGCTCCGGCGCGATGCCGGTCAGGTACTCGACGACTTCGTTGTAGACCTGCTTGGAGTCGACCGTCAGCCGGTCGACTTTCGTGGAGAAGAGATCACGGATGATTCCCCGCGTCAGCGAGGTCTCACGGTGCAGGAGTTTCGGCGGCGACCCGACGAACTTCTGCTTCTTCACGATCTTGTCCCACTGCCCAATCAGCGTCTGGAGCTCGCGCGAGAAGGTCTCTTGGGTCACATCCTCGCCGACGGTCCGGACGATGACGCCTCCCTTCTCCTTCGGCAGCACCGACTCGACCTGCGCGCGCAGGCGCTGCCGCTCCGCGCGCTCCCCGATCTTCCGGCTGACGCCGACCCGGGAGGCGAACGGCATATACACGAGGAAGCGTCCCGCCAGTGAGACCTGCGCGGTCACGCGCGGCCCCTTGGTGGAAATCGGCTCCTTCGATACCTGGACGATCAGGGACTGGCCGCGCTTGAGGACATCCTCGATCTTCGGCGCCTCCTTCCGGCGGCGACGCCCCCCGCCGCGACGCCCACCACGGCGGCGTGGCTCCGGCGCGGCCCCCTCGCCGCCCGCGGCCGCCTCAGCGGCATCGGGCTCGTCGGACGCATCGTCCTCGTCGTCGTCCCCATCGTCGTCGGCGTCGTCATCCCCATCCTCGTCATAGACGAGGTCGGTGTTATGGAGGAACGCCGCCTTCTCGGTGCCGATGTTCACGAATGCCGCCTGGATTCCCGGCAGCACCGCCTCGACCTTCCCGAGATAGATGTCCCCGACCATCCGCTTGTTCTCAGGACGGTCGACCTGCAATTCAACGAGCTGGTCGTCCTCGATGATCGCGACGCGCACCTCGCGCTGTGTCGCGCTGATCAGGATCTCGCGCTTCATGGAACCCCGGAGCTGATGAGCCCCCGTCCCGCCATCGGATCGTCCACGGAGCCACCGCCCCGGACGCGCCCATCCCCCGCCCGGCGAGGGCGGCGGTGGCGACCGGGGGTCGTCGGTGCAGCGTGCGATCCATCATCACGTTGGCCGGATTCGGGAGATGCCGGGGCAACGGGCCCCGGCAGACCTGGCGACCCGGACGGGCCGAGTCGCCGCTGACACTAACCGTGGAGAGGAATGAAACCGCCCGGCGGGGGCCAATGCAACCGGCGCCCCCCGTCAGAGCCGGAGGTCGGGGAGCAGATGCCGCGCGATCACGATTCGCTGAATCTCCGAGGTCCCCTCGCCGATCTCCCCGATCTTCGCGTCGCGGAACATCCGTTCCACCGGGTACTCCTTGGTATACCCGTACCCCCCGTGGAGCTGGATCGCCGCGATCGTGGCACGCGTTGCGAGCTCCGAGCAGAAGAGCTTGGCCATTGCCGCCTCCTTCCCGAAGGGACGGCCCGTCTGCGAGAGCCACGCCGCGTGATACGTCAGGTGCCGGGCGGCCTCGAGCTGTGTGGCGAGGTCGCTCAACTGAAAATGCACCCCCTGGAACTCGGCAATCGCCTTCCCGAACTGGCGCCGCTGTCCCGTGTATGCGAGTGCCTGCTCAAACGCACCGCGGGCCAATCCAAGCGAGAGCGCCGCGATCCCGATGCGGCCCGCGTCCAGAGTCCGCATGAAGTTTTTGAAACCCATCCCTTCCTCGCCGAGGCGATTCTCAAGCGGGACCTCGACCTCGTCGAGGATGAGCTCACGGGTGTCCGACGCACGCCAGCCGAGCTTGTCCTCCTTCTTGCCGGCGCGAAAACCGGGCATCGGCGCCAAGGAAGGGTCGTGTCCCATCCCGACCGCCTTCGCCCCCTCGAGATCACAGGTCTCCTTCGTGAGGATGAAGCTCGAGATCCCCTTGGTGCCGCGCGCGGGATCGGTCACGGCGGTCACCACGAAGATCTCGCCGACGCCGCCGTGCGTGATGAACCGCTTGGTCCCAGTCAGCACGTACCGGTCGCCCCGCCGCACGGCGGTCGTCTGCGTCCCCCCGGCGTCCGACCCCGCCCCGGGCTCCGTCAACCCGAACCCGCCGAGCACCTTGCCCCCGGCGAGGCGCGGGACGAATCGCTCCCGCTGCGCATCGGTCCCGAAGTTGACGATCGGTGAGGTCCCGAGCGTGGTATGGGCCGAGATCGTGATGGCGTGCGAGGCGCAGACGACGGCAAGCTCCTCGATGGCAATCATGAACGCGATCGTATCGAGGCCGGCGCCACCAAGCGCCTCGGGCCACGGGATACCGAGCAGCCCGAGGTCCGCCATCTTCCGCACGTTCTCCCACGGAAAGGTCTGATCGGCGTCATGCGCCGCGGCGACGGGGGCCACCTCCTCCTGCGCGAAGGCGCGCACCATCTCACGGGTCGCGACGTGATGCGGCTCGAGGTAGGGTAATTCGCTCACGGGCGTCGGACTCCGTTCAGAGGGTGGCCATCGAGGCGTTCCAGCGGCGAGATGCCGAGCAGCTCCGCGAGGGTGGGCGCGAGGTCGACCACCCGGACCGACTCGGTGCGCCGGCCGGCTTGGAACGGCGCGCCCCAGAGGATGAGCGGCACCTGCGCGTCATAATCGTGCGGTGAGCCGTGCGTCGCCGTGTTGCCGCCATCAAAGATGTGGTACGGCTCCAGCGTCACAACCGCCAGCACATCGCCGCCGGGCCGGAAGCTATGGAGCCAGCGGCGTGCGATTGCGTCCTTCACCGTATCCGCCCGGGAAAGTCGGTCCAGCACATCGGCGCGCATAACGCCGGGCACACGGCGCGCCTCGTTCGCGAAGGCGGTGGCGATCTCCTGCAGGACGCGGTCCTTCCCGGGCGCTCGAGCGCGGTCGACGGCAAGGGTGAAGCCATCGAAGTCGAAGGCGTCCGCGGGGATCCCACTCGAGGCGATGTACGGCATCGCCGACTGGAAGGCTCGGCTGAAATCATCGAGCGAGACGCGTGAGGCCCGTCGATTGTCGCCCCAGGACGACCGGCCGTCCGGGCTCGGCGCGACCCCGTGATCGGCGGTCAGCGCGACGACAATACGATCGCCGCCTCGCAGGGCGGCGAGGGAATCGAGGAAGATTCCCAGCATGCGGTCAAGTCGGAGGAGATGGTCGTGCACCTCACGGGAGTCCGGCCCCCAGCGGTGGCCGACCGCATCCGTCGTCGACAGCGACACCGCGAGAAGGTCGGTCTGGGGCCCCTTCCCGAGCTCGAGCGCTCGGACGCCGGCCCAGGCGAAGTCCAGTGTCAGCTCGTCCATATACGGAAAGCCGATGATCAGATTCTGCGCGAGCATGGGATCGGCGGGGAGCCGATGCGGAAAGCGCGGCTCCTGGCTCCGGGCCTCGGCGGGGGTTTCATCGAGTTCGGGATAGCTCCCAATGCCCTCGAGTAGATCCCAGAGCCGCCCCGCGTACCGTCGCGTGACCCGCTGCTCGGCGTTGAACGCGCGGACCCACGCGGGGAGTGAATCCGCGTACCAGGTGCTCGTCGTGAATCCACCAGTCGACTGGGCGTACCAGAAGACCGGGTACGACCCTCGCCCGATGGGGAGGATGGCGCCTCGGTCCTTCCGGGAAACGGAGAGCATGCGGGTCTGCGGCTCAGCCGCAGCCATCCAGTCGGCGAGCGTCGTGCCCTGGAAACGGAACGGAGCGGCCCCGTTCCCCTCCGCGCCGACGAGCGGCGACGCGGTCGTATTTACTCCGGCGCTGTTGCTGGCGATCCCCGTCGAGTACGGGAACCGCCCCGAGAGGATCGACGCGTGACCCGGCGCCGTCTCGGTGACGCCGTGATCGTGCGCCGCGCGGACGAAGAACGCTCCCTCGTCGATGAGGCGACGAAACCCTCCACGGAACTGATCATCCCAGCGCTCCAGATACTCCGGCCGCAACTGGTCGACGGTCACGACCACGAGCAAGGAGGGCCGCGGGGCGGCGGGGCGCTCCTGGGCCGGCAGGACCGGCGAGGCGAGGAGCCCGAGGAGAGGCGCGAGGAGCGCGGCTGCAGACGGCGAGCGAAGAGGTCGAATCACGAAAATCAGGCGTCGGAGGGGGAACCGCGCGAACACCGTCGCACCACATGGGGAATTCTACCCGCGGGACCGCGCGCAGGAGAGGTTGCCAAGGCCGCGCCGGCTCCGCACTTTCTCGCATCCCTCCAACCGGCCCCACTTGGGCCCGGAGTTCTGATGGCTCGCCCCCTCGTCCGCCGGCGTATCCTGCTGCAGGCCCTCCCTTTGGCAGTCCTGCTTGCCGCGGCGTTCGGCCGCCCGAACCGCATCGGTGCGCAGCCGCTCTTCAAGGCGGACGCGCCGCTCACGGTCACGATCGCGACCAACCTCCGCGACCTCATGCGCGAGCGCGACTCGACGGAGCTGCAGTGGCACGGCGCCGAGCTCTCGTACACCGACGCAGACGGTTCCACCAAGAAGGTCGCGACCGAGTTGCGCGCCCGCGGGCATTTCCGACGACAGGCGCGGAACTGCGCCTTCCCGCCCCTCTTCCTCCGTGCCGAGCGTGAGGCGCGCGAGAACTCCATCCTGCAGGGCAATCCGCGGCTGAAGATCGTCACCCCCTGCCGGCCGGCCTCCGCCGAATACCAGCAGTACATCTACCTCGAGTATCTGATGTACCGCACCTACGCGATTGTGAACGAGGTGCATCATCGGACCCGGCTGGCGAAGATCACCTACACCGACTCGCTCAATCGCGTGAAGCCGATCGAGGTGGTCGCGTTCTTCCTCGAAACGGAGGAGGAGGTGGCGGACAACAACGACCTTGAGGCGGCCGATCAGACGGGCGCGGTCTTCGAGGACGTGGTCGCCGAGCCGCTGCGGCGCGTGAGCCTCTGGAATTATTGGATCGGCAACACCGACTGGTCGGTCGCGGCGCTCCACAACATCGAGCTCTTCCGGAACGCCAGCGGTGACTATGTCACGGTCGCGTACGACTACGACTGGTCGGGTGCCGTGAACGCGCGCTACTCGTTCCCCAACCCGATGCTGGGAATCCGGAGTGTCCGGGACCGGCTCCATCGCGGCCCCTGCCTGAGCGCCTCCGACTGGGCGCCGACGATCGCACATTACACCTCGAAGCGGGCCGCCATCGACGCCCTCTGGTCCGCCCCGTTCCCGGGGCTCGAGGACCGGCGTCGGCTCGATACGAAGGCGTACCTCGACGAGTTGTGGCCCGTGCTCGGCGATCCGACGAAGTTCGAGCGGGACATCCTCAAGAAGTGCCAGAACGTCGGTAACTGATTTCGAGCGGGACCTTTTCCGCAGTGCCCGATCTTCGATAACGGACCGGGACACGCGGCGGCGCCCTCCTCACCGAGGGCGCCGCCGCGTCGCCTTTTTGGCCCGACCTGCACCGCGGCCGCCCCGTTTCGTCGGCGCCTCGCTGGCGGAACGGCGCTCACCGGTGCAGTTGTCGCAGGCGGTGCACCGCGGACGAGCGGCCGGGTCACCGAAATACCGAAGGACGAACCCCCGGCGACAGCTCTCTGTATACGCGTACCGCTGCATCTGGTCGAGCTTCCGGAGCTCGCCCGCTCGCCGTCGCTCGTGCGTGGTCCAGTCGACCTCCCGCGCGTCGAGGGAGCGATCCGGCTCGAGCACGGTGAGCCCCTCGCCGACCCGCCGCCAGATCACGAACTGACGCGCCTGCAGGGTGTCCAGCAGCTGGGCGGCTCCGCGCGCGCCGCCCAGGCCCGGCGGCACCGCCTCGAGGTCCGCGATGATGCCGAGGTGGAACCGTCCCCCGGCACGCCGCCACAGCGACCGGAGCAATTCGAGCGCACGCCCATCGGCCGCGGGGTCGAGCTCAGCACGAATCCGCTCCGGCGAGGCGAGTAGCCGTACCTGAGCCATCACACGCGAAGCGTCGGCGACGGCCACGGCCCCGGCCCGTCCGAGCACACGGAGCGCTGAGGCCACCTGACGATCGTTCACCTTTCCCCGCGCCACCGCTGCGATCCGCACGGCGTCATCGGTGACGAGCCCGTTCCGGTCGGCGAGCCGCCGGCAGGCATCATAGACCGAGGTGATCACATCCCGCGGCGGCAGGGCGCCGTCGATGAAGAACTCGTGGGTGAACCGATCGGGGAAGGCGTGCAGGAGAATCGCCGTCGCGGGTGCGCGATCCCGCCCCGCCCGTCCCGCCTCCTGGTAGTACGCTTCCAAGGTCCCGGGCATCGCGTAGTGCACCACGAGTCGCACGTCGGGCTTGTCGATCCCCATCCCGAAGGCATTGGTGGCGACGATCACCGAAGCGCGTCCCGACATAAAGGCATCCTGCACCTCGGCGCGGTGCGCGTCATCGAGCCCGGCGTGATACGCCACCGCCGGTAACCGCGCCCACCGCAGCATCTCTGCGATCCGCTCGACCGCCTTGCGCGTGCTCGCGTAGACGATCGACACCCCATCGCCGCGCTGTTCCTGCAGCAGATCGATGAGCGTCGCGTCCTTCTCCGCATCGTTCTTCGTCGCGATGACGGCGTACGTGAGGTTCGTGCGATCGAACCCCGTCAGGACGAGCGTCGGCTCGACGAGTCCCAACTGGCGGACGATGTCCTCGCGGACCTCCGGCGTCGCCGTGGCGGTGAGCGCGACGGTGGGCGGGGCGCCGAGCCGCTCGCGCACCTGTCGGATCCGCAGATAGCTCGGACGGAAATCGTGCCCCCACTCGCTGATGCAGTGCGCCTCGTCGACGGCGAGACGGCGCACCCCGACCGCGCGGAGCCGGTCCGCCAACCGACCGAGGTCGAACCGTTCCGGGGCCACGTAGAGGAGGGCGATCTCCCCCCGCTCGACGCGCGCCATCCGGGCATTGATCTCGTTGGTGCTCAGCGTGCTGTTCAGGAAGGTCGCCGCGATCCCCCGCGCTTCGAGCGCATCCACTTGGTCCTTCATCAAGGAGATGAGCGGCGAGAGGACGACCGTCAGCCCGCCGAGGGCGAGCGCCGGCACCTGGAAACAGAGCGACTTCCCCCCTCCGGTCGGAAGGACAACGACCGTATCGCGCCCGGCGAGCACGGACGCGACCGCATCGGCCTGCCCCGCCCGGAACTCAGGGTACCCGAACTGGTCGCGCAACACGAGGCGCGCGTCATCGAGGGTCGGGGTGAATTGAGGCATCGGGCAGGATCGCGTACCCGGCGGGCGGTGGCATCACCACCGACCTGCCGTCATCAGCGTCAGACCGCTCGGGCGAAGTGGCCGCGGGTGAACACGCCGTCGAGGAGCTCGCGGACCGCGCGCCCGGGTGCGGCACCGACCGCCACGCCGTCGAGCGCGGCACGAAACGCCCGCGTCACCGACGCCACATCATCATCCGGCATGTTGAACAGCAGACGATGGCGACGGAGGCCCGCGGCCCACAGACGCGGCAGGAACTCCGTTCCGTCAATCGGACGCGAATGGAGGAGCCGATTCCGACAGGCGTAGTCCGTGGCGACCGGGAAGACGTAACCCGCGGGATCGGTCAGCCGTGTATCGCGGTGCGTCTGGGTGCAAAGATCACGGCAATGCGTCGGCGTGCGCCCGAAGGCCGCATTCAGCACACAATGCTCCAGGGTCATTCCCTCGGGCCGGCCGAACACAACGACCTCGAATCCGACCCCGTCCCAGGGCGCTGTCACCGCGGCGAGCTCATCGACGGTGAGCTCGATGGACGGCGTGATCCGCCGGGCGCCCAGCGCGAAGAGCTCGGCGGCGGTGTGCGGGTTGAAACAGTTCACGGCGTAATCCGCGGTCACGTCCCGCCCCGCCGACGCGAGCTCGTACAGGTGCCCGAGATGCCCCGTCAGGATCGGCGTCCCGAGCGCGAGCCACTTGTCGAGCTTCCGGCGGTCCTCCGGCCGGCAGATGGTCGGCGTCCGCAGCCGGAACCGCGCACCGGCCTCCTCGACCGCTGCGGCGAGCTCGCGGACGGCGCTCAGCGATGGGAACGGGTGACGGAGGAAAGGGTCGAGGACGATCTCCTGGGCACCCGCCTCGAGCGCGGCGTAGCCATCGGCGAGGCGCCAGACCTCGGCGACGAGCGTTCCCTGCTCCGCCGCCCCGGCCGCTCCGACCGCCGCATCGGCAGCGATCACCGCGTCGACCCCGGGCTCTGTGTGCGCGTCAACACCGGCGACAGACGGGCCTGACTGCGCTCGCGGCACGGCGCGCACGACCTCCTCGACGAGGAGCTGCCGTGTCCCGAGGGCGGCCTCGGCATCCCACTGCCGCAGGTTCAGCAACTCCTCGACCGCGGCCTGACGCATCCGATTCAGCTCGCGGACGGGAAGGAAGCACCCGGCCGCCAACCCCGCCGCGTCGACCTCGCCCAGCACGAACGGGGTCTCACCGAGGCGCCCCCACTGCTCGCGCAGCTGCGCGACGTCGAGGCTCCGTGCCGTCGCCGGGGCGAGCGGCACATCACTCCGGACCGTCACGTCGTGATCACCCGCGCGCAGGATCGCCTTGAGCGGGGCGCCGGAGGCACCGAAGCACCGCACGGAAAGCGGGACCCGCCGTCGCCGAGCCACGCGCCCGACCTCGGCGAAGCTCGCCCGCGCGGCCTCAAGCAGCGCTGCCTGCGAGGAGCGGACGACCGTCCAACCCACCGGGACGCGCTGCCGGGCCACAATCGACTGACGCCAGATCCCATCGGCGTGTCGCACTGTGCGGACCGCACCGGCGGCGAAACCGACACTCTCGAGGTGACCACCACCCGGCGGCTCGAACCCGAGCCCATCGCGCTCGGCGATAGGCGCACGGACATCGACGACGACCGCGCCGTCCTCGAAGCCGACGACGATGCCGAGCTCGACGCCCCGGTTGTCCGGCTGCGTCCGCGTGATATAGTCCCGGCCCTCACGGCCGCCATACATGCCACCCGTCGATCCGCGCGAGAAGATCTGCACGAGGGGCTGCACCGCCTCGAACGTAGGGGGCGCGAAGACACCGTCGCGCACCTGCCCGAGGAACTCCCGGTAGCCCTTGGTGACGGTGGCGACGAATTCGGGCTTCTTCTTCCGCCCCTCAATCTTGAGGCAGCCGACCCCCGCGTCGGCGATGGCATCGAGATGCTCCCACGACCCGAGATCCTTGGCGGAGATGAGGTAGCCCCGGTCGAGCTCGGCGCCGGTCACCGCGTCGTGGAGGAGATAATCCTTGCGGCACGACTGGGCACAGGAGCCCCGGTTCGCCGACCGCTCGGAGATCATCCCCGACATGTAGCACTGACCGGAGTACGAGATGCACAGGGCGCCGTGCACGAAGGTCTCGAGCCCGAGCCCCGGCACCGCGGCGCGGATCTC
>DAISWY010000058.1:0-12630 GCA_036826135.1 Gemmatimonadaceae bacterium | reverse complement strand
CGCCCATCCTCCGCCGCGCCGACGACGACCGCATCACCGATGCGCACGCGGCGCCCCTCGCGCACCCACCACCCACCCTCCGCGTCACGCACGAGGACACCATCCATCCGCGGTTCGCGCGGTAGGGTCCAACGTCCGTCCGTCCCCTTCACGTACGTCGGGAGGTTGGTGGTGGCGAAGAAGCCGTCGGGGAGGACGCCGTCCTGCGTCACGGGCACAGTGCGCGCCGCCGGCGCCGCCACGAGATGCGACGCCGAGAAATCCGGGGGCTGATAGCGGATCGTCGTCATCATCCGCCTCACAGGATCCGTTTGCCTAGCGCGCTGAGAATCAACTCCGCGGCGACCTCAGCCGTTCGGTTGTGCGCATCAAGCACAGGGTTCACCTCGACGATATCGAGGCCCAGGAGCTTCCCCGTGTCGGCGAGCATCTCCATGGCAAGATGCGCCTCTCGATACGTCATCCCCCCGGGCACTGCGGTGCCGACGCCTGGCGCCTCAGCCGGGTCGATCACATCCATATCGAACGAGACCCAGAGCGCATCGGTCTCGCGCGTGGCGGTGGCAATCGCCTCCTCGATCACGGTCCGCACGCCGCGCTCGTCGAGCGCGCGCATCGTGTACGTCGCGATGCCCCACTTGGTGATGTGATGACGCTCGGCGATATCGAGGTCGCGCTGCCCGATGAGGGCCACGTCCCGGGCGCGCACGGCCGGCACGGCGCCCGCGATCCCCGCGAGCGCGCGGTCGCCGTGGCCGAGCAGGGCGGCGAGCGGCATCCCGTGCACGTTCCCGGACCGCGAGGTGCCTGGTGTGTTGAGATCGCCGTGCGCGTCGATCCAGAGGAGCCCGAGCCGTCGACCGCTCTGGGCGAGGTGCGCCGCGGCCCCGGCGATGGAGCCCGCCGCGAGCGCGTGATCGCCGCCCAACACCACCGGGGTGCGTCCCGCGGCGAGCGCGTCGCGTGTGGCAGTGGCGACGGCGCTGCACACCTCGGTGATGGCACCGAGGTAGCGGGCGCCGCGCTGTGCCCCCTTTGCGGCGTCTTCACGGAAGGGGACGGGGACATTCCCCGCGTCCTCGACGTCGTGCCCGAGGGCAATGAGCCGGTCGCGGAGGTCGGTGTATCGGACGGCGGAGGGCCCCATATCGACGCCGCGGCGCGAGGCGCCGAGGTCCATAGGGACGCCGATGAGTCGGATGGCGGTCATAGAGGCATCCTACCCGTCCGCCACGGCCTCAGGTTCGTCCAGCATAGGCGTGCGCCGGTTGCCCCGGATATGCGTGCGCCACCGCATATTCTTCGCACGCCCCACGGGGGTTCCTCGTGCGGACCCCTCCCCCCAATCCCCACTCGCGATGCGTTCACGGGGGCGACGGTCGCCCTCGGCGCCGAGGGCACGCTCACCCTGCCGGCGAACGGGTATCTGGTGCTCACGCGGTAGCGCCGGAACAACAGGCCCGGCGCGTCAGGCCCGACGCGCCGGTAGCCGGGGCGAGCGGGACATCTGCAGTCAGCGGTCAGGGGTCAGCGCGCAGCGTCGGGCGTGCGGCCGCCGAGGCTGAGCAGGAGGCCGACCACCACCACCGCGACGGCCCCGATCACGTTGTGCCAGAGGAAGGCGATGTCAGGACGGAGCACACTGACCGCGCCGACTGTCGCCATCCCCGCGATCAGCCCGCCGAACGCGCCGCGGGCGCGCGCGCGCGGCAGCATCGCCAGCAGGAAGACGCCGAGGATGGAGCCGTAGAAGAAGGAGCCGAAGCGGTTCACGACCTCGATGAGCGAGCCGAGGGTCGCGGCGTACAGGGCGATGATACAGGCGAAAGCGCCCCAGAGCGCCGTGGCCCACTTCGAGGCACGCAGGTAGTGCGCCTCGTCCGCCACCGTCACGAACCGACGGCGATAGAAATCGACGATGGTGGCGGTCGAGAGGGAGTTGAGCTCCGCCGCGATGCTCGACATCGCGGCCGCGAGCACCGCGGCGAGGAAGAGCCCGACGAGACCGACCGGCAGTACGTCGAGCACGAAGCGCGGGATGACGTAGTTCACATCGCGGGTCGGGCCAGCCACGACCTTCCCCGCCTCCGCGAGCGCGACGGCGCGCACCGCGTCGGCCTCCCGCTCCAGCCCGCGGTACGCCGCGGTCGCATCGGCGAGCAGGGCGGGATCATCGGCGGTCCGGGCCCCGACCATCGCGCGCGCCGCGGTGGCGCGCGCCGCGGAGACATCGGCGTAGCGGCGCGTGAGGGAGTCGAGCGTCGCCGGCGCCGCGGCCCGCATCGCGCGCTCGTGTGCCGGATTATGGTAGAGCGGCCCCGTCTGGAAGACGTGGTAGAGAAAAACGAGCACGCCGAGCAGGAGAATCAGCGCCTGGAGCGGGATCTTCCAGTACGCACTGATCAGCAGCGAGCTGCGTGCCTCGTCCACCGACCGCGCCGCGAGGTAGCGCTGCACCTGGCTCTGGTCGGTCCCGAAGTACGAGAGCATCAGGAAGGTGCCGCCGATCAGCCCCGACCAGAGGGTATACGGATTCTCGAGTGAGAACGAGAGGTCGAAGACGCGGAGGCGGCCGGCGGCCCCGGCGACGGCGAGCGCATCGTCCAGCGGCACGGGGATGCGCGTGATGAGCACGACGGCCATCGCGATCACGGCGCCGACGATGACCACCATCTGTTTCACATCGGCCCAGGTGACGGCCTGCACGCCGCCGACCACGGTGTAGAGCACCGTGGGCACGCCGATGATCGCCACACACGAGGCGAGCGGCCAGCCGAGCACGGCGGAGAGGACCACGGCGGGCGCCGAGATGATCGCGCCGCAGGAGAGGCCGCGCGAGACGAGGAAGAGGAGGCTGGTCAGGGTGCGCGTTCGTCCGTCGAAGCGGCGCTCGAGATACTCATACGCGGTGTAGACCTTGGCCTTGTGCAGGAACGGCACGAGCGTGACGCCGAGGAGCACCATCGCGAGCGGCAGGCCGAAGTAGAACTGGACGAAGCGGAGGCCGTCGGTGGCGCCCTGCCCCGTCGTCCCGACGAGGGTGATGGCTGAGAGCTGCGTCGCCATCACCGAGAGCCCGACGGCCCACCACGGGAGGCTGCGGTTCGCGAGGAAGTACCCCTCGATGTCGGTCGTGCCGCGCGCGCGCCTGAGCCCGTCCCAGACGATGTACCCAAGGTACCCGATGACGACCACCCAATCGAGCGGATGCATCGTCAGGCCCCGTACCGACGCTGGAGCCACCAGAGGACGAGCAAGGTGACGACCTGGACGGTCATCACGCGGACCAGCGTCTCGCGGAAGGGGCGGGCCATCCCCCAAGATACACGGATGCTTCCCGTCCTCCTCCTCGCCCTCGGCGCCCTCATCTCCCTCCCCCTGACCGCCCTCGGTCTCCCGGGGACCTGGCTCTTCCTCGCCGGCGCGGCGCTCTACAAAGGGATCGCCACGAGCGCCGGGCTCACCTGGGGCGCGCTCGGCGTGGCCGCCGCGCTCGCCGCCGTGGCGGAGGCACTCGAGTTCATCGTCTCGATGCGAGCGACGACGCGGACCGGCGGCTCATCGCGGGCGGCGTGGGGCGCGTTGGCCGGCGGGCTCTTTGGCGCGATCGTCGGCGTCCCAATCCCATTGCTCGGCTCCCTCGTGGGCTCGTTCCTCGGCGCCTTCGCCGGCGCGCTGGCGGCCGAGTATTCGGTGCACGGCGACGAGGCCCGTGCCGGACGGGTGGCGTGGGGCGCGCTCGTCGGGCGCGTCATCGCCGCGGCGGTGAAGGTGGCCTTCGGCGTCCTGGTCGCGGTGATCGTCTGCTGGTCGGCGGCCGGCTGAGCCGCCACCCCGAACCGCGCCGCTAGAGGTACGGCGAGAAGAGCCGCGCGATCCCGTCGCGCACCTTGATCGGAAGCGGGCGCCCGTCGAGCGCCGCAAGCGACGTCTGCTGTGCCTGCGCGATGCGGTCCGCGACGAGGTCGTCGAGGGTCGCCGCGCACCGGGGACAGTAGAGCTCGACATCGAGCTCGAAGTTGAGGCGCAGACTGCGCGGATCCCAGTTGGTCGAACCGATGAGCGCCCACCGACGGTCGACGACCATCACCTTGCTGTGATCGAAGGGGGGCGGGGTGAAGAAGACGCGGCACCCCGGACGGAGCACCTGCCAGAGCTGAGCTGCCGCCGCCCACTGCACCGGCGGGATGTTCCCGCGCGAGGGGAGGACGATGTCCACCCGCACGCCGCGGCGGGCCGCGACGCCGAGCGCGGCGATGAGGCTCGGGTCGGGGAGGAAGTACGGCGTGACGATGCGCACCGATTCGCGCGCCACCGCGAGGGCGCCGAGGAGGACGGTGTGCAGCACCTCGAGGTCGCCGTCGGGACCGTCGGTGATGACGCGCGCGACGGTCTCTCCGGCGTCCTCCAACCGCGGATACCACCCCGGGCCCTCGAGGAACTCGCCGGTGGTGAACGCCCAGTCCTCGGCGAAGGCGTCCTGCACCTGCGCGACGACGGGACCCGCGAGGCGGAAGTGGAGGTCGCGCACCGGGTGCGCCGGCCGCGAGGCGAGGAGGTGCGTCGCGCGGATGTTCATCCCACCCGTGAAGGCGACCGCGCCGTCGACGGTGAGGATCTTGCGGTGCGTGCGGAGGTTGAAGAAGCCGAGGCCCGCATCCCGGAGGCCGGCGAGGAAGAGCGCGGCGGGGACACCAGCGGCCCGCAGCGCCCGGTGCGCCGGCGGCCAGCTGTAGCGCGCACCGACGCCGTCGATGAGGACGCGCACGTCGACGCCGCGGCGGACCGCGGCGGCGAGCGCATCGATGAACGGCCGCCCCGCCACGTCGTCGCCGAAGATGTACGTCGAGAGCCCGATGGTGTGCCGCGCCCCGGCGATCGCTTCGAGCATCGCCGGATAGGCCGCGTCGCCGTCCTGGAGGAGCGTCACCGCGTTCCCACTCAGCGCCGGTCGGTCCGCGACCGCCTCGGCGAGGGTCGCGAGCGCGTGGAGCTGCGGATCGGCGAGCGCCTGTCCGCGCGCCCGTGCGATGCGGAGCTGGCCCGTCGTGGTGAGCGGGGCCCGGCGCCGGGCCCGGTGCATCAGACTCGCCCGCCGCTTGATGCGGTTGAGTCCGAGCGCCGCGTAGAGGACGGCCCCCACCCAGGGGACAAGCCAGATGAGGCCGGTCCACCCCGTCGCGGCCCGCACGTCACGCTTCCGGAGGATCGCGTGCAGGCTCGCCACGAGATTCACCACGACGAGCGCCGCCGTGAGGGCGGCGCCCCAGGGACGCTCCAGGAGGGGAAGGTCGAGCGGGGGAACGGGCATACGCGGCGAGCGTAATGTAGGAGACGGCCCTCCGACCCGCGCCCCGAGTTTGCCCGACGTCTGCGTCGGGGTGAGATTCGAGGCGGCCCCACGCGGTGTCCGATGCCGCCGTCCGTCCCTCGCCCGCCCCCATGGTCCCGCTCCGCCGCTCCCTCGCGCTCCTCCTCTGCGCCGCCGGCCTCGCCTGCACCGGGGAGCAGGTGCTCCTGCCCGCCACCCCGCCGACCGTCGCGGGCGCCACGTGGTATCTGCACACCGTGAACGACACAACCCTCCCCGCGACCATCTCCGCACGCGGGATCGGGGTCGTGCTCGAGCAAATCATCCTCGACTCCGCCGCCATCACAGTCGACACCACGGGCCGCTGGGAGCAGCGGGCCTGGATGCGGGTCTTCCTCAGCGGCGTGCTCGACCGCACCGAGACCCTCGTCGACCAGGGTACCTGGATCGCCGCGGCCGACGCCTACACCCTGACGTCGACGGTCCGCGCCCCGCGGACCATCGCGCTCATCGCGCTCGACTCGTCGACGGTCCGTACCGCCGAACGCTTCCCCAGCCACCTCACCGCCCCGCTCACCACCGGGACCTATCGGAGGACCCGCTCATGAAGGTGACCTTCACCGTCAACGGCACGGCACGCAGCGTCGACGTGCCTGCCGACATGCCGCTCCTTTGGATCCTTCGCGACGTGCTCGACCTCAAGGGGACGAAGTACGGCTGCGGCGCGGCCCTCTGCGGGGCCTGCACGGTGCACGTGAACGGCTCGGCGACCCGGTCGTGTCAGGTGCCGGCGAGCGCCGTACAGGGACGGCGCGTCACGACCATCGAGGGACTCTCCCCCGACGGGTCACATCCGCTCCAGCGGGCGTGGCAGGAACTCGATGTCCCGCAGTGCGGCTACTGCCAGGCCGGGCAGCTGATGCAGGCGGCGGAGCTCCTCGCGAACACGCCGAACCCGACCGACGCAGACATCGATGCCGCGATGTACGGAAACCTCTGCCGCTGCGCCACCTACCATCGTATCCGCGACGGGATCAAGCGCGCGGCGGCGATGCAGGCCGGACGGGAGTGAGCCGATGACCACCGATCGCCGTGACTTCCTCCGCGTCTCCGCCCTCGCCGGCGGAGGGCTCCTCCTCTCGACCGTCGTCGACCTCGACAGCATCGGCACCCTCGGGGCGATGCAGCCGACCGCCTCCTTCACCCCGAACGCGTTCATCCGCATCACCCCGTCCGGGGCGATCACCATCATCGCGAAGAACCCCGAGGTGGGGCAGGGCGTGCGCACGATGCTCCCGATGCTCGTGGCCGAGGAACTGGACGTGCCGTGGGCGAGCGTGACCATCGAGCAGGCGATGGCGGACGAGAGCCGATACGGTCGTCAGTTCGCCGGCGGCAGCACGGCGACGCCGATGAACTGGGAGCCACTCCGGCGCGCCGGTGCCGTCGGTCGGCAGCTGCTGATCGGGGCGGCGGCGCAGGCACTGAACGTCCCCGCCGCGGAGCTCACCACCGCGGACGGTGCGGTGCACCACCACGCGTCGCGTCGCCGCCTCACGTACGGTGAACTCGCCACGCGCGCGGCCGCCCTCCCCGTCCCCGATCCGGCGACGGTGCCGCTCAAGGCGGCCAAGGACTTCAAGATCATCGGGAAGTCGATCCCCGGCATCGACAACAAGAAGATCGTCACCGGGCAGCCGCTCTTCGGCATCGACGTGACCATCCCGGGGATGAAGCACGCGGTGTACGAGAAGGCCCCGGTGTTCGGCGCGAAGGTGGCGAGCGCGAACCTGGACGAGATCCTCGCGCTCCCGGGCGTCACGCACGCGTTCGTGATCGAGGGGACGACGAACCTGCAGGGGCTCGTCCCCGGCGTCGCGATCGTCGCCGACACCTGGTGGCACGCCCGGTCGGCGCGGAAGCGCCTCCGGGTCACTTGGGCCGAGCATCCCACCGCCGCGCAGTCGTCGACGGGGTTTGCCGCGCGCGCCGAGGCGCTGCTCGCCGGCACGCCGCAGCGCGTCCTGCGTACCGACGGCGACGTGGCGACCGCCTTCGCGGGCGCCACGAAGATCGTCGAGGCGCGCTATGCCTACCCATTCCTCGCGCACGCACCACTTGAGCCCCAGGGGTGCACGGCGCACTGGACCGACGGCCGCCTCACCATCTGGACCTCCTCGCAGAACCCGCAGCCAGGACGGCAGCTCGTCGCCACGACGCTCGGCATCGCGCCGACGGCGATCGACATCCACATGGTGCGCGGCGGTGGTGGCTTCGGGCGTCGCCTGAACAACGACTACATGGTCGAGGCGGCGGCGATCGCGAAGCTGGCCGGCGTTCCGGTGAAGCTCACCTGGACCCGCGAGGACGACCTGCAGCACGACTTCTACCGGCCCGCCGGATGGCACGGCCTCAAGGCCGGCGTCGACGCGCAGGGGAAGCTCATCGCGTGGCAGAACCACTTCGTGACGTTCGGCGAGGGCGAGAGCTTCGCGAACTCTGCGGCGCTCTCCCCCTCCGAGTTCCCCGCCGCCTTCGTGCCGAACTACTCCCTCGGCGTGTCGACGATGCCGCTCGGCGTCCCCACCGGGCCATTGCGCGCGCCGACGAGCAATGCGATCGCGTTCGTGTTCCACTCCTTCCTCGACGAGCTCGCTCTTGCCGCCGGGAAGGATCCAATCGCCTTCCGGATGGACCTGCTTGCGCAGGCGTCGAACGCCCCGGCGACCGGCCCGCAGGCGCCGGCGCTGGTGGCCGAGCGGATGCGCGGCGTCCTCGCGCTCGTCGCGGAGAAGTCGGGCTGGGGGACGCGCCGGCTGCCCAAGGGCACCGGGATGGGGGTCGGGTTCCACTACAGCCATCGGGGATACTTCGCCGAGGTCGTGGAGGCCTCGGTGAGCCCCGCCGGCGAGCTGAAGATCGGGAAGGTCTGGGTCGCCGGCGACGTCGGGAGCCAGATCATCAATCCGAGCGGCGCGATCGCCCAGGTGCAGGGATCGGTGCTCGACGGCATCGCCGAGGCGCTGCGACAGGAGATCACCATCGAGGGTGGGCGCGTGGTCCAGTCGAACTTCGATGAGTTCGAGCTGCTGCGGATCACCGAGGTCCCGCCGGTCGAGGTGCACTTCCGCACCACCGACTACCCGCCGACGGGGATGGGCGAACCCGCGCTCCCGCCGGTCATCCCGGCGCTGTGCAACGCGATTTTCGCGGCGACGGGGAAGCGCATCCGCTCCCTCCCGCTCTCGCGGCACGACCTGCGCTGGAGCTGACCGCGTGAAGGGATGGACGGAGACGCGGCAGGTGCACGCCGCGCTCGCAGACGCGTGGGCGACCGGCCGTCGGGCCGCGCTCGCGACGGTGATTCGCGTGCAGGGGTCCGCGTACCGCCAGCCCGGCGCCAAGCTTCTCGTCCTCGAGGACGGTTACCACGTCGGGAACGTCAGCGGGGGCTGCCTCGAGGGGGATGTCCGCGAGGTCGCACGGCAGGTCATCGCGACCGGGGTCGCCGAACGTCGCAGCTACTGCGGCGGCGCGGACGAGATTGCGGCGTGGGACCTCGGCGTGGGGTGCGAAGGCGAGGTCGAGCTGCTCATCGAGCCGCTGACGGACGCCCGCCCCGCGATGCAGGCGGCGATCCAGGCGGAGGAGCCGTTTATCACGATCACTACGATCGACCCCTCGGGCGGGACCGCGTTCGAGGTCGTGTCCGGACCGCGGGCCACGGCACTCGCGCGAGACGGCTCGCGGCTCGACACGGATGGCGCGACCGCCCGCTTCATCGAGGTGCACCACCCGGCGCCGCGGCTCGTGATCATCAGCGCTGGGGACGATGCGATTCCGCTCGCGCGCCTCGGCGACCTCGTCGGGTTCCGCGTGGTGGTGGTCGATCGCCGACCAGGACTCCTCACCCCCGCGCGCTTCCCTGACCCGATCCGTCGGGTGGAAGCGACCGCCGACGCCGTATGCACCCGTGTGGCGGTCGTCGCCGACGACGCGGCGGTGGTGATGACGCATCACTTCGGCGACGACATCGACTACCTCGACGCGTTGCGGATGAGCCCGGTGCGCTACCTCGGCCTCCTCGGTCCACGGCAGCGGACGGACCGCATCGTCGCGCGACTCCAGGCGACGGGACCCTTCGACCGCGCGCGGCTCTTCGGCCCGGTAGGACTCGACATCGGGACCGACGGCGCCGAACAGGTGGCGCTCGCGGTCATCGCCGAGATCCTCGCCGTGCGGAGCGGGCGTGCCCCGCGCTCGTTGCGGGACCGCGTCGCACCGATCCACGCCGATGTCGGCTGAGCTCGCCGGCGCGCCACGCGTCATCGCGGGGATCCTCCTCGCCGCGGGCGCGGCGACCCGGATGGGCCGCACGAAGCAGCTGCTCCCCGTCGACGGCGTCCCGATGGTGCGTCGCGCGGCGGAGACGCTGCGCGCGGCGGGGTGTGCGCCACTGATCGTCGTCACGGGGCACGACGCCGACGCGGTGGAGGCGACGCTCGATGGACTCGACGTGTGCTGCGTGCGCGTCGCGGACCCGACTGCCCCGACAAGCGCCTCATTGCATGCCGGACTCAGGGCGTTGGGGACGGAGGTCGCGTCCGCCGTGGTGTTGCTGGCCGATATGGTGCACGTCACCGCACCGATGGTCGCTGCGCTCGTGCGCGCCGATGCGACGGGCATGGCGCCCTTGCAGGTCTCGCGCTACGGCGAGGTACCAGCTCCGCCACTCCTCTTCCGCCGGGCGCTCTGGTCCGAGTTGCTCGCCTGGACCGGCGAAGGGTGCGGGAAGGCGGTGGTGCGGGCGCACTTCGATGAGGCCGGCGTGCATGACTGGCCGGTGGCGGCGCTGCGCGACATCGACACCCCCGAGGACTACGCGGCGTTGTCAGGTTGAGGGCGCGCTCGGCGGCGCGTCGGCCGCCCGGTGCGCGCGCGGCGCCTCCCCCTCAGTCGAGGGTTCGAGCGCGTTCCTCCGGTGTGAAGACGACGCAGGACGCCGCGCCGCCACCGAGGCGATGGCGATTTCGTGCGATCAGGCGATAGACGGCATCGCGGACCGGTCGGGGCACGATCCCACCGAGCGCGGCGAGCACGGCCCAGACCCCACCGAGATAGCGCGCCGCCGCCAGCGCGGCGTCGGCGTGGGTCCGAACCACCTCCCCCGCACCGCGCCCTTCCACCCAGAGCAGGGAGTCGACCGAGGCCAGCACGGGGTGACGCGTGCGGACCGCCGTCCCGTGCACCCCGTCACGCGCGGCGAAGCGGACCGTGCGACGGCGATCGAAGCGCAGAATGAACTGCACCGACCGCGCACAGAAGGCGCAGTCCCCGTCGTAGACGAGGAGCGGGGCGTCGGTCGGGGTGGGGTTCGTGGCGGGACTTTCCGTCGCGGTCATATGTTTCCCGGAGAGGGTCGGAAGTTCTGACCCTCCCCTGCCGTCCGCCACCCCCTGCGCATGTCGACGACCCCAGAAAAGATCTCCGCGCGCGACGGCACCGCCCTGATGGTCCGGTGGTGGAAGCGCACGGGCCGACCGCGGGGCACGATCCTCGTGGTGCACGGACTCGGGGAGCACGCCGGGCGGTACGTGAAGGTCGCGATGCATCTCACGAAGCAGGGCTTCGACTGCGTGACCTACGATCTCCGGGGTCACGGGAAGTCCGAGGGGCGCCGCGGGGCGATCCGCCGACCCGATGATCACCTCGACGACCTCACGCTCGTCATCGACGCCGTGCGGCGCGCGCATCCGCAGAACCGCCTCTTTCTCCTTGGCCACAGCATGGGGGGGCAGGTCGCGGCGCAGCTGGTGGCGCGTCGGTACCGCCCCGTGGACGGACTGATCCTCTCCTCTCCCGCGCTCGCCGTGAAGACGAGCTTCGTGCAGCGGCTCCAACTGCTCGTCGGCTCGGCGCTCTTCCCGGGGCTCGCCGTCCACAATGGCGTGCAGCCCGACAAGGTCTCCAAGAGCGCCGCGGTCGTGGCCGCCTACAAGGCCGATCCCCTCGTGCACGACCGGATCACGCCACGGCTCGCGCACGCGGTGCTGGCCGGAGGCGGCGAGGTGATCGCCCAGGCACGACAGTGGCCGGTCCCGACACTTCTGATGTGGGCACTGGAGGATCATCTCGTCGACCCGGCCGGGAGCGCGAAGTTCGCGATGCAGGCGCCGCAGCACGTCGTCCGCGCGAAGAGCTTCGGCGGCCTCTACCACGAGATCTTCAACGCCGTCGATCCCGCCCCGGTCTACGCCACGCTCGACGAGTGGCTCGAGGAGCGCGCGCCGAGCTGAGTCAGCGCGGGACGCGGGCGAGGGTCGGCTCGGAGAGACTCCCGAGGTAGAGCCAGCGATCCGTCGCGAGGACATCGGTGACCGGCGCGTAGCCGCCGGTCGGATCCTGTCGATCGTCGAGCACGCGCCCCGTCTCGTCGATGGCGATCAGATGTGCGTACCGCGACGGCTTGGGCTGGAGCGCGGACGGGATGCGGACGATCACCCGGCGCAGCGCAGGGCGCCGCGCGAGTCGGTCGAGGATCGCCTTGCGGGGTGCGAAGAGCGCCACCCAGAAGCGCCCGTCGGCATCGCGGGTGATGTTATCGGGGAAGCCGGGGAGGTTCTCGAGGATCGGCGTCACCGTCCCGCGCGACGGCCCCACGACGTCCACGCGCAGGATACGGTAGGCGCCCGTCTCCGTGAGGAGCACCGCCCGCGCATCCGACGTCAACGCCACCCCGTTGGCGAACTGCAGCCCGCTCGCGATGACGCGGACCTGTCGCGTGGTGGGATCCCACTCGAGGAGCCGCCCGTGCCCACCATGCTCGATGATGTCGAGCGTGCTGGCGTTGGCGTCCGCCCGCGCCGCCACGGTGAACTTGCTCGACGCATCACTGAAGTAGATGCGGCCATCGGGCGCGACGTCGAGGTCGTCGGCGAAGCCGAAGGGGCGCCCCTCCGCCTCGGTCGCGAGCACCGTCACCTGCCCGGTGGTGTCGACGGCGAGGAGTCCTCGGATGCCATCGGCCACGTACAGCATCCCGTCCGTGCCGAACGCGAGCCCGAGCGCGCGTCCGCCGGTCCGCGCCCAGACCGTCGGATTCCGCCCGGTGCTGTCGAGGCGCACGATGCTGCCGTCGAGCGTCGCCGCGTAGAGCCGCCCGGCCGCATCGCGGGCGACGCTCTCCGGCCCCGGATGATCGCCCAGCGCGATGCGTTCTGCGCCCGCGAGCGACGAATCGACGGCGAAGGCACCGACGTAGCCGGCATCCACCGGCGCGTCCCACGCCACGGGGTCGACTGGGACCGGCCAGAACGCGA
>DAISWY010000057.1:0-12975 GCA_036826135.1 Gemmatimonadaceae bacterium | reverse complement strand
GAGGGGATGCTCGGGCTCGGCCTCACCGCGCTCCTCGCCTCCTTCATGTCGGGGATGGCCGGGAACGTCACCGCGTTCAATACGGTCTGGACCTACGACATCTACCAGAGCCACTTCAAACGCGAGGCGAGTGACGCGCACTACCTCTGGATGGGACGCGTCGCGACGGTCGGCGGCGTCCTGCTCTCGGTGGCGGCGGCGTACGTGGCGGGTGCCTTCAACAACATCATGGAGCTCCTGCAGCTCGTCTTCGCCTTCGTGAACGCCCCGCTCTTCGCGACCTTCGCGCTCGGGATGTTCTGGAAGCGCGCCACCGGGCACGGGGCCTTCTGGGGGCTCACCGCCGGGATGGTCGGGGCGGCGCTGCACCATGGCCTCACCCTCCCGCTCGGCGCCGTGCCGGGCGTGAAGGGCGGCTTCCTCGGGCACCTCACCACGTATCCGAGCGAGATGGCCCAGACCTTCTGGACCGCCATCGCCGCCTTCGTGGCCTGCACCGTCGTCACCATCGTGGTGAGCCTCGCCACTCAGCCCCGCCCCGACGCGGAACTCACCGGGCTCGTCCACTCGCTCACGCCGCGACCCGTCGACACGGCGCTGCCCTGGCGGCAGCGCCCCGCGGTGCTCGCCGTCGCGATCCTCGCGCTGATGGGCGCGCTCAACGTCATCTTCGCCTGATCGGAGACCGGATATGTCCCAGCCCGACGCCCATCTCGACCTGCGGCTCCCCATCGGGGGGCTCTTCACCGCCCTCGGCGCGCTCCTTGTCGGCTTCGGCGCGATGACGAGCGGTGAGACCGCGCGCTATGTGAAGTCCGGCGGCCTCAACATCAATCTCTGGTGGGGCGCGGCGCTGCTCGTGACGGGGCTGCTGTTCCTGCTTGCAGCGCGTCGACGACCCGCACCGCCGTCGCCGGGAAGTCGCTGAACACGCCGTCCACCCCGAGGGCGAGCGCGCGGCGCATCGCCGCCTCGGTCGTCTCCTCGGGTCGAAACGGGGCGTCGTCACGATAGGTCCAGACGTGGACGGGGGTCCCCTCGGCGTGCGCCGTCTCCACGAGGCCGCTCGACACGCCGGTGGAATCGAAGAGCATCGCGTGGGTGACGCCGAGCCCGTCCCAGTACCGCGTGGCATCGAGGGCGCGGGCCGCCGCGAGCCCGGCGTGGTCCCCGGCGAGGAGGATCAGCGGGAGCTCCGTGCGCCCCGCCATGTCCCGGATGAAGTCGGGCTCGAACGACTGGATGAAGACCGGCGCGTCGGCGCGGTCGAGGCCGTGTGTGCGGAGCGCAGCGAGGATCGCGCCACCGATGTCCTGACCGAGTGCGGCGTGCAGCGCGGGCGACTTCGCCTCAGGGTAGACGCAGACCGGTGCGCCACGCGCCGTGGTGCGCCGCACGGCGAGCGCGAGCACCTCGTCAAAGGTCGGGATCTCGAACTGGCCGTCGTACTCCGCAGAGCGCCCGCGGAACGCCTGACGGGCGCGGAGGGTGCGGAGCTCGGCGAGGGTGAAGTCGGAGACGAACCAGTCCTCGAGCCCGGCGTGCGCGGCATCCGTCGCGGGGCGGCGGCGTGCGGCGAACTCCGGGTGCTCCGCGACGTCGGTCGTCGTCGACAGGTAGATGTCGTGCCGCGCGACGAGGACGCCGTCCTTGGTGAGGACGAGGTCGGGCTCGATGCAATCCGCGCCTTGGTCGATGGCGCGTTCGTACGCGGCGAGGGTGTGTTCCGGTCGCTCTCCCGAGGCTCCGCGATGCGCGATGACGATCGGCCGACGGTGGCCGAGGGTGGGGGCGGGCCAATCGGTCATGGGTGAACGTGCCTCGCAGGCGACGAGCCCGACGGCGAGGCCAGCGACGAGGCGAGCGGCGGGCGCGAGGCGCATCGGGGCGTTCGGTGAAGGGGGCGGCCCGTGCGGGGCCGTTGCTCCCGTGGGAGGCGGAGGTGAGACTTGGAATATGCATCTCCGCTCGCGGCTGTTCCGCATCGTGCTCCTGATCGTCCTCGTCGCCACGGCCGCCGACGCCCAAGCGAATCCCCGGGCGAACGCTCAGGCAAACGCCCAGCCAAATGCGCAGGCTCGCCGACCTGACGCTCTCGTCGTCCTCGTGCACGGGATGGGGCGGACATCGATGTCGATGTGGCCGATGCAGCGTGCCCTCGAGGCCGACGGCTACCGCGTTCTCAATTTCTTCTACAGCAGTTACGGCCCGACGATCGCCGAGATCGGCGCCGAGCTGAGCCGTGCCGTGGACGCCGAGGTGGCCGCGGCGCCGGTCGCGCGGGTGCACTTCGTGGGGCACAGCCTCGGCAACATCGTCGTTCGGTGGATGCTGGCGAACGACCGGATGCGCGCCCCGCTGGGCCGGATGGTGATGCTCGCCCCGCCGAACCGGGGCGCGCGCGTGGCCGACACCTTCGCGCCCTATGTGAGCTGGCTCCTCGCGCCCATCACGGAGCTCACCACCACCGGGAGCACGGTGGCGTCGCTCCCGGCGCCGCCCACGGGGCTCGAGTTCGCGATCGTGGCAGGGAGTGACGACCGCACGGTGAGCCTCGAGGAGACCTGTCTCGCCGGGGCCCGCGCACACGTCGAGGTCCCGGAGGGCCACACCTTCATCATGATGCGCGACGACACCATCGCCATCGTGAAGCGCTTCCTCTCCACGGGCACGGTTCCGCCGGCCTATGTGGCCGCCGGGCGCTGCCCCGCGCGCCTCAGAACTCCCAGTTGATCCCGATGGTGGGGAGGATGGCGATCCCCGACTGCGCCTCGACGAGTCGCGTGCGCGGGTTCCAGCGGTAGCCATTCACGTTCGCACGGGCGTTGATGTTGCCGACGTCGATGAACGTCACGAGCTGGGTCCGCCCGATGGTCCACCGCCGATCCACGCGCGCATCGACCGAGACGAAGGTCGGGAGGCGCTCCGTATTGTACCGGGCGAAATCGAGCTGCCCCGCAGCCCCGCCCGCGATGATGTACGGGGTGAAGGGACGCCCCGTGGAGGTGCGGAGCCGACCGCTCACCTCCCATACGCGTGACGGCCGCCAGCCGCCGACCACGTTGAAGATGAGCGGCGTATCGAAGGCGCCGCGTGTCGTGGAGCCGTCGGCGGCGGTGAAGGCGGTCTTGGTGTAGCTCAGCGCGACGAGGCCGTACACGGGGATCACACCGAGCCGCTTCTGCAGGAGGGCCTCGACCCCCCAGACGCGTCCCGTGCCCGTAGCCGCGAGCGGCTCGAGGCCGAACGGGATGTCGAGCGTGGCATCATCGAAGCCCGATGGCTGCAGCACCGCGTTCGGGCGGAAGAGGCGTGTGGGGTACTGCGCATAGCGCTTCGCGTACCCCTCCACCTGCACCCGCCAGTCGTCACCGATGAGCCGGCGCCACCCAGCCACCACCTGGTCGGCACGGAGTGGGGCGAGGCGACCGGCGTTCCCCGCGTCGCCGACGAGCCAGATCGCACTCGGCGCCTGATAAAAGCGACCGACGCTCAGGGTGAGCGAGGTCGGCGCGCTCAGCTGATAGATCGCGCTGAGGCGCGGCGCGAGGGTGCGTGCGTCACCCAGCGGGCCGTACGTGTCGCCGCGGAGCCCGCCGGTCACTCGGAGCCGTGGGGTGGCCTGGCGCGTGGCCTGGACGTAGGCACCGAGGCGAGTGCTGGCAATGGTGGTGTCCACCGTGAGCGCCTGAGCCGAGCCAGTCGCATCGGTGCGGAGGAAGCCTGGAAGGACGAGGTCGTACTGGAGACGCGGCGCGCGCTTGAGGATCACGCCCGCGTCGATTGTCCACGACGGCGTGGCCTCGAGCGTGAGATCGCTGCGCAGGGAGGTCTCCCCCTCGGTAGAGCGGAGCGCGAAGATCGGCGATGGCGGTTCGAGCGAGTCGTTCTGCACCGATCGGTAGCGGCTCCAGGTGCGACCGAGGGTGGTGGTGACTACGCCCCGTGCGAGGAGCCGCTTCCAGGTGAGACCCGAGAAGTACTGGTCCTGTGCGGTGCCGAGGATCTGACTGTTCGAGACCCGGCTCTCGGCGGAGTCGTTGTTGAACGCGATCTGATCGATCGCCGCCACCGTGAGGAACGAGACCGCATCCCGGGGGGAGGGGCGCCAGGCGAGCTTGGCCGTGAGGTCGGTGTAGGTGGGGACGAACGCCACGCCGAGGGCCTTGAAGAGGAGGTCGAGGTAGCTGCGGCGCACGTTGAGGAGGAAAGACCCCGTGCGACCCATCGGACCCTCGACGATTGCACCGAACTGTGAGGCAGCGAGGTTGAGCTCGCCGGCGAGACGTTCGCGGTTCCCCTCGCGCAGCGTGAGGCTCGTCGCCGATGACACGCGGTCCCCGTAGCGGACGCCGAAGCCGCCGGCCGAGATCGTAGCCTCCTCGATGAAGCGGACGTTCATCAAGGAGAGCGGTCCACCGGTGGAGCCCTGGGAGCCGAAGTGATTGATGTTCGGCACCTCGATGTTGTCGACGACGAAGAGGTTCTCGTAGGCCGCACCACCGCGCACGAAGAGGTCGTTGCGTCCTCCGCCGGTGGTGCCGATGCCAGGGGTCACGGCGAGTGCCTGAACCACGTCCTCGAGCGCCCCCGGGGTACGGCGCAGCTCCTCGCTCGTGAGCGTCGTCGTGGCGACCGGGGTCCCCGCCGCGGGGAGCGCGGGGAACGCGGAGGGGCGGATCGTCACCTCCGCGAGCTGTTCGGCGGGGACGCGTCGCATCGCGAGCGTGACGACGACAGGTTTGCCCGCGCTGACGGCAAGGTCGCTGCGCACGAGCGGGAGGTAGCCGATGCGTCGCACCTCGAGCCGGACGATCCCGGGCACGACCCCACGGAGGGTGAAGCTGCCATCGGCCACGGTGGTGGCGGTGGCCGTCTGACCGACCAGGCGGATCGTGGCATCGCCGAGCCCCTGTTCGGTCACGGCGTCGATGACGCGGCCGGTGACGAGTCCGCTGGCGGTCGGCGGCGTCTGGGCGTGGAGGCGACCGATGGTCGCGGTCAGCGCCAGGACCGCGACGAGCGGGAAGGACCGGCGGAGGGCGGAGGCGAGGTGTCGGACGGACATCCTCACCGAACGCCCGTCACGGACGTGGCGGTTCCTCGCGCGCTCAGCCGAAGATCGACTTCGCCACGAACCAGACGTTCGCTGGTCGCTCGGCCAGTCGGCGCATGTACCACCGGTACCACGCATCGCCGTAGCTGATCAGCGTCGTCACCGCGTGTCCCTCACGCCGCAGCCGCGCCTGCTCGCGCTCGCGGATGCCGTAGAGCATGTGCACCTCGTAGCGCCCTTTCGCGAGCCCCATCGCGTCGGCGCGGCCGATGATCCGGCCGAGGAGCGGCACATCGTGCGTCCCGAAGACGGCGCGGCAGCGCCCCGCCGCGGCCATCTCGAGCATTGTGCCGGCGATGGACTCGTACGCCGCGTCGGTGTCCGCCTTCTTGGGGAAGGCGTGCGACGCGGGCTCGGCGTAAGCTCCCTTCACGAGCCGGATCACCGGAGCGAGCGGGCGGAGCCGTTCGACATCCTTCGGCGTGCGGTAGAGATAGGCCTGTAGCGCCAGCCCCGTGTCCGGATAGGCCGACTTCACCGCCTCGTAGAGCGAGAGGGTGCGGTCCACATACGCCGTGTCCTCCATATCGAGCCAGAGCACGGAGCCGGTGGCCTGGGCCTTCGCCGCGAGCGCGAGGCAATGGTCGCGGCAGGCGGTCTCCGACTGATCGATGCCCAACTGCGTGGGCTTGATGCTCACCTGCGCCGGCAGACGGCGGGCGGCGATCTGGTCGAAGAACCAGAGGTAGTGGTCACGCACGGCATCGGCGTCGCTGAGCGCGGTCAGGGCCTCGCCGAGCTTCGTGTAGATGAGGGAGCGGCCATCGCGGGTGAGGCGCGCACCGGCATCCAGGGCGTCCTCCGGGCGCTCCCCCGGCATGAAGGCCTTCGTGGCCCGCTTCACGATGGGGCTCTTCAGCGCGAACTGGTTCAGCGTGTTGTTCTGCGCGGCGGCCAGGAGGAGGGAGCGTCCGATCGGCATCTGGGGGTTCGGAGGGAGGTGGGTGAAAGGAGGGGAGAAGGGGACGCCCCGGCAAGACGTGCCCCCACCGTCGTCACGACGCGGCGCCGACGCGTCCCTCCGCGAACACCGGGGCCATCAGCCCGGCGAAAGACCGGCCGTGCGGGTCCTGGTTCGCCCGGACCCGGTTCACCATCTCGAGCGCGGTCTCCGGGCAGGGCGGGAGTGCGGCGTCGCTCACGCCGAGCGGCGTGACGCGCTGCCCCCACTTCACGAGGAGGGAGCAGTAGGTGAGCCCGCCGCCGAAGGCCGGCATCAGGAGCCAGCTTCCCGGCGCGACACGCCTGGCCTCGAGCGCCTCCACCAACGCGACGGGCACCGTCGCCGCGCTCATGTTCCCGTACTTCTGCACCGTGAGCATCACCTTCTCCATCGGGATGCCGGCATGCTTCGCGACCCCCTCGATGATCCGGAGGTTCGCCTGGTGCGGGACGACGAGCCCAACCTGCTCGGCGGTCACGCCGTGGTCGGCGAGGACCTTGGTGGAGGCGGCGGCCATCGCGCCCACGGCGCGCTTGAAGATCACCTGTCCGTCGAAATCCCAGAGGGTGTCACCATAGGTGATGCCGTGGCCCGAATAGCCGCAGCCGAAGCCGCGGACGCGCAGCGTGGCGCGAGCCTCCGCATCGCAGCCGAGGACGGCGCCGAGCATGCCTTCCTCCTGTTCGCTCGCCTGCAGCACGACGGCCGCGGCGCCGTCACCGAAGAGGACGGCGACGTTGCGGTTGGACCAGTCCATGTAGCGGCTGATGAGCTCCACGCCGATGACCACGGCGTTCCGCACGACGCCGGTGCGGATCATCGACGTCGCAGTGGCGAGTCCGTAGCAGAAGCTCGTGCACGCGGTGTTGAGGTCGATGGATGCGGCGCGCGTGGCCCCGAGCGCGAGCTGCACGCCGGACGCGCTGTTGGGGCAGAGCTCCTCGTTGCTGACACCACCGTAGATGATGAGGTCAACGTCGGCGGGGTCGAGCCCGGCGCAGGCGAGTGCGCGCTGGGCCGCGATGGTCGAGAGCTCCACCGCCGTGACGTGGGAGATGCGGCGTTCCTTCATCCCCGTCCGCGAGGTGATCCACTCGTCGGTGGTGTCGAGGAAGGTCGAGAGGTCGTCGTTGGTGAGGACCGCCGGGGGCATACAGGCGCCCCAGCCGGTGATGGCGGCGAAGGTCATCGATGCGGGGAGAGAAGGGTGTGCAGCAGGACAGAACTCACGGGACGACAGGACTTACGGGACGACGGCGGTCGCCTCGATCTCGACGAGCGCCTCCGCTTCCATCAGGGCCGACACCTCGACGGCGGTCATCGCCGGATAGTGGCGGCCGATCACCTCGCGGTAGACCGCGCCGATCTCCTTCGACGCCGCGAGGTAGGCGGCCCGGTCGGTGAGATACCAGGTGAGGCGGACGAGGTGCTCGGGGCGCGCCCCACCGCTCGCCAAGACGGCGACGATGTTCTCGAGCGCCTGGCGCGTCTGCGACACGAGGCCGCCCGGCACCATCCGCTGCTCGGCGTCCCAGCCGATCTGGCCGGCGACATGAAGCTGCCGGCCCGTGGCGAGGATCCCGTTCGCGTAGCCCTTCGGTGCAGCCCAACCGTCGGGGTGGAGGATGCGCAGGGTCATCGAGGCTCCTTGAGGCGGAAGCGTTGCAGCTTCCCGGTGTCGGTCTTGGGGAGCGCGGCGGTGAACTCCACGAGCCGCGGATACTTGTACGGCGCGATCGTGCGCTTCACGAACTCCTGGATCTCCACGGCGAGCGCGTCCGAGGCCTGCTGCCCAGCCGCGAGGACGATCACCGCCTTCACCACCTGTCCGCGCTCCTCGTCGGGGACACCCACGACGGCGCATTCGGCGACGGCGGGATGCTGCATCACCGCAGCCTCGACCTCGGGGGCACCGATGTTGTAGCCGGCGGAGATGATGAGGTCATCGGTGCGCGCCTGGAAAAAGACATAGCCGTCGGCATCCATCAGCGCGGCATCGCCGGTGAGGTTCCAGCCATCCTGCACGTACGTGCGCTGGCGCGGGTCGGACAGATAGCGGCAGCCGGTGGGCCCGCGCACCGCCAGGCGGCCGATGGTCCCGGTGGGGACGGGTCGGAGCGTGTCGTCGAGAATCGCCACCTCGTACCCCGGCACCGGCCGACCGATGGCGCCGGGCCGCACGTCGGCGCCGGCCGCGGCGATGAAGATGTGGATGAGTTCCGTCGCGCCGATGCCATCGAGCATCTCGAGCCCTGTGACTTCACGCCAGAGGGTGCGGGTGGCGTCGGGGAGGGCCTCGCCGGCGGAGACGGTGGTGTGCAGCGAGGCCGTCGAGAACCGGCCGGGTTCCTTGCGGATCGCGAGCCCCATCATCCGATAGAACGTGGGCGCGGTGAAGGACACTGTGGCGCGGGTCGCCGCGATGGCGTCGAGCAGCGTCTCGGGGGTCGCCTTCTCGAGGAGCACGGCGCTCCCGCGCGCCGCGAGGGGGAAGCAGAGGAGTCCGCCGAGGCCGAAGGTGAAGGCGAAGGGGGGCGTCCCGATGCAGCGGTCCGCCGCCGTGAGCCGGAGCACCTGTGCCGAGAAGCCATCGCACATCGCCAGCACGTCGCGGTGGAAGTGCATGCACCCCTTGGGGACGCCGGTGGTCCCGGAGGTGAAGGCGATCAGACAGACATCGTCGCTCGCGGTGTCCGCGGCGGCGAACGGACGCCGGTGGTGCGCCATCCGGGCCTCGAGACCGACCGTATCCACGGTGCCCCACGCATGCACGGGGATGCCGCGTTCGGTCGCCGCCTCCTCGAGCTCCGCGAGCAGGCGGGCGTCGCAGAGCGCGGCGGCGCACTGCGCCCGCTCCAGCAAGACGCGCAGTTCCGCGGCGCGGAGAAGCGGCATCGTCGTCACGGCGACGAGACCCGCCTTCATCATGGCGAGCCAGGCGACCGCCATCCAGCGCCCGTTGAAGCCGCGCAGGAGCACGCGATTCCCCGGCACGAGGCCGAGCTCGCTCGTCATCACGTGGGCGAGCGCATCGACGTCGTCGAGGAGCGCGCCGTAGGTCACCTCGGTCCAGCCGCCGGCGCCGTCGGGCACGATGAGGGCGACCCGGTCGGCGTGGCCCTCGCGGATCGCCTCGTCGAGGAGTCGCGTCGCACAGTTGAGGCGCGCGGGATACGCGTACGGCCCGTCGAGCCGGAGGACCGGCCACTCCGCCATCGGCGGGAGTTGCTCACGGGACCACCCATCCCGGTGGCCGCTCGGATGGAGCGTCGTCATCATCCCTCCCGTCGTGCCTTCAGCGTCTCGCGCCCGACGAGGAGACGCTGCACCTCGCTCGCGCCCTCATAGATGCGCAGCGCACGCACATCGCGGTACAGCCGTTCGACCACCCGGCCGACGCGCACCCCCTCGCCGCCGTGCAGCTGCACGGCGCGGTCGATCACCTGCTGCGCGAGTTCGGTGGCGCCGAGCTTCGCCATCGCCGCGACCCCGGTGGTGCGACCACCCTGCACGTCGCGCTGCCACGCGGCGCGATAGGTGAGCAGCGCTGCGGCGTCGAGGTCGGTCGCCATGTCGCCGAGGATGGCCTGGGCGAGCGGCTGTGCGCTGAGCGTCGCGCCGAACATCGCCCGCGCGCTCGCGTGCGCGAGGGTCTCGTCGAGCGCACGCCGGGCGAACCCCACCGCTGCGGCCGCGACCGACACCCGGAAGATGTCGAGCGTACGCATCGCGAGGGCGAACCCTTCGCCCGGGGCACCCAGCCGGTGCGTGTCGGGCACGACGCAGCCCTCGAAGGCGAGGCGGGCGAGCGGGTGCGGTGACATCACGTCGATCCGCTCGGCCACCACGAGACCCGGGGTGTCGGCGGGGACGAGGAATCCGGTGATCCCCTTGGCGGGCGCGACGGTGTCGTCGGTGCGCGCGAAGACGCAGTAGACATCGGCGATCCCGCCGTTCGAGATCCACATCTTCTCGCCGTCGATCTGCCAGCCGTCGGCCGTGCGGGTGGCGCGGGTGGTGAGTGCCGCCGCATCGGAGCCGGCCCCGGGCTCGGAGAGCGCGAAGGCGGCGATGGCCTCGCCGCCCGCCACCTTCGGCAGCCACGCCGCCTGAACCGCGGCATCACCGGCGAGGGCGAGCGCCCCCGACCCGAGTCCCTGCATCGCGAAGGCGAAATCGGCGAGTGCGTGATGGGCCGCGAGCGTCTCGCGGAGCACGCAGAGCGCCCGGGACTCGATCGTTTCACTCGCACCGCCCCACGCGGCGGGGACGGCGTGCCGGAGGAGTCCCGCCGCGCCCAGCGCTCGGACCCAGGCGCGACATGCCGCATCTGCGTCGGCGTCGTCGATCGCCTGCGTCGCCGTCCACGCGGCGGCCTCCGCGGCCAGCGCGCGGTGGCGATCCTCCAGGAAGGGCCAGTGCAGGTGGTCGGACATGTCAGTTCCCCTCGAAAACCGGACGGCGCTTGGCGGCGAACGCTTCGTACGCGCGGCGGAAGTCGTGCGTCTCCATCAGGCGCGCCTGCGCCACGGCTTCGAGCTCGAGTGCCGCCTCGAGTCCGACGTTCCACTCCTCCTGCAACATCCGCTTGGTGACGGCGTGCGCGGCGGCGGGGCCGTCGGCGAGCGCGCGAGCCCGCTGCGTTGCCTCATCGAGGAGCGTCGCCTCAGGCACGATGGCGTTGTAGAAACCCCAGCGCTCCCCCTCCTCCGCCGAGAATGACCGTCCGGTGAAGAGGAGCTCCGCGGCGCGCCCCTGCCCGATGATCCGGGGGAGCACCGCGCAGGCACCCATATCGCAGCCGGCGAGCCCGACGCGGGTGAAGAGGAAGGCGGTCGAGGTGCGTGGCGTCGCGAGCCGGAGGTCCGCGGCCATCGCCAGAATCGCGCCGGCGCCGGCCGCCACACCATCCACCGCGGCGATGATCGGCTGCGGGCAGGCCCGCATCGCCTGCACGAGCGCGCCCGTCATCCGCGTGAACTCGAGCAGCTCCGGCGGCGTCATGCGGGTGAGCGGGCCGATGATCTCGTGCACGTCGCCACCCGAGCAGAAGTTGCCACCGGCCCCCGTGAGGACGACCACGCGCACATCGCTCGCGTGCGCAAGCGCACGAAAGGTGTCGCGCAGCTCCGCGTAGGACTCGAAGGTCAGCGGGTTCTTCCGTTCCGGTCGCGAGAGGGTGATGGTCGCGACGCGTCCATCGGGCGAGGTCGACCAGGCGAAGTGGGTTGGGGCGAGCCCCGCCATCGGTCGGTGCGTGCCTGCGGTTCCACCGCCACTGACGTCGATACTCACGCGGCGGCTCCCATCAACGCCCGCGCCTCGCCCGAGACGGTCGTCCCCGGGAGGCAGTAGCTCAGTACCGCGGCTGCGACCTCCTCCGGCGTCACGAGGCGCGCCTGACCCGCGTCCTTCAAAATTGTCGCCACTGCGTCTGACGCAGTGATCCCCGTCTTCGCGGAGAGCCGCTCGACGGCACCGTGCACCATATCGGTATCGACATAGCCCGGGCACACGGCGTTCACTAGCACGCCCTTGGGCGCGCACTCCGCGCCGAGGGCGCGCGTGAACCCCACCTCCGCGTGCTTCGCGGCGGCGTACGCCGTGATGTACGGCGCACCGGCGAGCCCGGCGATGCTGGCGACGTTCACGATCCGACCCCAGCCGCGTGCGAGCATCCCGGGCAGCACCGCGTGGGTCGCGTGCACCGGTGCCATCAGGTGTGTGTCGATCATCCGCTGGAAGAGCGCGGCATCCGAGCGCAGGAAGGGCGCGGTCTCCGCGGTCCCGGCGTTGTTGACGAGGATGTCCACCGGGGCGATCGCCTCCGCCTCGGCGCAGGCACGTGTGAGCGCGGTGGTATCGAGGATGTCGGCCTGCACGATGTGGATCTGTCGGCCGGTGGCGCGCAGACTCTCGGCGAGGCCCTCCGCGCTCGACGGCGTCCGGACGCAGAGGGTGAGGTCGGCGCCGGCGGCGGCGAGCTGTCGCGCGATGGCCGCGCCGATGCCTCGGTTGGCACCGGTCACGAGGGCGTGTCGCGTGCGCAGCGGACTCATGTGAGTTCTCCAGTGGGTGGGGCGCCCTCGGCGGCGGCACGGGCCGCGCGTTCACGGGCAAGGAGTCGGTCGAGCTGGGCCTTCCCGGCGAGGTATGGCTTTGGCCAGAGCGCGTCGGTGCCCGGAAACCCGAGGCGCGCGGCCTCGAGGAGTGTCCAGGCGGGGTTCGCGAGGTGCGGTCGGCCGACGGCGACGAGGTCGGCGCGGCCCGCGGCGATGATCCCGTTCGCCTGGTCGGCGTCGGAGATTGCACCCACGGCGATGGTGGCGATCTCTGCCTCCTGACGGATGCGGTCGGCGAACGGTGTCTGCCACATCCGGCCGAAGACGGGACGCTCTCCCTTCACGACCTGGCCGGCGGAGACGTCGATCACGTCGGCACCGGCGGCCTTGAAGGCCCGCGCCATCGCCACCGCGTCGTCGGGGGTCGTGCCGCCGTCCATCCAGTCGTGCGCCGAGAGACGCACCGACATCGGCCGGTCGGCGGGCCACACCGCGCGCATCGCCGCGAAGACCTCGAGGGGGAAGCGCAGACGGGCCTCGAGGTCGCCGCCGTACGCGTCCGTGCGATGGTTCGTCAGCGGCGAGAGAAAGGCAGAGAGGAGGTAGCCGTGCGCCGCGTGCAGCTCGAGCCAGTCGAAACCGGCCGCGGCGCCGAGGCGTGTTGCGGTGACGAACTCGTCGCGGACGCGGTCCATGTCGGCGCGGGTCATCGCGCGCGCCACCTGTGACACCCCGGCGAGATACTGCGCCTCCGAGGGGGCGATCAGCGGCCATCCGCCCTCCGGCAGCGGTTGGTCGATCCCCTCCCACATCTTCTTCGTGGCGCCCTTGGCGCCGGCGTGGCCGAGTTGGAG
>DAISWY010000056.1:6261-13064 GCA_036826135.1 Gemmatimonadaceae bacterium | reverse complement strand
TGCTCCGTCTCACTGAAATTCCGGCCCGGGCTGATATCGGCGACATCCGTCGTGATCCACTCAGGGCTCTGGGCGTCATAGCCGACGTTCTTCACCTCCCGGTCCCGATAGGTGACGGTGCCGCTCCCGAAGAGCCACGCCATCGCGCTCGAGACCTCGGGGAGCCGCTGAATGGCGCGCCATTCGGTGAGCGATACCCCGGGATAGCGGCGCTCCGGGCAGTTCTCGTTCGTGGGATTGCAGTTGTTGAAGCCCGGGTTGGTGCGACGGACCTGGAAGGTGGCCGCACCGAACTTGTCCATGTCGTCGGCGAACGACTGCTCGATCCCGTGGATCGTCGCGCCCATCGCCACGACGACGAAGACGCCGATGGCGACACCGGAGATGGTCAGAGCGGCGCGCACCTTGTTGGCGCGGAGCGAATCAAGGGCGATCGCCACCCCCTCGAGGCTCATCAGGATGCGGTCGCGGAGACGAAGGCTCATCGGAGGCTCTCGGACATCGGGCTCACTCCTGACGGAGCGCGGCGATCGGGTCGAGCCGAGCCGCTCGGCTCGCCGGATAGATCCCGGCGGTGATGCCGACGCCGGCGCCAACCACCAGCGCGGCGACTAGGGACCAGGGGGCCACGCTCGCGGGGAGCGGGGTGACGGCGGCGATGAGCTTCGCGAGCCCGATGCCGAGTCCCGCGCCGATCATCGCGCCGATGACCGAGAGGGTCGAGGCCTCCACCAGGAACTGCGCGATGATGTCGCGGCGCTTGGCGCCAAGCGCCTTCCGGATACCGATCTCGCGGGTCCGCTCGGCGACGGCGACGAGCATGATGTTCATGATCACGAGCGCCCCGACGACGAGGCCGATGGCGGGGAGCGCGGTGCCGAAGAGGACGAGCTTCCCCTTCAGCTCGTCGAAGAAGCTCAGGGCGGCATCCGAGCTGGAGAGGGAGAAGTCGTCTTCCTCGCCGGGGCCGAGACCGCGGAAGGCGCGGAGGGCGCCCCGGACCATCTCCTGCCCGTCGAGGATGGCCTCACGCGTCGGCGCCTGCACGACGATCTGGTCGATGTCCCCGCGGGGACGGATCACCCGGCTCAGCGGCGCGGTGATGGGGGCCACGGCGAGGCGATCCAGTGAGAACCCGAACACCGACCCCTGCTCGGCGATCACGCCGATGATCGTGTACGGGATGCCGCCGACGCGGAGCTCGCGACCGATGGGGTCGAGGCCGGCATAGTAGTACGAGGCGACGTCGCTGCCGACGACCATCACGCGCGCACCGAGCGCGACCTCCTGCGCGTTGAAGGCGCGGCCCTGCGCGATCTCGTAGTCCTTGATCTCGAAGTAGCTCGCTTCCGTCGCGACCGCCTGTACCGACCGCGGTCGCAGGCCGGGGACGGTGGCCGGCAGGAAGTCCTCGTTCACCATCGCCGTCCGGTACGTCGCCGTCGGCAGGGCCTCTCGCACGACGCCCGCGGCGGGCGCGAAGAGGCGGGGGCGCCGCTGCATCCGCCGCCACTCTTCGTCCGAGACATCCTGGAAGTTGGGGTAGCGGCTCACATAGAACGTGTTCGTGCCGATGATGCTCGCCGCGAAGTCGTTCTCGACGTAGTCGGCCATCCCCTCGACGATCGAGACGACGGCGATGAGGAACATCACGCCGATCATCACGCCCGTCAGGGTGAAGAAGCTCTTCAGCTTCTGCACCCGGATGGTCTGCAGGGCGAGGCGGACCGCCTCGAGGAACGGCATCCGACTACAGCTGCGGCGCGTGGATCCCGAGGCGGGCGACGAACTGGGCCTGCGTCTCGTCCGAGGCGATCGTCCCGTCGCGGAGCACCACGACGCGCCGCGCGTGCGCGGCGATGTCGGGCTCGTGCGTCACCATGATCACCGTCTGGCCGGTGCTCGCGAGGTGCTCGAAGACGCGCATGATCTCCTCGGAGGTCTGCGAGTCGAGGTTCCCCGTCGGCTCGTCCGCGAGGAGGATCGACGGGTCGTTCACGAGGGCGCGGGCGATCGCCACGCGCTGCCGCTGCCCACCCGAGAGCTCGTTCGGCTTGTGGTGCATCCGCTGGCCGAGCTGGACCTTCTCGAGCGCCTCCGTGGCGCGGCGCTTCCGCTCCGCCGCCGGCACGCCCGCATAGACGAGCGGGAGTTCCACGTTCGCGAGCGCCGTCGCGCGGGGGAGCAGATTGAACGTCTGGAAGACGAACCCGATCTCCTTGTTCCGCACCCGCGCCAGCGCGTCGTCCTGCATCGCGCTCACGAGCTGCCCGTTGAGCCAGTACTCGCCGGCGTTCGGCGTGTCGAGGCAGCCGACGATGTTCATCAGCGTCGACTTCCCCGAGCCGGACGGGCCCATGATCGCCACATACTCGTTGCGCTTGACGGCGATGTCGACGCCGCGGAGGGCGCGGATGATCTCGCCCCCCATGTCATACTCACGCTTGATCCCCCGGGTGACGATCACCCAGTCACGGTCCGGGGCGGCGCCCACGGCGCCCACCACGGCCGCCCGCTCGGCGGTCGTGCTCATCGGTACCTCGATCGTCGCGCCGCTCACGGGACCTTCGACCCGGCGGTGGCCGGCTCCTCGATCTGCTTCACAGTCTGACCTTCCTTGAGTTCGCGGATCGCCTGGTACGAACCGGCGACGATCCGCTCGCCGCCGGTCAGACCGCTGAGCACCTCGAAGTGCTTCTCGCCCGCGATCCCCACCCGTACGGCCCGGAACGTGACTTTGTTGTCGTCGCCGATGAGGAACACGCCCTCGACGTCGCGCTTGCCGACCTCGACCGTGGGCGACCGGCTGGCGGCCGGGGAGGACGAATCGACCGCGGCGCCCGGCTCCTCGCGCACCGTCAGCGCGATGATCGGGACGGCGAGTGCGCCTGTGCGCGTGTCGGTGATGATCTTCGCCGTCGAGGAGAAGTCCGGCCGAGTGGCCGACGGTGGGTTCAGGATGCGGACGGTGACTTCGTAGTCGATCGCCTGGTCCGTCGCCGCTGCGCCGGCCGTCGCCCCGCGCACCGAGCTGTTGGAGATCTCGACGACCTGCCCGATGAAGGTGGTGTCGGGGAAGGCGTCGAGCTGGATCACGGCGGAATCCCCGAGGCTGATCCGGCTCACGTCGGTCTCGTCGACCTTCACCTTCGTCTCGAGGACGCTCATGTCCGAGATGGTCATCAGCGTCGCGGCATCCCGGTTGAGGGTGCCCATGATCGCCGTCTCGCCCACCTCGACGTTCAGTCGCGTCACGCGGCCGCTCATCGGGGCGTAGATGGTGGTCCGCGAGAGCTGGTAGCGCGCGTCCTTCAGCGACGCCTCGGCCTGCTTGACGTTCTCCTGCGCGGCTTCCACGAGCGCCTCGTTCACCTCGAGCTGCGTCGAGAGCTGCTCGACCTCCTGCGCCGAGACGAGGGCCGCGTTGGTCCGCCGGATCTCCTGCTGCCGCTCGAGGTTGCGGCGCGCCTGGAGCAGGTTGGCTCGCGTCTGTGCCAAGCTCGCCCGCGCGTTCGCGAGCGCCGCCTCCGCGCGCTGCACCTGCGCCTCGAACTGCTGGGGGTCGATCTGGAGCAGGAGTTGCCCCTCCTTCACCTCGTCACCGTCCTTCACGGCGAGCCGCGTGATGCGCCCCGTGATGTCCGACGAGATGTCGACCTTGGTCCGCGGGATCACCTGACCGCTCGCGGTCACCGAGGCGACGAGGTCCTGTCGGCCGACGGTCTCGATCCGCACCTCCACGGGCTTCACGCGCTTGCTCGCCGCGACCTGCCCGCCGATGCCGGCGATGATGAGGAGGCCGACGCCTCCGAGGATGTACTTGGTCCGCTTGGTCATCTCTTCCTCAGGTCAGCGCAGGGTCCGTCCGACGGCCGCTTCCAGCGCCGCGAACGCCCGGTGGAATTCGTAGACCGCGTCGATGCGGTCTGTCTCGGCCCGCTCGTACTCCGCGCGGGCGGTGGTCAGGTCGACGAAGGTGTTCGTGCCGACCCGGTAACGCTCCTCGGCCAGCTGCAGCGCCTCACGCGCCGTGGCGGCATTCCGCGCCTGCAGGCCGACCGCCTCGTACGCGGCCTCGAGCGTCACCTGCGCCGAGGTCACCTCCGCCGTGAGGGCGAGCTCCTGCCGACGCACCGTGTAGCGCGCGTCGGTGCGTGAGGCCGTGGCCTCCTGCATGCGCTGCTCTCGCGCGAACCCGTCGAAGATCGGGAGCGAGATGCCGAGCGAGAGGTTGTACGGGTTCCGCGTGAAGCCGAACGGGAAGTTGTCGTTGGCCGAGCGGAGCGCGGCCTCGTCAGCCGCCCCGAAGCTGATCGCCGCGCACTGCGCCGTGATGCGGGAGAGTCCCGCGCCGCCGCGGATGGAATCGGTGGTGAGGCAGCTCGCCTGCCGGGCCAGCGCACTCGCCTGCGCCTGCGCGATCGCCGGGCCGAGGTCCTGCTGCCGCTGGGCGAAGCCCCCCACGTTGGCCGACAGGCTGAGCGTGGGCGTGTACTCGCCGCGCGCCGCCTTCACGCCGACCTCCGCAGCCCGCTCCCGCGCCTGGAGCGCGCGCAGGGTCGGATTCGCCTGACGCGCCGTGCGCAGCAGGTCCTCGATGGTCTGCGTGGGCGCCGTCACCGGCAGCTCGGCGGTCAGCACGACCCCCTCGGGCATCGGGACGCCGAGCTGCTGGAAGAGCTGGAGCCGTGACACCGCCGCCGTGTTGCGGGCCCGGAGGGCCGCCACCTGCTGGGTCCCGAGGCCGACCTCCGCGCGCTTCACGTCGAGGGAGGTCAGCTGCCCCACACCGGCGCGTGCCTTCGCCAGCTCAAGCAGCAGCTGTTGCTGCAAGACCAGCGTGTCCTGCAGGGCGGCCCGGGCTTGAGCCTGCAACGCACCGAGGAACTGCGCCGTCACGGTGCTCCGCAGCGTATAGGCCGCGGCGTCGAGCTCGGCGTCCGCCGCCTCGAGGGCCGCGTTCGCCCGCCGGATGGTGTTCAGGGAGTTGTAGCTCAGGCGCGCGTTCGCGCCGAGATTCCAGCTCGAGGCGATGATGTCGGAGGTCGCACCGAACGCGACACCGCCGAAGAACTGCGGGCGCCCCTCGCGATAGCTGGTGCCGAAGCTCGCGTCGGCGCTCGGGAGGAGGGCACCATACGCCGCGCGGACCGCTGCGACGGCACGGGTCCGTCCGGTGATCGACTGCAGGTACGCCGGGTTGTTCTTCCGGGCGATCTCGAGCGCGTCGTCGAGGGTGAGGATCGGACGGGTCGACTGCGCCGCGAGCGGCAGCGCGGCGGCGGACAGGAGCACGAGCAGCAAACGTCGGAGCATCGACGAAGGGTTACGCGGTGAGGAGGGCGAGGGACTGCTCTGCATACGTCCGCTCGTCCGAAAGTGTTTCAACATCGCGCTCGCTTGGCGGGGCTTCGTCCCGGACCGCTTCGAGCGATTCGCCGGGGATCCGGACGCGGAGGAGCCGTCCCGAGGGGTCCACCCACGCCTCGTAGAGCACGGTGTTATCGGCGTCGATGCGGACCGTGAAGCGACGGGCTTGGATCTCGGAGAGACCGATCGCGAAGGCCTCGGAGCCCGCCGCCTCGACGCGCACGGTGCGCGACTGCAGGGTGCGGGGGAGGAGCAACGTCGTGCGACGCCCGACCGGGGCGAAGCGAAGGAGGAACCAGAGGTGGTGCATCACCCCCGGCTCCACCGCGATGGTGCCGGCGGTCAACCGGAACTCCCGTGCGGACTCCCCCAGCGGGTTCACGGCGCGACCCGACCAGAGGCCGCCGCGCCACTCCCCCGTGACCGTCGCGGCGGACTGTCCGGCGGCGACCGTCTCGTGCTGGAAGCGCAGCGGGAGGCCGAGGGAATCGGTGGAGGTCGCGACGCTCACGCGGCTCTCGCCCATCAGCACGTTGGCCTGCGCAACGTAGGCGGCTTGGGCCGTCGACGGGGCGCGGCGGATGCTGAAGTCCTCTCGTCCCACGCGGGTGCCGCGGAGCAGGAGGGTGAAGGTGCCCTCGTCGACGACGACGACCTGTCCCGCCACGAGGCGGGGCAGGAGGGCCGACAACAATAGGACGAGGGTCCGGCGCATCCTCGTAATGTAGTGGGCGGGGTGTGGCTGACGGTCCCCCGGCGGCCGGGTATTATCCGCTCGTGCGCTCTCGCCTGTGGACCCTCTCCGCGATCGCGTTCGTGGTCGCCGCGGCGCTCTGGCTGCGCGCGCCGTCGCTTGGCGCGCTCGCGGCCCTCGCCGTCGTGGCGGTCCCCTTGCTCTGGGGGGCCGGGGCACCCGACGCGCGGCGTCGGCGCGGGGTGGTGCGACTCGCGGCGATCGGTTTCGTCGTGGTCGCGGCGCTCCATCAGCGGGCGCTGGGACGGATCGGCGCGCCGGAGGCCATGGCCCGGGATCGGAGCGCGGCGGCGGTCGCCCTCCGCGCCGCCGTCGCGGCGGAGGGGACACGTCTCGAGGCGCTGGCGGCATCGGCCCTCGCCGTGCCCCCAGACCGCCGTGCCGCCTTCGCCGCCCTCGACCGCGTCCGCCCGACCGGGGCGGACCGAGCCATCGTCGTCGCCGTGGACGGTCGGCCGTACGCGTGGTCGGGTCGGCTCCTCGTCTCGCTCGACTCCCTCTCCGCCCCGCGCGGGCTCCTGATCACCCCGTACCACGTGGTCGTGTACGCGGCCGCGCGCGAGGGGCGTCGAGTCGCCGTGGCGACGACACTGCTCCACGCGGTGCGCCCGGCGCTGGCGATGGCGGCACCGCTCGACGCGGCGCTCGCGGCGCGGCACGGCCTGTCGGGCTTCGCCTA
>DAISWY010000056.1:0-6251 GCA_036826135.1 Gemmatimonadaceae bacterium | reverse complement strand
GCCGGACGCCGGGGTGCTCGACCTCGGCGACGGCCCCGTCGCCGCGGCGCGACCGCTGCCGCTCGACGCCGATGCGGGCCGACTCGCCACCGAGGAGCGGGCGCTCCCGTGGGTCGTTGCGCTCCTCGGGCTCGTCGTGCTGGGGCTCGTCGCGACCGCCTGGCGGCGCGGCGGGCCGCTCTGGGAACGCGTCGCCGTCTGGTGCGCCGCGGTCGCCGTCGTGGCCGCGGTGCCATCCGCGGGCTTTTCGAACCGCTCCGTCGTCTTTGATCCCTCGGTTTTCTTCGTCGCGCTCGGCGGTCCCTTCACCGCCAACGCCGCGAGCGTCGCCCTGTCGAGCGGGCTGCTGCTGCTCGCGATGCTGACCGCCGTCCGGGCCGCCAGTTGGCGGCCCTCCCGACCCGTCGCGTTCGGGGCGCTCGCCGTCGTGGCCGGAATCGGCCCCTTCGCCCTCCGCGCCCTCGCCGGCGGAATCCAGCTGCCGATGGCCGGCGCCTCGGTCACCCTGTGGATCGCGTGGCAGGTCGCGTTCTTCCTGGCGGCGACGGTCGTGCTCCTCCCCGGCGTCATCGCCGGTCGGCTCGCGATGGGCGGCGCGCGTGGACTCCCCGTCTGGGTCGCCCCGGTGCTCGCGGCACTCGCCGCCCTCAGCGCGGTGCTGTTGCTCGAGCCGCCGGCCCGCCTTCCCGCCTGGCACCCGGTGTTCTGGGTCGTGGCGATCCTCGCGCTCGGGCTCTCCCGACGCGGCCGCGCGGTGGTGGTCCCGGTCGCCTTCGTCGCGGCGTGTGGCTCCACCACACTCGTCTGGCTCTCGACCACCCGGGACCGTGTGGCGCTCGCCGAGGCCGACGTCCGTGGGCTTGAGACGGCGGATCCGATGGCGGCAGGGCTCCTGCAGCGCGCCGCCGCCTCGCTCGATCGCGCCGCAGCGGCACGGACGCGCGTGCAGATGCTCGACGCCTTCCGCGCGACGGAGCTGGCCGCCACCGACTATCCGATCGAGATCGCCACCTGGGCCCCCGATGGGTCGCGCTTCGATGAAGTGCGCGTGCGGCGGGGGCCAGGCATCACCCTGGGAATTGAGCGCTTCGCCCGCGAGGTGCAGTCGACGGGGGTCGCTGTCTTGCAGGCCGTCCCCGGTGATCCCGGGGTGCATCTCGTGCTTGCCGCCCCGCACGACGACGGGACGGCGACGACGATCGTCGTCGCCCCGCGCTCGGCGCTCGTGACGCCGGATGCGTTCGGTGCGCTGCTCGGGTTCGCACCGCCCCCCTCACCCGAACCGCCGTACGCGCTCCGGCTCGCCGCCGAGGCGGGGGGTGCGCCGGTCAGCGGACCGCCGGCGGGTGCCCTCACCTGGGCGCGTCGCGGCGATGCCCTCCACGGCGACGGGGTCACGGTTACCCCGACCGGGGCTCGACGGCTGCACGCGGAGATCGACCTCCGCAGCCCGATGGCCCTGACGATGCGCGGCGCGCTCCTCGTGGCGCTCGACCTCGTCCTGCTCGGGGCGCTCTGGCTCCTGATCGTCGTCGCCGACGGCGTCCTGCGTCGCTGGTGGCGTCGTCGGCGCCGCGACCTGCTGCGCAGCTTCCGGGTGCGGCTCTCCATCGCCCTCCTCACCGCCTTCACGGTGCCGGCCGCGCTCTTCGCCGCCTGGTCGGTGCAGCGGCTCCAGCTCGAGGATGCGCAGGCGCGGGACCTGCTGGTGCGGGAGACGCTGCGTGGCGTCGCGGTCTCGACCACGGCCTCGGAGCTTCGGGCCGCGAGCCAACGCTTCGATACGCCGCTCTTCCTGTACGCGGACGGCCTGCTCGCCGCGACGAGCGATCCCGTCCTCGACGCGCTCTCCCCCGTGGGGCGCCTTCTCCCCCCCGCCATCGCCCTCGCGCTCGCCGATGGCGATGACCCGGTGCAGGGTGAGGTCGCCACGCTCGGTCGCACGCGGCTGCGCCTCGGCTTCCGCAGCGCGGCCGATGCCTCGGGGGTCACCTTCGTGCTCGCAGCCCCGGCGCGTCTCGACGACCGCCTCCTCGACCGGCGGCGCAACGACCTCGCGGTCCTGCTCCTCTTCGCGATGACGCTCGGCGCGTTCGTCGCGCTCTGGGCGAGCGGCGCCGGGGCACGCCAGCTCTCCGAGCCGATCCGGGCGCTCCGGGCCCGCGTGCTCGCGGTGGCGCGCGGGGTCCCGAGCCCGGAGCCGTCCGGGCCACCACCGATCGAGTTCGTCCCGGTCTTCCGTGCCTTCGGGCGGATGACCGTCGACCTCGCGGAGAGCCGCGCCGAGCTCGAGACCGCGCAACGGCGTCTCGAAGCCACCCTGCGCAACGTCGCGAGCGGCGTGCTCGCGCTCGACGGCGAGGGACGCGTTACCCTCGCGAATCCGCGGGCGGAGGCGATGCTCGGCGCGTCGATTCCCCCGGGCACGCCCGCGGACGTCGTACTCGGCGCCACCCTCGCCGCGTGGGTCGCGACGCGCCGTGCCGAGGCGTCGGACGAACGGGCGACCGAGGTCGACCGGGATGGCCGGCGATGGCAGGTGCGCGCGACGCGCTTCGGCACGACGGGGCGTCGCCTCGTGCTCACGATCGACGATGTGACCGAGGTCGTGCGCGCGGAGCGCGTGCTCGCCTGGGGTGAGATGGCGCGGCAGGTCGCGCACGAGATCAAGAACCCGCTGACGCCGATGCGGCTCGGCATGCAGCACCTGCAGCGCGCGCATCGTGACGGACGCGGCGACTTCGGGCGCCTCCTCGAGGAGAACACCGCGCGCATCCTGGCGGAGATCGACCGGCTCGACGACCTCGCGCGGACGTTCAGCCGCTATGGCGTGGTGCCGACGGGCGCACCGGCGCCCGCCGCGGTCGACGCGGCGCGTGCGGTGCACGACGTCGTCGAGCTCGAGCGGATCGGCGCGGAGGGGATCGCGTGGCGCGCGGAGGTCCCGGACGCGCCGCTCCTCGTCACCGCGCAGGACCGCGAGCTGCGCGAGGTGCTGCTCAACCTCCTCGAGAACGCGCGACTCGCGGATGCGCGACGGGTGACGGTGACGGCGATGCCGGACGCGGCGGGCGGGGCGACGCTCCGGGTGGAGGATGACGGCACGGGGATCGCCACGGAGTTGCTCCCGCGGATCTTCGACCCACACTTCTCGACGCGCTCGAGCGGGAGCGGGCTCGGGCTGGCGATGGCCCGGCGCCTCGTCGAGGGATGGGGCGGGACGATCACCGTCGAGAGCACTCCGGGTGCGGGGGCGACGTTCACCATCCGTCTCCCCGGCCCGCCGCCGACCGCCGACTGACTACGTTTCGCTCTGGCGATGCCTGACGTCTCCGTCGGTCACAATCGGCCCAGTAGCGGCCTGCCGCCCCACCTCGAGGGCTGGGTCCTCCCTCCGGATTGGCGGTGGGGCGGGTCCGGCGTCTTCACGCCGTATCGGCACGCGCAGGAGGTGGTCGACGCGATTGGACGATCGCTCGCGCTGGTCACGGCGCCGGATCCGACGCACCACCCGTGGCTCTTCCGCGAGGCGCGGCATCTCGGGCATCGCAGCCATCCGAGCGTCCCGACCACCTACCACTTCTGGCAGCAGCAGGCGGGGGCGCGGCGTGGCCCTGGGTATCTGCGGCGATGGATCACCGGCGAGACCGTCGGCGACCGGGTGCGCCGCATCGGTGCGGACACGGTCCCCTTCGCGATGCGGATCCTGCGCGCGATCGGCTCCACGCTCGCCTATCTCCACGATGCCGGCGACACGCACGGCGCCCTCGGTCCCGATACGGCGTATGTGACACCGACGGGACGCATCTGGACCCTCGGGTGGCAGTGGGTCGTCCCGCGCGATGAGATCCCCGCCGGTGTCACCCCCGACGCGCGGTGGACGCCGTGGGCGCCGGAGTGGGGCGGCGACTGGCGCCCCACCCCCGCGTCGGACCAGTGGCAACTCGGCGCGCTCGCGTTCGCCATCCTGACGGGCGAGCTCCCGTCGGGGGCCGACGTGCCGCCGATCCGCATCGTGCGCCCCGATTGTCCGGCGACGGTCGCCTCCCTCGTCGACCGGATGCTGGAAGCCGATCCCGAGAGCCGGTTCTCGAGCGTGGCTGGGATGCTCCGGCAGATCGAGCGCATCTCCGCGGGGAGCAACCTGGCGGTGCCCGCGGCGGAGCGGGTTGCAGGCGAGCCGACCATGCTCACGGAGGAGAATCAGCTCCGGTGGGCGACGGGCGACGACTATGAGGTGCTCGCGCCGCTCGGCGCCGGTACCTACGGTTCCGTCTGGCGCGTGCGGGATCTCTCGCTCGAGCGCGAGGTCGCGCTCAAGATGCTTCACCCCACCATCGCACGGAACGCCGCCGCGGTGAGCCGATTCCGGCGCGAGGCGCAGCTCGCGGCCCAGCTGCAGCATCCCGCGATCGTTCCGATCTTCGCGTGGGACGCGAAGGGGGATGTGAACTGGTACATCATGGAGCTGGAGGAGGAGGGCTCCGTGGCGGATCTCGTGGCGCGCGCGGGGCCGCGTCCGCTGGAGGAGATCGGCGCGCAGGTCGACGCGATCCTCGATGGCCTCGCCGTCGCGCACGCCAACGGCATCATCCACCGCGACCTGAAGCCCGAGAACATCCTCATCGACCGGTATCGCCGGTGGCGGATCGCCGACTTCGGCATCGCGAACGCGATGGGCACGGCGGTGGCCGGCGCGTCGGGGACGCCCGCGTTCGCCGCACCGGAGCAACTCCTCGGCGAGGAGCAGGGCGTCGGGACGGATCTCTTCGCGATTGCCGGGATCGTGATCTTCGCGCTCACCGGCCAGCCGCCCTTCGCCGGGCGGGACGGGCCTGCAATCCTCGCCGCACAAATCGGCGGGCGCATTGACCTTGAGCCATTCGAGGAACCACTGCGCGGCTGGCTGCGGCGCGGCCTCGCCCCGAACCGCGACGAACGCTTCCCCGACGCCGAATCGATGCGCTCCGCGTGGCGCGCCGTTGTCCGTACCGCTCAGCGTGAGGCACGCGCGCAGCGGCGTCGAGCGCGGTGGTTCGGATGGGCGCGACGGCTCGTTGGGCTCGGCGCCCTCGCCCTGACCACGCCCCTGCTCGCGCAGCGGGCGAGCCCCGACACCCTGCGGCCCGATTCCCTGCGGGCGCGGGTTGTCGCGCCGGTGCGCGTGGAGGTGACCCGCACGGCGTCGACCCTCGACCGACTTCCCTGGGCCGTCGGCACGCAGGGGGCGCGCGATCTCCGACGCGCGCAACCGACCATCGGCATCGATGAAGCGCTCGCGAACATCCCCGGGGTCGTCGTCTCGAACCGCTACAACGCCGCAGTCGACCAGCGGATCTCGATCCGCGGGGCGGGGAGCCGGGCGAACTTCGGGCTTCGGGGGGTGAAGGTGCTCCTCGACGGCATCCCGCAGTCGCTCCCGGATGGACAGAGCCAGCTGACGAACATCGACCTTGGCGCGATCGGACGCGTCGAGGTCCTGCGCGGATCGGCCTCGTCGCTATACGGCAACGGGTCGGGGGGCGTCCTCGCCTTCACGACCGATCTCGATGCCCCCGATCCCCTCCACCTCCGCCTCCGGACCTTGGCGGGGTCGTACGGACTGGCGAAGCATCAGGTGCGCCTTGCCGGTCGCGCCGGGAGCACCGTGGGGCTCGTCTCGGCCTCGCGGACCGTGACGGACGGGTTCCGTCAGCACAGCGCCTCCGACGCACGCCAGCTCGCGCTCGCGCTCGACCACGCGCTCGGCGCCGGCAATTCGCTGGAGCTGCGTGGCGGCACGAGCGAGACGCCGGTGGCCTTCAATCCGGGGGCCCTCACGGCGGCCGAGTGGGCGGCGAACGCCGACAGTGCCGCCGCGACGAATCTGCGGCGTGGGGCGCGTCGCGCCGTGGCACAGCGTCACCTCTCCGCGCGGCTGCGTGGCGAGACGACGGACGGCGAGTGGAGCATCAGCGTGTATCGCCAGGCGCGCTCGGTGGACAATCCGCTCGCCACCGCCCCGCCGGCGCCGGCGGGGCCGACCAACGGGACCTACTCGACGATCGATCGTCGGGTGATTGGCGCGCGCCTCGACGGTGTGCGGCGACTGCGGGGCTCGTGGACGCCTCGCGTCGCGGCGGGGCTCGATCTCCAGCGGGGGCAGGACGCGCGACGCAACTGGCGCAGCACCGCGGGCACCCGCGACCTCCCCACCGACACCCTCCTGCTCGACCAACGCGAGACGGTGACGAGCGTCGGGCCCTTCGTGC
>DAISWY010000055.1:0-13247 GCA_036826135.1 Gemmatimonadaceae bacterium | reverse complement strand
CCCCCTGACACTCTTCCGAGTATCCCTGCGCCATGAAGATCGGCATCCCGAAGGAGATTAAGACCAACGAGAACCGTGTCTCGCTGGTCCCCGCCGGTGCGGAGGCCCTCGTGGCCGCCGGCCACACCATCTTCGTCGAGCAGGGGGCTGGTGAAGGCTCCGGCTTCGCCGACGACCAGTACACGGCGGTCGGCGCCAAGCTCCTCCCGACGGCGGACGCCGTGTGGAAGGAGGCGGAGATGATTATCAAGGTGAAGGAGCCGATCGCCGTCGAATGGCCGCGGATGCGGAAGGGGCAGACGATCTTCACCTACTTCCACTTCGCCGCGGACGAGAAGTTGACGAAGGCGCATCTCGACTCGGGTGCGACCTGCATTGCCTACGAGACGGTCGAGCTCCCGAGCCGCGAGCTTCCGCTCCTCACGCCGATGTCGGAGGTGGCGGGTCGGATGGCGGTGCAGGAGGGCGCGAAGTACCTCGAGAAGCTCTATGGCGGGCGTGGCGTGCTCCTCGGCGGTGTGCCGGGCGTGCCGCCGGCGAAGGTCGTCATCCTCGGCGGCGGCGTCGTGGGTGTGAACGCGGCGAAGATGGCCGCGGGGATGGGCGCCAAGGTCGTCATCCTCGACACCTCGCTCCCCCGGTTGCGCTACCTCAGCGACGTGATGCCGTCGAACGTGCAGCTGATCTTCTCGAACCGGCAGAACATCCTCGAGCAGATCGCGACGGCCGACCTCGTGGTCGGCGGCGTGCTGCTCCCGGGCGCGAAGGCGCCGAAGCTCATCCGTCGTGAGGACCTCAAGACGATGCGGCCGGGCGCCGTGATTGTCGACGTGGCGATCGACCAGGGTGGCTGCGTGGAGACGATCAAGGCCACGACGCACGAGAACCCGGTGTACACGGTGGATGGGATCATCCACTACGGCGTGGCGAACATGCCGGGCGGCGTGCCGCGCACCTCGACCCTCGCGCTGACGAACGCCACCCTCCCGTACGCGCTCAAGCTCGCGAACAAGGGGTGGAAGCAGGCGCTCCGCGAGGATGGCGCGCTCCTCAAGGGGCTCAACGTGGTGGACGGCAAGGTGACCTATCAGGGCGTCGCCGAGGCGTTCGGGATGGAGTACCACGCGCCGGAGCAGTTCCTCAAGTAGGGATGGCGATCCGGGCCCTCGGGATCCGGTGGCTGGCGGTCGTGGCGCTCGGTGCCACGACCGCCAGCGTGCTTTCGGGGCAGGGGTCGGTCCGTCTGGCGGGGGTCGTGCAAGATGCCGATGGCCGTCCGCTGGCCGGCGCACGGGTCACGCTCCTCCTCGCGACCGGACAGGGGGCGGAGGTCGAGGCGGATTCGCTTGGCCGCTTCGTGCTCCCGGCAGCGCCGGCCGCTGGTGGGCAGGTCGTGGCACGGCGTGTCGGCTTCGCGCCGGACACCATCCCCGTCCTCGGGGTGGGTGGCGGGGAGCTGCTGCTCATGCTCGGCCGCATCTCGCCCCGACTGCCTCCCGTCGTCGTCACTGGGCGACGCGATCTGCGCGGGCCCCTCGCGGGCTTCTACGCGCGCCGGGCGCAGGGGCAGGGGCGTTTCTTCACTGCGGAGGAGATCGATCGGGAGGGGATCCGTCGACTCTCCGACCTGCTGCGAGGTTTGCCGGGACTCCAGATGCAGACCCGTCGGGGCGGGATGACAACGATGCGGCTCCGTGGGGCCAATGTCGCACCGCTTGTCTGGCTGGATGGGGCCCCCCTGGGCGGCGTCGAGCTCGACATCGATGCGTTCGATGCGCGGACGTTCGCGGGGGTGGAGGTCTATGCCGGCCCCGCGACCGTTCCGGCGCAGTTCGGCGGCGCGGGGCGGTCGTCGACGAGCGGCGGGACAATCGTGCTCTGGAGCCGGGAGGGGCAAGTCACCGTCCCGCGGCGTCGTCGCGGGGACCCGACGCCCTTCGCGCGGGCCGCAGCGCTCGTGGAGGCGGGCGAGGCGTTCCTGGTGGCGCAGGTCGAGTCGCCGGCGCAGCTGGTGGATCCGCGCGGCCTCGCGCCGCTCTACCCTGACTCGCTCCACGCCGCCGGTGTCGCAGGGGCGGCGGAGGTGGAGTTCGTCCTCGATGCGGCGGGCCGAGTGCGGCTGGACACCTTCGGCGTGCTCTGGGCCACCCATCCTGCGTTCGCGGAGTCGGTCCGTCGGGCCGTCGTCGCGCGGGGGTGGCGGCCGGCGGTCCGCGCGGGGGTGGCGGTGTCGCAGCTCGTGCCGCTGACGGTGCTCTTCGACCCGCAGGACGCGACCGTCCGACCCTGAGAGGGCCGCGTGTGCCGCGTGGGGTCGGTCGGGCCGCCGGTCCGAAGCGCGTCTCGGGCGGCCCGCCCACCGCGGTGCTGGCTGTCGCGCTGGCGTTCGGTCCGCTAACTTCAACGGGCCCCGGCACTTCCCCTCCGTTGTCAGCCTCCGGTCCCGCGTCGCGGGATCGCGCGAGCGAGTCTCTCCCATGCGTTGGCCGTCCTTCAATCTCGGTGGTCTGCTCACGGCGAACGCCATCGCCGTCGACCTCGGGACCGCGAACACGCTCGTCTACGTGAAGGGCGAGGGCATCGTGCTGAACGAGCCGAGCGTCGTCGCGATTGATCGCGAGACCAAGCGCATCAAGGGCGTGGGGCTCGAGGCGAAGCGGATGCTGGGGCGCACGCCCGAAGGGGTGATTGCGGTGCGGCCGATGAAGGACGGCGTGATCGCCGACTTCGAGGTCACCGAGAAGATGCTGCGCTTCTTCCTCGAGTTGATCATCAAGAATCACGTCTTCCGCGTGAAGCCGCGCGTGATCGTCTGCGTTCCGTCTGGCATCACCGAGGTGGAGCGGCGCGCGGTGCGCGACTCAGCGCTCGGCGCCGGCGCGAAGGAGGTGTTCATGGTCGCGGAGCCGATGGCGGCCGCGATCGGCGTCGGTCTCCCGGTCGATACGCCGACAGGGAACATGGTGATCGACATCGGCGGCGGGACGACGGAGATCGCGGTGATTGCGCTCTCGGGCATCGTCTCCGACACGTCGATCCGCACCGGTGGCGACGAGCTCGACACGAGCATCGTGCAGTTCATGCGGAAGAGCTACAACCTCCTCATCGGCGAGCCGACGGCCGAGCAGATCAAGATCCAGATCGGATCCGCGGCGCCGCTCGGGGAGGAGCGCGAGATGGAGGTGAAGGGGCGCGACCTCGTCTCCGGCATCCCGAAGACGGTGCGGGTGCATTCGGCGGAGATCCGCGAGGCGGTGCAGGAACCGGTGCAACAGATCGTGAACGCGGTGCGCCGCGCGCTCGAGATCACGCCGCCGGAGCTCGCCTCCGACATCGTTGATCGGGGCATCGTGATGACGGGCGGAGGCGCGCTGCTGCGGGGGCTCGACGTGCTGCTGACGCAGGAGACGGGGCTCCCCATCCACGTCGATGAGGATCCGCTGACCTGCGTGGTGCGTGGGACGGGCCGCATCCTCGACGACGAGGAGCGGTACTGGTCGGTGCTCACGAGCTGAGCCGCCGCGACGCGTGGCACGCGGCGCCCGCTCGAACGACCGACTGGACACCGTGCTCGTCGTGGCGTGTGTCCTCGCCGCGCTGACGCTCCGGACGCTCGCCCCGGTTCGGCGCGAGCCGATCGCCCAGGCCGTCCGCGAGACCTTCGTCGCGCCGCTCCTCGCGGGGCAGGCCTCGGTCACGCGCTCTGAGCGGGCGCTCCGTGAGGCGAGCGCCCTGCGTCGGGCGACCGACAGCCTCACCCGCCTCGCGCAGGATGCCGTCGGCCTCGCTGCGGAGAACGCGGCGTTGCGTGGCTTGCTGGGCCTCGCCCCGCGGGTGGCGTGGGGCTACGTCACGGCGGAGGCTCTGCCGGCGTCGACACCGGGCGGCGCGTCGACGCGCCTCCTCTCGGTCGGCGCACAGGACAGCATCGCCCCGCTCAGCCCGGTGGTGACGGCGGCCGGCGTGGCCGGCCTCGTCGCGACGGTGGACGCGCGGTCGGCGGTGATGCTGACCTGGGCGCATCCGGATTTCCGTGTCAGCGCGATGAGCGCCGATGGGTCCGCTGTCGGGATCGTCACGGCGCATACGTCGAATCGAGGCGGTGAGGGGTTGCTGGAGCTCGCTGGGGTGCCGTTTCGGACGCTGCTCGCACCGGGGACGGCGATCGTCAGCTCCGGGTTGGGCGGTGTCTTCCCGGCGGGGGTGCCGATTGGGACGGTGCTGCGGGTGCTGTCCGATGAAGGGGGGTGGGTGCGGAGCTATCTCCTGACCCCGGCGGTGCCGCTCCCTGCGATGTCGGGGGTGCTCGTGCTTCGCGCGCCGCGCGTCGCGGCGGGGCTTGACTCGGTTTGGAGTCGTTGATGGAACGTCGCACCCTCGGACTCATCGTGGGCATCGCGGCGCTGGTGGTGCTCGACCTCGCCGTGCTGCCGATGCTCGACGGACGCGGTGTGCTCGACCTGCTGCTGATCGCGGTGGTGGCGGTCGCCGGACGGGTGCGACCTGGGGTCGCTGCGCTCACCGGATTCGTGTTCGGCCTGCTCCGGGATTCCACCGCGCCGGACACCTTCGGCGCCTCGGCACTTGCGCTCAGCGTGGTGGCCTATGGGGTGGCGCGGCTCTCGGCCGGCGCGTTCGAGGAGCGGCTGGCGGCCACCGCCGCCGTGCTCGCCGTCGCGCGCGTGGTGTCGGACGTCCTCACCGTCCTCGGGGCGGGGCGGCTTCACGGCACCGAACTGCTCGTGCGCCTGGTCTGGTGGGCGCCGCTCGGGGCGATCGTCACGACGGTCGTCGGGGTGTTCGCGCTGCGCCTCCTTCCGCCGCCCGCCGATCGGCGACGAGGGCGACGGTGAGTTTCCAGCCGAACGAGGTGCAACGGCGGGCGCAGCTCGCCTCCGGCCTCGTCGTTCTCGCGCTGAGCGTGCTCCTCGCCGCGTTCTTCCGGGCGCAGGTGATTGAGTACGCGCGCTTCCGTCTCGCCGCCGAGGACAACCGGCTCCGCGAGGTTCCGCTGCCGGCGGCGCGCGGGATGATCCTCGACCGGAAGGGCGCCGTCATCGCGGAGAATGTCCCGAGCTACACCGTCTCGTATCTCGCGCGCACGGAACGGGCCGTGCGCGAGATGATGCAACGGATCGGTGCCTTGAGCCCCGTGACGCCCGAGCAGGTGGGGGGCGCGATCCGCCGCTATCGCCACGATGCGTCCCGCCCCGTGGTGCTCTTCACGGACGCGCCGTTCCGTCTCGTCGCGGCGCTCGAGGAGCGTCGGCTCGAATTCCCCGAACTGATCATTCAATCGGCGCCCAAGCGCTGGTATCCCGACAGTTCCGTCGTCTCCGCGCTCGTGGGCTACACCGGCGAGATCAGCGACCGTGAACTCGACGATACGACCTTCGCCGGCTACAAGGCCGGGCAGCAGATCGGGAAGGATGGTCTCGAGAAGCAGTACGAGGACCGTCTCCGGGGGCGGGAAGGGGTCCGCTTCGTCGAGGTCGATGCGCGCGGGCGGATGGTCCGGGACCGCGCCCGCGGCGATGTCGCCCCCGCGTCGCCCGAGGCGTTGCGGACCAATCTCGACCTCGACCTGCAGCGATTCATCGCGGGGATCTTCGGCGACTCGCTGATCGGCGGCGTCGTCGCGATGGTGCCCCAGACCGGGGAGGTGCTGGCCCTGCATTCCGCGCCGACCTTCGACCCGAACCGCTTCACCGGCGGCATCCCGCGCAGCTACTGGAACGCGTTGCAGTCCGATCCACGCCGACCGCTCTACAACAAGGCGATTAAGGGGACGTACCCGCCGGGGTCCATCTGGAAGCTCGCGACCGCCATCACGGCGATGGAGGCGGGGCTGGTCGACATCGACGATCGGATGGCCACACCCTGTCGCGGTGGCTTTCAGTACGGCAACCGCTACTTCCGGTGCTGGGATCCGAAGGGCCATGGCAACGTGACACTCGCCGGCGCCATTCAGCATTCCTGTGACACGTACTTCTATCAGCTCGGCTTGAAGATCGGGCTCCAGCGCCTGATCGCGGGCGGGCTCAAGCTCGGTGCCCGACAGCGCTCCGGGATCGATCTGCCGTCGGAGAACCGTCCGCTGTACCCGACCGACCCCGCGCGCGAGTACTACGACCGCCGCTTCGGGCCGCGTGGGTGGAGCAATGCGGTCACGCTCAATCTCTCGATCGGGCAGGGGGAGCATTCGCAGACCGTGGCGAATATGGCGCGCTTCTACACGGCGCTCGCGACGGATGGTACCGCGGCCCAGCCGATGATTGTCGGGGCGTCGGAGGCCCGGGCACCCCTCTTCGCGCTCACGCCGAAGCAGATGCAGGGGATCCAGGAGGCGCTGGCGGCGGTCGTGGGCGCGGGGACCGCCGCCGGGTCGCGGCTCGAGGGAATCACTGTCGCGGGGAAGACCGGCACGGCGCAGAACGCGGCGGACATCCGCCGCGATCACGCCTGGTTCGTCGGGTACGCGCCGGCAGAGGCCCCGACGATCGTCGTCGCGGTGATGCTCGAGTTCGGGCTCCACGGGTCGCGTGCCGCGCGCATCGCGACGCGCATCATGGAGCACTACCTCAAGCGCGAGGTGGTCGCGTTGCCGGAGACGGAGGGATGATCCGTTCGCTCCGGTTGCCGGCGGATCGGCCGCTGGCCCTCGTGGCCCTGCTGCTCACCGCGTTCGGGCTCTCGATGGTGTATTCGGCCGGGCAGACCGATGTGCCCACCTTCGTCGAGGGGCTGTGGCGGATTCAGCTGGCGTGGGTGGTGCTCGGCGTGATGGCCGGCTATGTGATTACGCGGCTGAGCAGTCGGCTGCTCGAGGCGGTCAGCGTTCCGGCCTACGTCGCGGCGTGTGCGGTCCTCCTCCTCCTGATCTTCATCGGCAAGGGCGCTGGCACCGCCGCGAGCACCAAGAGCTGGCTTGCCGTCGGTGGGGTCCGGCTCGGTCAGCCATCCGAGCTCGCGAAGATCGCGGTGGTGCTGATGTTGGCCCACGTGCTCGGTGCCGCGCGTCGGGCGCCGGCTACGCTCTTCGAACTGATCCCCTCAGCCACGGTCGTGGGCATCCCCTGGTTGCTGATCATGGCGCAGCCGGACCTCGGGACAGGGATCGTCTTCATCGGCATCTATTACGCGATGCTTTTCTGGGCCGGGGTCAGCTGGTGGCTCCTGCTGCTCGCCGCGAGTCCGGGGATCAGCCTCATCCTCGCCTTCAGCACCGGGCTCTGGGGGGCCTGGTTCCTCGTGCTGCTGGCGGTCCTCGCACTCGTGCGGCCCGCCCGATGGGAGGGCGTGGTCGTCGTCGCCGGGAACTTGATGCTCGGCGTCCTCGCGCCGCTGCTCTGGAACCGACTCGATCCGTATCAGCAGCGACGCCTGCTCGTCTTCCTCGATCCGTCGAGCGATCCGCGGGCCTCCGGGTACCATCTGATCCAGTCCCAGGTGGCGATCGGGTCGGGGGGATTGTTCGGCAAGGGCTTCACGCTCGGGTCGCAGAAGCGTCTCGCCTTCCTCCCGGAGCAGCAGACCGACTTCATCTTCCCCGTGGTGGCAGAGGAGTTCGGATTCCTCGGGGTGTCGATCGCCCTGGCGCTTTTCGCGGCGCTGCTGCTGCGCACCATCCGGGTGGCGGTCCGGTCGTCGACGCCGTTCGCCTCCCTGGTCGCCTTCGGGATCACGTCGGCGTGGTTCACCCATCTCATGGTGAACGTCGGGATGACTGTCGGACTGATGCCCATCACCGGGATCCCGCTCCCGTTTTTCTCGTACGGCGGGTCCTTCATGCTGGCGAGCTGGCTCTCGGTGGGGATCCTCCTGTTGATCTCGTCCGAGGGGCGTGGGCGGGCCGACCAGCTCTAGGAAGTCGCCGGCCTGCTTGCCCGGGCCCCCCGCGCTGTCCAGCTTTCCGTCCATGGCATGGTTCCGGAAGGAAAAGAAGCCCCTCCGCCCCCGGGGGGAGCGCCTCGAGATCCCCAAGGATGCATGGGAGAAGTGCGAGGCCTGCGGGCATACGGACATCGCGGAGAAGTTCGACCGCAATCACAACGTCTGCCCCGCCTGCGACCACCATCGGCGGTTCCGGGCGCACGAGTACGCCACCCTCCTTCTTGACGAGGGGACGGCGGATGAGAAGGACGAGGACGTGTCCTCGGTGGACCCGCTGGGGTTCCCGGAGTACCCCGGCCGACTGGCCAAGTCCCGGAAGGGGGCGGGGCCCCATGATGCGATCCTGACGGTCTCCGGCCAGATGGACCGGACCCCCGTGAATCTTGGGGTGATGGACTTCGCCTTCATGGGTGGCTCGATGGGGTCGGTCGTCGGCGAGAAGATCGCCCGGCTTGGGAACCGATCCCTCGAGAAGAAGTGGCCGCTCATCCTGCTCTCCTGCTCCGGTGGGGCCCGGATGCAGGAGGGGGTGCTCTCGCTGATGCAGATGGCCAAGACGTCGGCGGTGCTCTCCCAGTTGGCGGAGCGTCGGATCCCGTATGTCTCCGTGCTCACCAACCCCACCACGGGCGGCGTCAGCGCATCGTACGCGATGCTCGGCGATGCGATCCTCGCGGAGCCGGGGGCGGTCATCGGGTTCGCCGGGCCGCGCGTCATCAAGCAGACCCTCGGGCAAGATCTGCCGGAGGGGTTCCAGACGGCGGAGTTCCTCCTTGAGCACGGGATGGTGGACCGGGTGGTGCACCGGCACCAGCTGAAGCGGACCATCGGCCAGCTGCTGCGGCATATGAGCGGGAAGCCTGCGGCGACGGGGTGGGCGACCTCCTGAGCGGCACCGACTATCGCGCCGCGCTCGACGCCCTCTTCGCGCGGACGACCGGGCAGTGGCGGCTCGGGCTCGACCGCGTGGAGGCGCTGCTCGCAGCGCTCGGTGACCCGCATCGCCGCGTCCCGGTGCTCCACGTTGCGGGGACGAACGGGAAGGGGAGTGTCTGCGCGGCACTCGAGCACGTCCTGCGCCAGCGCGGCTGGCGGGTGGCGAAGTACACCTCGCCGCACCTTGTGGACTTCCGGGAGCGGTTCCTAATCGACGGCCGACCGGTGGGCGAGGCGGCGATCGTCGACTTCCTCGACCGGTGGACGCCCACGGTCGAACGGCTCGGGGCGACCTTTTTCGAGGCGACGACCGCGATGGGCTTCCAGCTCTTCGCCGAGGCGCGCGTGGACGTGGCGGTGATCGAGACGGGGCTTGGGGGACGGCTCGATGCGACCAATGTGGTCGATCCGCTCGTCGCTGGCGTGTCGGGGATCGGGCTGGACCATATGGAATTTCTCGGGACCACCCGCGCGCAGATCGCGCCCGAGAAGGCAGGGATCTACAAGCCCGGTCGGCCGGCCGTGGTCGGGGAGCCGGATGCGGAGATCCGCGCCATCCTGGCGGCTGAGGCGGTTCGCCGTGGCGCGACGCCGGTGCGGGTGGTAGCGGAGGAAGGCCACCCCACAGAGGTCGAGCCCACAGGGGCAGGGACCCGGTTCCGTTGGAATCGGGCGGGGGCCGAGCCCCTCGACGTGGTGATGGGGCTCCCGGGCCGCCATCAGGTGAGCAATGCGCTGGTGGCCCTGACGATGCTCGATGCGCTCCCGGCCCCGTTCCACGTCGCCCCGGAGATGGCGGCTCCGCTGCTGGCCGACCTCCGCCTCGCGGGTCGATTCTCCCGTCACGGCGCGTGGATCTTCGATGTCGCGCACAATCCGGATGGGGCGCTCGTCTCGGCGGCTACCCTGCGGGCGGTCGTGCCGGCCGGGCCGGTCGTGGCACTCGTGAGCGTGCTGGGCGACAAGGATTGGCGGGGGATCCTGGACGCGCTGGCCCCGGTGGTGGACCGCTTCGTGCTGACGAACGCCCCGACGGCGCCGGCGAGCCGGGCGTGGGACGCTGAGGCGGCCTGGCGGTACGCCACGGACGCCGGCTGGGTCGCGGAACTGGTCCCGGATTTCGACGCGGCGCTGGACCTGGCCCCCTCGCGAGGGGAGACCGTCCTCGTGACGGGGAGTTTTCACACCGTCGGCGACGCGATGGCGCGGTTGCAGGTGAATCCGGCCACCGGGTAGCTTTCTCGGATGAGTGGTGCGGCCCTTCCAGGCTTCCGCGATTTCTATCCCGACGAGCTGGCCCGCCGAGCCCACATCTTCCAGGCCTGGCGGGCCGTCGCGCGCCGGTACGCCTTCGTTGAGTACGACGGCCCTCCGCTGGAGCCCCTCGACCTCTACACCCGGAAGAGCGGGGACGAGATCGTCGCCCAGCTGTACAACTTCACGGACAAGGGGGGACGGGAGGTCGCGCTCCGTCCCGAGATGACCCCCACCTTCGCTCGGATGGTCGGGGCGCGGGCCAATGCGCTCCGGAAGCCGGTCCGGTGGTTCTCCATTCCCCAGCTCTTTCGCTACGAGCGGGCGCAGCGCGGGCGGCTCCGCGAGCACTACCAGCTCAACGTCGACATCGTCGGCGAATCGAGCGAGGTGGCGGACGCCGAGCTGCTCGGCGCCGCGATCGACATCATGCGCGAGCTCGGGCTGACCGCCGTCGATGTCCGCGCGCGGGTGAGCGACCGCCGGCTCCTCGGTGGCATCCTGACGACGATCGGGGTCACCGAGGCGCAGATTCCCGCTGTGTACGCGGTGGTGGACAAGATCGCGCGGCAGCCGCGCGAGGTGTCGGCGGAGAAGCTCACGGCCGCCGGGCTCACCCCGACCCAGGTGGAGCGGGTCCTTGGGCTGGCTGCCGGGACGACCTTCGACGCCGTCCGGGCGGAGTTCGGCTCGGCACCGGCCGCGGCGGAGCACGTGGAGCGGTTCGGGCGCTACCTGGAGCACCTGGAGGCGCTCGGCTTCGGCGCGTGGGTGGATCTGGACCTCTCCATCGTTCGTGGGCTCGCCTACTACACAGGGATCGTGTTCGAGCTCTTCGACGCCAAGGGGGAGCTCCGCGCCATCTGCGGCGGTGGACGGTATGACACCCTCCTCAAGTCCCTCGGCGGGACCGATCTCCCCGCGCTTGGCTTCGGGATGGGGGATGTGGTGCTGGGTGAACTGCTCGCCGACCGTGGGCTTTTCCCAGCCCCAGGGGCCGACGGAGCGGACCTCTACCTCGTGGCGGGGAATGGAGCCGTCGGCCGTCCCTACGCCGAGGCGCTCCGGCTGGTGAGCGCGCTCCGGGGGGCCGGCTTCAGCGTGAACCACGGCCTCAACGCCGAGCGGTTCCTCTCGCAGGCCACGCGCAATCAGGTGGACGGCGCGAAGAAGGCGGGTGCCGCCGCGGTGATCGGCGTGCGCGAGGATGGTCGGATCGAGGTGACCTCGATCCTGGGCCGGATGAAGGATGCTCCGACACATGTGATGGACCCCGCGGCGACCCTCGCCGGGGATGCGACGACCCTGCAGGCGTTGCGCGACTGGCTGGCCGAGCAGCGCGCGACCGCCCGAGAGATGAATGGCTGACGACAAGAAGCTGACGACGCGCGCCGACGATTTCAGCGCCTGGTACAACGAGCTCGTGCTCCGCGCCGAGCTCGCCGACTATTCGCCCGTGAAGGGCTCGATGGTCATCCGGCCCAACGGCTATGGCATCTGGGAGCGGATGCAGCGCGCGCTGGACGACATGTTCAAGGCCACCGGCCACCAGAACGCGTACTTCCCGCTCTTCATCCCGCAGAGCTTCCTGCAGAAGGAGGCGCAGCACGTCGAAGGCTTCGCGCCGGAGACGGCGGTCGTGACCCACGGGGGCGGGAAGGCGCTGGAGGAGCCGCTCGTCGTGCGGCCCACGTCGGAGACGATCATCTACCACATGTTCGCCAAGTGGGTGCAGTCGTATCGCGACCTCCCCATCCTGATGAACCAGTGGGCGAACGTGGTGCGCTGGGAGATGCGCACCCGGCTCTTCCTGCGGACGCTCGAGTTCCTCTGGCAGGAGGGGCACACGGCCCACGCCACGCACGACGAGGCCGAGGCGGAGACGCGGCGCATGCTCGGCGTGTACCGCGAGTTCATGGAAGGGTGGATCGCGATGCCGGTGGTGACCGGGCAGAAGACCGAGAGCGAGAAGTTCGCCGGCGCCCTGCGCACCTATTCGTGCGAGGCGATGATGCAGGACAACAAGGCGCTGCAGGCGGGGACCTCGCACAATCTCGGGCAGAACTTCGCCAAAGCGTTCGACCTGAAGTTCCAGGACGAAAGCGGCGAGATGGCCTTCGCCTGGAACACCTCGTGGGGCGTCTCGACGCGGATGGTCGGTGGGCTGATCATGACGCACTCCGACGACAACGGGCTCGTCTGCCCGCCGCGCCTCGCGCCGGTGGAGGTGGTGATCATCCCCATCTATAAGTCGGACGACGAGAAGGCGCGCGTGGTGGAGGCGGCGTACAAGGTGCGGGACGAGCTCGCGCAGTGGACCGGCCGCGGCGCGACCGATCGCCTCCGCGTCATCGTCGACGCGCGCGAGGGGATCAAGCCGGGCGCCAAGTATTACGAGCACGAGATGCGGGGCATTCCGCTGCGGCTCGAGATCGGGCCGAAGGACCTCGAGAAGGGCTCGGTCTTCTCCGCCCGTCGCGACACGCGAGCCAAGGCCGCGCTCCCGATGGCGGGGCTCCCGGAGGCGGTGGCCCGGCTCCTCGAGACGATGCAGGCCGACCTACTCGCGACCGCGACAGCACGGCGCGAGGCGAACTCGCACCGGAACGTCACCTCGTACGCGCAGTTCAAAGAGATCATGGAGGGGCCGGGCGGGTTCGTGTACGCCGGCTGGAACGGCGACCCGGCGGTCGAGGCCAAGGTGAAGGAGGAGACCAAGGCGACCATCCGGTGCATCCCTGATCCCGAGTTCCGCTCGGCGCAGGCGCCGACCACCTGTCTCGTGACGGGTGAGCCGGCTCGGCACGAAGTCATCTGGGCCAAGGCGTACTGATGAGTTTTGCACGCGTCGACGGCGTCGTTCACGCCGACGCCGTCGCGCTGCCGCGGCTGGCCGACGCGGTGGGGACGCCGTTCTACGTGTATTCGGCCGCGCGAATTCGCGCGCAGCTTGGCGCCCTCACCGCGGCGCTTCAGGGCATCCCGCATCGCATCCACTTTGCGATGAAGGCGAACGCGTGCCGTGGGGTCCTCGAGGTGGTGCACTCGACCGGCGCGGGCGTCGATGTCGTCTCTGGCGGTGAGCTCGACCGGGCCCGGCGCGCCGGGTTTGCGCCCGACGACATCCTCTTCGGCGGCGTGGGGAAGCAGGTGCACGAGCTCCG
>DAISWY010000054.1:10145-13269 GCA_036826135.1 Gemmatimonadaceae bacterium | reverse complement strand
AGCCGCGCCGCGCGGTGGAGTCGAGCTGCATCCCGGCGGTGCGCATCGCGAGCACCAGCCCGAGCAGGTGGTTCGGCGCCGCGGAGAGGATCGAGTCCGCCTGCGCACGCGCCATCGCGGCATCGCCGCTCACCATCCCGAGGAGCCCGAGGTCGTAGCGGCGGTGCGCGTCGAGCGGTGCGAGCGCCTGCATCGAGGTGATCGCCATCGGCGAGAAGAACTGCACGCTGTCGCTCTTCCCCTCCGCCACATACGTCATCACGCGCTGGAAGAGCCGGTCGGCGCGCTCCTCCGGGCCCATCTGCGAGATGTCGGGGGCGCGGCCCGGCGCCCCGCCGGCGGCCCCACCCGCGAACGGACCCGCCGCAGGCGCGGCGGCCGGCGCCGGCGCCTTCCGGAAGTTCTGCCCGACGATGAACGCGAGGAGGCAGAGGAGCGCAATCCCCGCCACCGACCAGGGGAGGATGTTCGACGGGCCGCTCGACGAGCCGCCGGAGGAGCCGCCTGACGCACCCGCGGCGGCACCGGCGGGACGCTGGCCATCCATCCCCGCGCCGCAGCGGTGACAGAAACGGGCGGCCGGCCGGACCTCGGCGCCGCAGGCAGGGCAGAATCGGGACGCGCTCATACGCGAAAGGTATATTCCCGCTCCGATGACCGCCCCGTTCGATTTCGACCTCGCCGGCGCCACCGCCGGCGATATCCTCCGGCTCGCGGAGGCGCACCAGGTGCGCTTCCTCCGCCTCCAGTTCACCGACATCCTCGGTGTGAACAAGAACGTCGAGGTCCCCGCCTCGCAGTTCAAGAAGGCGCTCAGCGGCGACATCCTCTTCGACGGCTCGAGCATCGAGGGGTTCGTGCGCGTCGAGGAGTCGGACATGCTCCTCCGCCCCGACCTCGCGACCTTCCGGATCTTCCCCTGGGGGGAGCCGGGCCAGCGCGTGGCGCGCGTCATCTGCGACGTCACGACGCCGGAGGGGGAGCCCTTCGCCGGCGACCCGCGGCAGGTCCTCAAGCGGCAGGTCGCCCGCGCGCAGGCGCTCGGCTACGTGATGAACGCCGGGATGGAGGCCGAGTTCTTCCTCTTCCGGCCCACGGCGGAGGGGGCCGCGGCGACCCTCACCCACGATGTGGGCGGCTACTTCGACCTCGCGCCGATGGACCGCGGCGAGGAGGCGCGTCGCGCCATCGTCGCCGCCCTCGAGCAGATGGGGTTCGAGGTTGAGGCGGCGCATCACGAGGTGGCGCACGGCCAGCACGAGATCGACTTCCGCTACGCCGACGCGCTCACGACCGCGGACCACATCGCGACCTTCCGCTTCGTGGTGAAGCACGTCGCGCAGCAGTTCGGGCTCGTCGCGTCGTTCATGCCGAAGCCCGTCTTCGGGCAGAACGGGAGCGGGATGCACACGCATCAGTCGCTCTTCCGCGCCGGGGAGAACGCCTTCTATGACGCCGCGGGCGCGTACCAGCTCTCGACGGTGGCGCACCACTATCTGGGCGGGCTGCTGCAGCACGCGCGCGGGATGAGCGCCATCACGAATCCGCTGGTGAATTCGTACAAGCGCCTCGTGCCCGGCTTCGAGGCGCCGGTGAACGTCGCCTGGTCGATGCGGAACCGCTCGCCGTTGATCCGCGTCCCCGCGCGACGCGGCACCGGGACGCGCCTCGAGCTCCGCTCGCCGGACCCTGCCGCGAACCCGTACCTCGCGCTCGCGGTGATGCTCGCCGCCGGCCTCGACGGGATCGCCACGCAGGCCTCGAGCCGCGAGCCGGTGAACGAGAACATCTGGGAGATGAGCCACCGCGAGCGTCGCCGTCTGCGCATCGACGACCTCCCGCACGACCTCAACGAGGCCTGCGACGAGCTCGAGAAGGACGAGGTGATCACCGCGGCCCTCGGCGCTCACGTGACGGAGCAGTTCCTGCACGCCAAGCGGACGGAGTGGCGCGAGTACATCTCGCAGGTCTCGGCCTGGGAGCTCGAGCAGTACCTGGCGAAGTACTGACCGCGCGGCGACGCACGGCGCACAGCGCACCGCGCGCGAGTGACGCTGACGCCCTGACGCCCTGATGTACTGACGCGCCCGTCCGGCGACGCCCCACGCGTCGCCCGGCGAATCCCTGCTCACATCCACCGCCGGCCGTCCCGATGATGGGAGGTGTCCCGCCGCAGCGGCGGGGCCCGAGCCCCGGAGCCCGCGCGTGTACCGATCCATCCTCGTTCCCCTCGACGGCTCCACGCTCGCCGAGCGCGCCCTCACCATCGCGCTCCCGATCGCGGAGCGGCACGGCGCGACGCTCGTCCTCGTGGCGGTGCACGAACCGGTGCTCCCGGCGGTGCCGAGCAGTGGCGTCGCGCTCTATGACACCGCGCTCGACACCGAGGAGCGGGCGCGGCTGCAGCGGCATCTCGCGCGGATGGCGGCGCGGGTGCGAAAGCACGGCCCCATCATCTGCGAGACGGTCTTCCGCGAGGGGCGCGTGGTCCCCACGCTCCTCGCGGTGATCCGCGAGCGCCGCGCCGACCTGACCGTCATGTGCACGCACGGGCGTGGCGGCTTCCAGCGGATGTGGCTCGGCTCCGTCACCGACGGCGTCCTCCGCGGGACGCCGACGCCGCTCCTGCTCGTCCGCGGCGGTCGAGTACCGATGCCGCCTCCGGGCCACCCGATTGGCCGGCGCGTGGTCGTGGCGCTCGACGGCTCCGCGCGCGCGGAAGCGGCGGTCGCGGCGGTGGAGCGCTTCCTCTCGCACGACGCCGAAGGGGAGATGATCCTCGCGCACGTGGTGCACCCAATGGTGATGGCGGTCGCGATGCGCTCGGCGCATCGTCCCGACGCGGACTTCGCCGCGCAGTATCTTCAGCCGATCGTCGAGCGGGTGCGTGAGACCGGGCGCACCGCCCGGTCGGCGATGGCGACCGACGCCAACGTCGCCCGCGCGCTGCTGGCGATTGCGGCGGAGGAGGGGGCGGATCTCCTCGCGATCACACCGCAGGGAATGCAGGCGTTGGAACGAGCGCTGGTCGGGAGTGTGGCGGACAAACTCATCCGGACCGCGAGCCTCCCGGTGCTCGTGGTGCCGACGGAGGAGCGACGCGAGTGAGACGAGGGCTGATGCG
>DAISWY010000054.1:7261-10045 GCA_036826135.1 Gemmatimonadaceae bacterium | reverse complement strand
GCGTGGGCTGATGCACGGAGTGCACCGACGCCGCTGGTCTGGCGCGATCACGATGACCCTCGCGGCCATCGGATGTCGCTCGGCGGCTCCCAATGCTGCCCTGACCGATGAGATTGCGGGCGCGCCGGTCGTTGAGGCAGCGGCCGGCGGTGCGGCGTCTCCCTTCGCCGGGATCGAATTCGCCGAGGCGCTGAACGTCGTCCCGCTGGCGATGGAGCGGCATCCTGCGGGGCTCCTCTGGCGGGACATCGAGGTGGGAACCGGGACCCCCGCCATGCCGGGCCGTGAGATCCGGATGACCTACATCGCGTATCTCCCGGACGGCACCGAAGTGGATCGCACGCCGCCGGGCCGCCCCCCGCTCGCCTTCACCCTCGGGAACGGAACCGTGATTCGGGGGTGGGACCTCGGAGTGCGCGGGATGAAGGTCGGCGGGACGCGGCAGCTCGTGATCCCACCGCGGCTCGCGTACGGCGCGCGGTCGGTCGGGAGAATCCCCCCGAACGCGACGCTCGTCTTCGTGGTACGATTGGACCGGGTCGGATAGCGACCCGGTCCGTGCGCCCGCGTGGCGCGGCGGTGGGTCCCACCATTCCGGAGGCGGCGATGCGGCGATGGTTCCTGCTGGGCTGGCTGCTCTTCACCCCGCTTGTGCCGCCGGCACAGGCTCAGGTACAGTCGCCGGATGCCGCGGCGGGGGGCGCGTCACTCGCCCTGCGTGAGGCGGCCGCGATGGTCTCAGCGGCCACCGCGCCGACCGCCCCCGCGGATACGATCTACGAATTCATCCTCCGCGACGGGTCGCGCCTGTACGGCACCATCGTGAGCGAGGACGCCGAGCGGGTGGTCCTGCAGAGCACCGCGGGGGCACGGGTGGAGATCCCGCGGGCGCAGATCGAGCGGCGTCGTGTCGCGGCCGGTACCGCGCGCGACGGCCAGTTCTGGGGTGAGGACCCGAACCTCTCCCGCCTCTTCTTCACCTCGACCGCGCGACCCCTGCCGAAGGGGGAGGGGTATGTCTCGAGCTTCATGCTCTTCTTCCCCTTCGTCGCCTACGGCGTGACCGACCGCTTCACGATGGCGGGGGGCACGCCGATCATCCCCGAGGCGATCGGGCGGGTGTTCTACCTCGCGCCGAAGTACACCGTGTCGCAGCGCGAGCGCGCGTCGTACGCGGTGGGGGCACTCGGCTTCTTCTCCTCGCGAGAGGAGGGGTCGGCTGGCGTGCTGTATGGCTCCGGTACGTGGGGGACGACGGACAACGCCGTCACCGCGGGCGCCGGCTGGGGCTATGCGAGCGACGGGTCCACAGTGGATCTCGCGAGCAAGCCCGTGTTGGTGCTCGGGCTCGAGCGGCGGGTCGGGCGGCGCACGAAGCTCGTGAGCGAGAACTGGTTCGCGGCTGGGTCGACGGCGCGCTTCGTGAGCGGGGGCGTGCGCTTCATCGGCGACCGGATCTCCGCTGACCTCGGCCTCGGGACCTTCGGCGAAGGTGGGTGCTGCGTGCCGCTCGTGAACTTCGTCTGGAACTTCGGGGGCGGCGGGCGACCGTAGGGCCGTGTCGCGCGCGCGTCACGCGCATCGATTCGTACGTGACCGAACACGTCCGGCGCGCCACGGGGGCGCGCCGGACGTCGTGCGTCAGGGGGTCGGCTTGCGGCGCGTCCCGGTGAAGGTCGCGCTCCCCATCCCCTGGAAATCCACTTCGCCGCGCACGAGATCGGGGGAGATGACGCGGCCGACGAAGGCGAGCGCCATCCCGCCCTCGGAGGCCGCCGCGAGCACGAACTTCAGCGTGTCGCCGACGACGGAGCCGCTGATGCTGCGGACCCCCATCCGCCCCGACTCGTAGGTGCCGGTGAGCTTCGTCCCCTCCTGCGTGATCCGCACCACCGGGGTGCCGGTGCCGTTCTCGGTGACGACGGCGAAGTCCCAGACGCCGGTGAGATCGTGGCGCTGGGCGGCGCCGGCGACGACGATGGGGAGCGCGAGGAGAGCGGCGAGGGCGAGACGGCGGAAGGCGGGCATACCGGGGCGTGGTGAGGGTCAGGAAGGACGATGAAACGAGACGGGGCGCGCCGCGTGAGGCAAGGCCCGGTGTATGTTCCCGCTCATGTCAGCGTCCCCCCCACGTGACCTCGAGCGCGGCCGACTCCGCGCCATCATCGGCGGGTCGATCGGGAACCTCGTCGAGTGGTACGACTGGTATACCTACTCCGCCTTCGCGCTCTACTTCGCTGGAAGTTTCTTCCCCAAGGGCGACGCGACGGCCCAGCTCCTCAACACCGCCGCCGTCTTCGCGGTCGGCTTCTTCATGCGGCCGGTGGGGAGCTGGTTGCTGGGTCGGTACGCGGACCGCCACGGCCGCCGCGCGGCACTCGCGGGCTCCGTCTGGCTGATGTGCGCCGGGTCGCTCCTCATCGCGGTGACCCCCTCCTACGCGACGATCGGCGTCGCGGCCCCGGTGCTCCTCGTCGTCGCGCGGCTCCTGCAGGGGGTGAGTGTCGGCGGCGAGTATGGCGCGAGCGCGACCTACCTCAGCGAACGCGCCGGCCGCGCGCGCCGCGGCTACTACACGAGCTTCCAGTACGTCACGCTGATTCTGGGACAGCTGCTGGCGCTCGTCGTGCTCCTCGTGCTGCAGCGGGTGCTGCCGGAGGCGTCGCTGACCGCGTGGGGGTGGCGGATCCCCTTTGTCATCGGTGCGTGTGCGGCGATCGTCGCGGTCTGGATGCGTCACGCGCTGGATGAGACGGAGAGCTTCACCCGTGCGCAGCAGGCGCA
>DAISWY010000054.1:0-7161 GCA_036826135.1 Gemmatimonadaceae bacterium | reverse complement strand
GGTGACGCGCCCGCGCGCGGTCTCCGCGGGCTCGCCCGCCACCGTCGCGCCGCGTGGACGGTCTTCGGCCTCACCGCCGGCGGCGCCCTCGCCTTCTACATCTGCACGACCTACGCGCAGAAGTTCCTCGTGAACACCACGGGGCTCAGCAAGGCCGTCGCCTCCCAGGTGAACGCCATCACCCTCGTCGGCTTCATGCTGCTGCAGCCCCTCGTGGGTGCCCTCTCCGACCGCATCGGGCGCCGGCCGATCCTCCTCACCTTCGGGGTGCTCGGGACCCTCGGCACGGTGCCCCTCCTCACCGCGCTCGAGACGGCGACCCCGGCGCGCGCGGTGCTCCTCCTCGGCGCGGCCCTCACCGTCGTGACCTGCTACACCTCGATCAACGCGGTGGTGAAGGCGGAGCTCTTCCCCACCGAGGTGCGTGCGCTCGGTGTGGCGCTGCCGTATTCGCTCGCCGTCTCGCTCTTCGGCGGCACGGCGGAGTACGTCGCGCTCTGGCTCAAGGGCCTCGGCCACGAGCGGTGGTTCTACTGGTACGCCACCGCGGTGATCGCCGCCTCGCTGGTGGTCTACTGGCGGATGCCGGATACGCGAGACGCGTCGCTGATCCTGGAGGATTAACGACGGAAGCTGGCGACGGTCATCCGCGGGTGCGGTGCATCGGCTGGCGTGGTTCCTGAGCTGGCAGCGTTCATCGTCCTCCCCGCCGCTCCAACCGCTTCGCCATCTCGAAGATCCCCGTCGGATAGCTCGCCGTGTCCTGCGGATCCACGCAGGTCTGACACGACCGGTTGATCGCCCGGAAGCCCACGAAGCTCGTGCGCGGCGTCAGAAAACCGTCGCGGACCGAGACCTCGCGCATCAGCGGCCCGTCGAGGTAGGTGCGGTTCGAGTCGCAGAGGACCGTCGAGACGACGGCGCCGTCGCCCAGCGTCTCGTGCACGCGTAGCGCGGCGACGACGTTCGCGCCGCTCGAGATCCCGACGCCGAGCCCGAGCTCGCGCGCGAGCTTCTGCGCCATCAGGATGGCGTCGCTCGCGGCGATTCCGATTGGGCCGTCACTCCCCGGGAGTGGCCCCTCGGCGCGTGCGCGCCATCCCGGCACCTCGCCGCCGTCTGCGGCGTGCGCGTGATGCACGCGCACCGACGGGACCTCGCGCCGCAACGCTTGCCCCACGCCGCGAAGCGTCCCGCCCGTGCCCACGCCGGTGACGAAGGCATCGGGGATCGCATGCTGACCGAGCAGCTGCAGCCAGAGCTCGCGTGCGGTCGATTGGCGGTGCGCTTCCGCCTGGTCGTCCGGGGAGAGCCGATCGAGTCGGTGTGCGCCCGGCGCGGCGCGTGCGAGCTCATCCACCAGCGACGGGATGAGCCCCCGCGGCGCGAGGTGCAGCTCGGCACCGTACGCGCGCGCGAGCATCGTGTGCTCGGGACGTGCATCATCGGGCATCACGAGTTGCACGCGCCGCCCGATCGCACTTCCCACCGCGCTGAACGACACTCCCGCGTGCCCCTCCGCCGCGACAACGAGCCGCGTCGCCTCGTCGAGCGCGCCGTCCTCGAGGCCGCGGCGGATCGCCTCCACCGCGGCGCGGTCCTTGATGCTCCCCGTCAGGTTCAGATGCTCGGCCTTCACGTGGATCGTGAACGGGGCGCCACCGTCGCGGCGACATTCGATCGCGAGGAGCGGCGTGCCGCCGACGAGACGGCGGACGGATCGCAGGCGATCCGTGACGGGGACCATACGGGACGACTCCGAGGGTGGGACGGGGTAATACCGCCCCCGTGCACACGCCTCGGCATCAGGCGCGACGGAGGTCGTCCGTCAGGGAATCGCCTGCACCTCGGCCAGCACCGGTCGATGGTCGGATGCGAGTGGTTCGGTGATGGGGCGTGCGCCACGCACACGCCACCGCGCCCGCGGCGCGGCGAAGACGAAGTCGATCTCCTTCTCAGGCGCGGTCGATGAGAAGGTGAACCGGTCGGCCGCCGGCTTCGCGACCTCGGTGGCGCGCGCGTGGAAGAGGGCGAGGGTGCGCGAGCCGGGTTCGTCGTTGAAGTCGCCGAGCAGGAGATACGGATGCGACAGCGTGTCGAGCACCTGCGTCAGCGCGGTGGCCTGCGCGAAGCGGAAGCCATCGTCGTCGACCCAGTCGAAGTGGACGTTCACGACGACGATCGTGTCACCCGGCGAGGGGACGAGGGTGGCCGCGAGCGCGACGCGCGGCTCGTTCCCGTCGGGGAGGCGGATCGGCACGGCGCGCACGATCGGGACGCGCGAGAGGATCGCGAGCCCGTACTCGCCGCCCTGATACGGCATGAAGGCGCCGAAGGCGTGCGACATCCCGAGGGCCGCGCCGAGCTGTGCGGCCTCGTCGACCCCGCCGCTGCGACGGACGATCCGGTCCACCTCCTGCAGCCCGACGACATCGGGGGCGAGGGCGCGCAGGACGGCGGCGGTGCGATCGAGGTCGACCCGCTCGTCGGTGCCGCGGCCGTGGCGGATGTTGTAGCTGACGACGCGCCAGGTGGGGGGCGTGGCGGTCGGTGGTGTGGTCGCGGGCGTGGACGTCCCGCGCGGCCCGGTCCCGACGCACCCCGTGAGCCCGAGCATCTGCGTCAGGGCCGTCAGCAGCAGGGCGATGATCAGTGCGGCGGGACGATGTCGCATCCCGCAACGATACCACCCGCGGCCGGTGGGCGTATCCTTCGGCATCGTCCGTGCCCGTCACGGCTCGCCGTGACCCACCTCGCGAGCCCGCCACGTGGTGCCGACCATCGGTCCCGCCCCTCCTCACTGACTCCGCCGTCCTGTGTCTCATCTCCTTCCGCCTGACGACCTCGCCGCGCTCGACCTCCCGCCCGACGTGATGCGGGCGATGGGCCACGCCGTCGTCGACCGCGCCGTCGATCATCTCGCGGCGATCCCGACGATGCCGAGCCGCGGGGACGTCGCCGCGGAGGCGCTCTGCCGCACCCTGCGCGCCGGTGCGCCCGAGACGGGGCGCGCGCTCGAGCCACTCCTCGACGAGCTCTTCGAGCGGTGCGTCCCCCCCTCGTTCACGACGATCGGGGCGGGCTACCTCGCCTACATCCCCGGCGGCGGGATCTACCCCGCCGCGCTCGCCGATTTCATCGCCGACACCACGAACCGCTTCACGGGGATCTGGCAGGCGGCACCGGCACTCGTGCAGCTCGAGGCGAACGTCCTCGACTGGCTGCGCGAGTGGATGGGCTTCCCCGACACGGCACGCGGCCTGTTCACGACGGGGGGCTCGATGGCCACCTTCAACGCCATCGCCGCCGCGCGCGAACGCCACCTCGGCCCCGACATCCGCCGCGGCACGCTCTACGTCTCGTCGCAGGCGCATCACTGCGTGCAGAAGGCCGCGAAGCTCGCCGGCATCGCTGCCGACCGCGTACGCGAGATCCCCGTCGATGCCGCGTACCGGATGCGCGTCGACGCGCTCGCCGAGGCGATCGCATCGGACCGCGCCGCGGGGCTCACCCCGTTCTTCATCTGCTCCACCGCTGGCACGACGAACACCGGCGCCGTTGACCCGCTCGAGGCGATCGCCGACCTCGCCGCGCGCGAGGAGTGCTGGCACCACATCGACGGCGCCTACGGCGCCTGCTTCCACCTCGTCCCCGCGCTGCGGCCCCTCCTCGCAGGCCTCTCGCGCGCCGACTCGCTCACCCTCGACCCGCACAAGGGCCTCTTCCTCCCGTACGGGACGGGCGCGCTCCTCGTGCGTGACGGTGAGGCGCTACGCGCGCTGCACGCCTCCACCGCCGGGTATCTCCCCCCGAACCAGGGGGAGTTCTACGACCCCGCGCAGTACGGCCCCGACCTCTCGCGCGACTTCCCCGGGCTCCGGCTCTGGCTGACCTTCCAGCTCCTCGGGCTGGCGCGCTATCGCGCGGCCCTCGAGGAGAAGCGCGCCCTCGCGGTCTGGGCGGCGGAGCGCCTCGCCACGGTGCCCGGCCTCGTGCTCGATGCGCCGCCGCAGCTCTCGCTCCTGGCCTTCCACCTCGAGGGACCGGGGCTCGAGTCGCGCGCGGCGCAGGACCGTGCCACGACCGCGCTCGTGGAGCGCGTCACTGCCCGCGGTGACGTGATGCTCTCGGGGTGCGTCGCGGAGGGCCGTGCGCTCGCGCGCATCTGTGTGCTCAGCTTCCGCACGCGGCAGCGCGAGGTGGAGCTCGCGGTCGCGCAGGTCGCAGACGAGGCGGCGGCGATTCTCGCGGCGGCGCGTGCGGCCCACGACGCCGCCACCGGTCGTGCGGTGGGGCACACCGCGTGAGCGAGGCCGCGCCGGTCCGCCCGGATCCGTATGCCGCGCTGCGGCACCCGAAGTTCGCGCGCTACATCGTCTGCCTCTTCGCCCTCACCCTCGGGATCCAGATCCAGGGGACGGTGGTGGGGTGGCAGATGTACGACCTCACGCGTGATCCCCTCGCGCTGGGGTTGATCGGCCTCGCCGAGGCGCTCCCCGCGCTCGCGACCGCGCTCTACGCCGGCCACGTCGCCGACCTGCACGACCGCCGGCGCATCACGCTCGTCGCGCTGGTGGTGCTCGTGGCGTGCAGCGTCGCGCTCTGGATCCTCGCGGGGCCGTGGGGGGCGGGGCTGGAGGCGGCGGGCGTCACTGCCGCGGCGGCGGCCTCCGGGCGCGTGCGGGCGATCTACGCGGTCATCATCGTGAGTGGCGTCGCGCGCGCCTTTCTCCAGCCCGCGCGGCAGGCGCTGTCGGCGGAGCTCGTCCCGCGCACCCTCTTCAAGAACGCCATCACCTGGCGCAGCGGCTCGTGGCAGCTCGCCGCGGTGCTCGGTCCCGCCCTCGGCGGCCTGCTGTACGCGGTGGGCGGGACGCGCCTCGCCTACGCGGTCGATGCCGCACTGATGGCCTTCGCCGTGACGGCGATGCTCTCCATCCGGCATCGCTCACCCGAGCGGACACGCACGGCGGAGCCGGTGTGGGAGTCGGTCGCGGGCGGCGTGCGCTTCGTCGCGCGGGAACCCGTGATCCTCGGCGCGCTCACCCTCGACCTCTTCTCCGTCTTCTTCGGCGGCGCGGTCGCGCTCCTCCCCATCTTCGCCGCGGAGATCCTGCACGTCGGCCCCACCGGGCTCGGCCTGCTGCGGGCCGCGCCGGCGGCGGGCGCCGTGGTGATGGGGCTCGTCCTCGCGCGGCACCACGACTTCGAACACACCGGGCACATCCTCCTCTGGTCCGTCGCGGGGTTCGGGGCGTGCATGATCGGGTTCGGGCTCTCGACCTCGTTCCTGCTCTCCCTCGCGCTCCTCTTCGCCTCCGGGCTGCTCGATATGATCAGCGTCGTGATCCGGAGCACGCTACTGCAGTCCCGCACGCCGGAGGCACTGCTCGGACGCGTCTCCTCCGTGAATCAGCTCTTCGTCGGCTCCTCGAACGAGATCGGGATGTTCGAGAGCGGCGTCACCGCACGGTGGTTCGGCACCGCACCGAGCGTAGTCATCGGCGGGATCGCGACGCTGGGCGTGGTGGCGCTCACCGCCTGGTTCGTGCCGACGCTTCGGATGCTGCGCCGGCTCCATCCCGAGGAGCGCACGGGCGTCTGAGCGGTGACACGGCGTGTGCGCCGCGTCGAGGCAGGGCTGCGCGCGTACGCGTAGTGGCGCCATCGTTGGGTGACGCGGGTACCATTCATCCACGATGACCTCCCGCACCTCCCGATGCCGCACCATCCGCTGAACCATCGACGCCTCGTCGTCCTCGCGGTCGTCCTGCTCATCGTCCTCGGCGTGAGCACGTCGCCCGTGCTCGGGGGCGCCGTGCGTGAGGTGTTGGCCACGGTGGAGCGGGTCATCCGTGCCTATCCCCGCGCGGGGGTCGCCGTCTTCCTCGCCTTCGCCGCCGTCTCGGCGATGCTCTCGTTCTTCTCGAGTACGCCGATCGTCCCGGTGGGCGTCTACGTCTGGGGCGCGGAGCAGACGATGCTCCTGCTCTGGATCGGTGGGGTCGTCGGTGGGACGGGGGGCTACTGGCTCGCCCGAACGCTGGGGCGTCGCGTCGCTCTGCGATTCATTCCGGCCGAACCGTTCCATCGCTACGAGACCTTCTTCGCGACACGCGCGCGCTGGCCCAGCATCCTGCTCTTCCGGTTCGCGCTGCAGTCGGAGTTGCCGAGCTACGTGCTCGGCGTGCTCAAGTATCCGTTCCCGAAGTACCTCCCGATCATGGCCCTCGCGGAGCTCCCCTTCGTCGCCGTTGTGGTCTACCTCGGCGATGCCTTCGTGCGCGGGCGCAGCGGGCTCTTCGTGGTGACCCTCGCGGCGAGCCTCGGCTTCACGCTCCTCGCCTTCCGGCGACTGCAGCGGGAGATGCGGGCGGGGTGACCGCAAACGGGCCTCGCGCATCGACTTGCGCGGGGTGAGGGGTGGCGTTTGAATCCACCCGAATGGCTGCCACGCCGATCCCCCTTGCGACGCCGGCCCCGCTCGTCTGGGTGCTGATTCCCACCGTCGCCACCGACGATCCCAATCTGGCCTGGTACAGCGATTACTCCCTCGCGCGCGAGGAGTACACGCGGGCCTTCGCGGCCCTCGGGATCGCGTGGCGGTGGCAGCCGGTGACGATGCAGGACGTGGAGACTGTCATCGGTGGGATCCGGCGTGCGTCGCGCGGCTACGCGCCAATCGCGCTCAACCTCTGTGACGGTGACGAGATCAACGGCTCGCCGGGCCTCTCGGTGATCCGCGCGCTGCGTGCGCACGGGATCCCCTTCACCGGCGCGGATGAGTCGTTCTACGACCTCACGACGTCGAAGATCGTGATGAAGCGCCTCTTCGAGGGGGCCGGCGTCCCCACGGCGCCCTGGGCGATCGTCCAGCGCGACGGGCGCGGCACCGCGCGACTCTTCGACGAACTCTCGAAGACCCTGATCCTCAAGCCGGCGATCTCCGCCGGGAGCCTCGGGATCGGGATGAAGTCGGTCGTCCGCTCGCCGCAGGCGCTGCGCGCACAGCTCAAGCGGCTGCACGACGGGTATCGCGGCTGGGCGCTCGCCGAGGGTGGGGCCTTCGTCGAGAAATTCATCATCGGCCCCGAGTACACGACCTTCGTCGTGGGGCACGCCACCGAACCGGCGCGCGCGCGGATCTACCCGCCGGTCGAG
>DAISWY010000053.1:0-13280 GCA_036826135.1 Gemmatimonadaceae bacterium | reverse complement strand
TGCGGGAAGGTGGCGGGGTTGAGGAGTGCGTTTCCTGCAACCCCGCTATGCGTCAGGCGAGCTCCCACTCAAAACCCTCGCCCGTGATCTTCGCGCAACACGCGGGCAGCTCCGACTTGCGAACCGTGAACGACACCGCGCCGCCCAGGCGCTGCTTGGCGGCCTCGCTCGCGCAGCGAACGACCACCTCGGTGGCGGCGAAGTCGGAGGAGAGGATCTGGAAGTCGGCCATGTGGGCCTCCCTTGGTTTGGCGCCTCGGCGCCGGTTTCGATGAGAGGAACATACACCGCCGGTGCAAGATGACCATTGCAAAGAACGCGGGGCGGTATGCGCTTGACGCATAGCTAAAATTGGCGCAATAAAATTACATGATCCAGATCGAGCGCATCGGCGTCGAGGCGCTGATCCCATATGCCCGCAACTCGCGTACCCATAGCGACGCGCAGGTAGCCCAGATCGCGGCTTCGATCCGCGAGTTCGGGTTCACGAACCCCGTCCTCGTGGACGAGGCGAACGGCATCATCGCGGGCCATGGCCGCGTCCTGGCGGCGCGCAAGCTGAAGATGCCGGACGTGCCGGCGATCAGGCTCTCGCACCTGACCGAGGCGCAGAAGCGGGCCTACGTCATCGCGGACAACAAGCTGGCGCTCAATGCGGGCTGGGACATCGAACTGCTGCGGCTGGAGATCAACGACCTGCGCGGCCTGGAGTTCGACGTGGCGCTGACCGGATTCTCGACCGAGGAGCTAGACGCGCTGATGGCTGCGCCGGGCACCGAGGGCCTGACCGATCCCGACGCGATCCCAGAAGCGCCCGAGCGGCCGATCGCGGTGCCGGGCGATGTCTGGCTGCTTGGGCGGCACCGGCTGGTCTGCGGAGACTCGACGAAGGCCGAGGACGTGGCGCGGCTGATGGATGGGGCGAAGGCGGACTTGTGCTTCACGTCGCCGCCTTACGCCCTGGGCAAGTCTGTGGCCTTGTCAGGAAACAAGAAAATGGCCGCAAGCGGCAACCCATACGGCGATCATGAAGATGATGCCGACGGGTGGAGCGAACTCATGCGTGGCTGGTTCTCTGCAAGCCATGCGGCTGTTGCTGACGTGTGGGTTGTCAACGTCCAGCCGCTTGCAGGAAACAAGCGCGATCTTGTACGGTTCATGGCAGACAACGCCGACAGACTTGTCGATGTGGCGACGTGGGACAAAGGACACGCTGCGCCCCCAATGGCAGCCGGTGTGATGGCTTCACGTTATGAGTGGATGATCGTATTCTCGTCGCGATTCAATGCTTCCAGAGCAATACCGCTATCGTCTTGGCGAGGAACAATACAGAGCGTCTACATCGCACCTCCTCAACGCGGAAATGAGTTCGCCGCCGTCCATGCTGCGACGATGCCGCTACACGTTCCGACATGGGTTATGCAAACTCTGTGCGATCAGTCCAAGAGCGTCTACGAGCCGTTTTGTGGAACAGGCACCACGCTGATCGCCGCCGAGCAACTTGGCCGCCGCTGCTACGGCATGGAGATCAGCCCGCAATACTGCGACGTAATCATAAATCGGTGGCAGCAGTTCACGGGCCAGCAGGCGACGCTAGAGGGCGATGGCCGCAGCTTCACCGACGTGGCGACCGAGCGATGCAAAGCCGCGGCATGAGCGCCGTCGAGGCCGTCGCCAACGTGGCGATCGGCTACCTTGTAGCTGTCGGCGCCAATTTCGCCGTGCTACCCATGTTCGGAATGCGGCCCTCGCTTGCTGACGGCTTTGCCATCGGCGCGGTGTTCACCGCGATTTCGCTGGTGCGGTCCTATGCGCTGCGCCGGCTGTTCAACAGCCTCAGGTGATCGTCATGGTCATGCCCGCGCACAAGCCCACCGAAGAGCGCCGCCGCCAGGTTGAGCAGGCCTCAGGTCTTGGCCTCCCGCACGACCAGATAGCGGCGCTGATCGGCATCAGCGACGAGACGCTCCGCAAATACTACAAGACCGAGCTAGCGGTCGGGAAGGCGAAGGCTTCGGCGCAAGTCGCCAAGACGCTATTCAACAAGGCGGTCGTGCAGGGCGACACCACGGCGATGATCTGGTGGACCAAGGCGCAGATGCGCTGGGCCGAAACGCAGCGCCACGAGAACAGCGGTCCCGACGGCGGCCCGCAGCGCATCATCTACGAGTGGGGCGAGCCGACGTGACCGAGCTGCGCTCTGCGCGCGTTCGGATGCCGTACAGCCCGCGCAAGGCGTTCATGCCGTTTCACCGGCGCACGCAACGCTGGGCTTGCCTCGTCGCCCATCGCCGCGCCGGCAAGACCGTCGCCGCCATCAACGACCTGATCCGCGCTGCGATCACCGCGCAGCAGCCGCACGCGCATTATGCCTACGTCGCGCCGTTCCGCTCGCAGGCGAAGAGCGTCGCCTGGGACTACCTCAAGCGATACGCCGAACCCGCGACCGCGGGCGTCAACGAGGCCGAGCTTACGCTGACGACGCGCACCGGAGCGAAGATCCAGCTGTTCGGCGCGGACAACGCCGACGCGATGCGCGGCCTCGGGTTCGACGGCGTCTACCTCGACGAATACGGCGACTTCCGGCCGAGCGTGTGGGGCAACGTCATCCGCCCGACGCTTTCTGACAAACAGGGCTGGGCGGTGATCGGCGGGACGCCGAAGGGCCGCAACCAGTTCTACGAGGCCGTCGACGCCGCGCAACGGTCACCCGACTGGTTCTTCCTGCGCCTGCGCGCCAGCGACAGCGGCATCCTTCCGCCGACCGAGCTACACGCCCTCCGCGCGCAGCTGACGCAGGACCAGTATGACCAGGAGTATGAGTGTTCGTTCGACGCCGCCATCCTTGGCGCGTTCTACGGCGTCGAGATGCGCGAGGCGCTCGACGCTGGCCGCATCCGATCGGTTCCGCACGACCCGGCGCTGCCGACGTACACGGCGTGGGACATCGGCTGGCGCGACGACACCGCAATCTGGTGGTGGCAGGTTGCCGGCGGCGAGATCCACGTCATCGACCACCACGCCAGCAGCGGCTCGACCGTCGCGGACTTGGCCGAGGTCGTGGCCGGCCGCCCCTACCGCTACGGCAAGCACTACCTGCCGCACGACGCGCGCGCGAAGACGCTGGCCTCGGGCGGCCGCAGCGTGGTCGAGCAGCTCGCGGCGCTGCTGGGCGGGATCGGCAATTTCCAGATCGTGCCGGATTTGGGCGTGCAGGACGGCATCCAGGCCGTGCGCCTGATGCTGCCGCGCGTCTGGTTCGACGCCGAGCGGTGCCGCGAGGGCATCGAGGCTCTGCGCCAGTACCAGCGCGAGTACGACGAGGACAAGCGCGCCTTCCGCGCCGCGCCGCGCCACGACTGGACATCCCACAGCGCGGACGCTTTCCGCATGATGGCGGTCGCATGGCGCGAGGAGCCGAAGGTCGAAGCGCCGCGCAGTGATCGGCCACTATTGGCAGGGCCTGCCAACTCCGCTACCCTCAACGATATATGGGCTGCGGCCGCGGCCCGATCTCGGAGCGCACGAATATGACGGATGCCGAGTACCACGCCGCTATGGGCGAGTTCGCCGGGCACATGCTCTGCACCGCCGTCGCCGCGCATTTCATGCACTGGTCGACCGACAGCTACGCCGCGCACAAGGCCGTCGGCGAGTACTACGAGGCGATCCCCGGCCTCGTGGACACGGTCGTCGAAAGCTACCAGGGCTGCTACGGCCTCGTCGGCAAGTTCGTCGCTCGCATGGACAACCCGCGCGGCAAGGGCGTCGAGGCGATGGTCGCCTATTTCCGCGACCAGAAGGACTACGTCGAGAAGGCGCGCAAGAAGCTGCCCGATCGCAGCGAGCTGCAGAACGACATCGACGCCATCGCGTCGCTGATCGACAGCACGCTCTACAAGCTCCGTTTCCTTTCTTGAGGAGGCCCAAATGGCCGGCGTGAACAACCCGTATCGCTACGCCTACGAGGCCGTCGCCGCCTCGCAGACGGCGCAGGTCCTCGGCGCCACCGGCGCAACTGGCGACTACCTGCACCGCATCGTCGTCGCGGTCGCGACCGCCCTGACTTCGACGGTGTCGGTGATCGACGGCTCGACCACGGTCCTAGCGATCCCGGCCAACACGCCGGTCGGCGTCTACTCGATCGAGATCAACGCCGTCAGCGCCACCGGCGCGTGGAAGATCACGACCGGCGCGGGCGCCAGCGTCCTCGCGGTCGGCGTCTTCGCGTAGCCGCCATGAACAAGCCCGGCCTCTACGCCAACATCCTCGCCAAGCAGGAGCGCATCAAGGCAGGCTCCGGCGAGAAGATGAAGCGCCCTGGCGAGAAGGGCCGGCCAACCGAGGCCGACTTCAAGCAGGCGGCGAAGACCGCCAAGCCGGAGAACAAGCGATGACCGCGGCGTGGCAGCGCAAGGAAGGCAAGAACCCCAAGGGCGGACTGAACGCCAAGGGTCGCGCCAGCTACAAGGCCGAAACCGGCGGAACCCTCAAGCCGCCCGTGAAGTCTGGTGACAACCCGCGCCGCGCCTCTTTCCTCGCTCGCATGGGCAACATGCCCGGCCCGATGAAGGACGAGAAGGGCCGCCCGACCCGCCTGGCGCTCGCGCTCAAGGCATGGGGCGCCAGCAGCAAGGCCGACGCGAAGGCCAAGGCCCGCGCCATCAGCGCGCGCAACAAGGAGTGATGCCGATGGCACGCATGACGCGCGAAGAGATGGACCGCTACGACCGCGAGATGATGGGCATCATGAACCCGCAGGCCGCGATGCCGGTGGCCGCGCCCGCGCCAGCCCGCGCCATGATGCCGACGGCGGAGTCGATGGACCCGATGCTGCGCCCCGAGGGCACCGCCGGCGGCCCGGTGGTGTCCTACAGCCTCGACGACATCCGTCGCTTCTTCGGCATGGGCGGCCGCCCGGCCATGTCGCCCGCCGAGGCAGCCGATGCCGCGCAGATGTACGTCCGCGCGCAAGCCCCGGCTCCGTTCGCGCCGAACGCCCCGCCGCCTCCTCCGCCCGCGCCGCCGCCCGCGGCCCCGCGCCCGTCTGCCCCGGCGCGCCGCCAGGCGCCTGTCATGCGCGGAATGCCGACGAACGAGGCAGACTTCACGCCGCCCAGGACCGATACGCTCGGTGGCGTGTCGCCGGCGGACATGGCGGCGATGGGGCAGCCTGCGCCTGCGCCAATCGCGCGCCCAATGCCGGCCGATCCGATCGGTATTCCGCGGCCCGCCATTCCCGCGGGAACGATGGTGCCCGGCACGCTCCCCGGCGAGGCCTCAACCGTCCCGCTGCGCGCCACGCCGCAGCAGCTCGCGCAGGCGATTCGCCGTTTCGGCCGGATGGAGCTCGACCCTAACAGCTTCGCGGCGCGTTACGCCCGCACGCAGCGATAACGCGATGTACCGCAGGAGGCCGTGATGGCCGATGCAATCCCGACCGGCGTGCAGAAGTACCTTCAGGCGATCTCGACCTACGAGAAGGAATTCGAGCGCTGGCAAAAGCGCGCGACCAAGATCATCAAGCGGTACCGCGACGACATGCGGACCCAGTCGGGCAACGAGACCGTCAAGTTCAACATCCTGTGGTCGAACGTCCAGACGCTGATCCCCGCGGTCTACGCGAAGCTGCCGAAGGCGTCCGCGGCTCGGCGGTTCGGCGACAACGACCAGGTCGGCCGCGTGGCGGCGCAGCTGGTCGAGCGCGCCCTCGACTACGAGATTGAGCACTACCCAGACTTCCGCGCGACGATGAAATACGCCGTCGAGGACCGCTTCCTCGGCGGCCGCGGCGTCGCATGGGTCCGCTACGAGCCGCATGTCCGCGCGCAGGAACTCGGCATGCCCGAGGACGGCCCTCAGATCACCGAGGACGTTGACGAGGACGGCAACCTGCCGGAGCCCGCCGGCGTGCCCGAGGAGATCGAGTACGAGTGCGCGCCGGTGGACTACGTCCATTGGAAGGACTTCGGGCACTCGTCGGCCAGGACGTGGGAAGAGGTCACGCAGGTCTGGCGTTGGGTCTACATGACCCGCGAGGCGCTGGTGGAGCGTTTCGGCGAGGAGATGGGTCGCAAGATCCCGCTCGACAGCGGCCCCGACAACCTCGACGGCCCGAACAAGCAGCGCGAGGGCACCCGCGCCAAGATCTGCGAGCTCTGGGACCGCGAGACGCAGAAGGTCTACTGGATCAACAAGGGCATGGCGCAGTTCGTCGACGAGCGCGACGACCCGCTGCGGCTGGAGGGCTTCTTCCCCTGCCCGCGACCGCTCTACGCCACCACGACGTCCGACACGCTCGTCCCGGTGCCTGACTTCCTGCTCTATCAGGATCAGGCCAACGAGCTCGACATCCTCTCCGACCGCATCGACGGGCTGGTCAAGGCGCTGCGCCTTCGCGGCGTCTACGATGCCTCGCAGCCGGCCCTGCAGCGGCTCCTCACCGAGGGCGACAACAACGCGCTGATCCCGGTCGACAAGTGGATGGCGTTCGGCGAGAAGGGCGGCCTCAAGGGCTCGATCGACCTCCTGCCGCTCGACACGCTCGCCCAGGCGCTGATCCAGTGCTACGCGGCCCGCGAGCAGATCAAGGCGCAGATCTACGAGATAACCGGCATCTCGGACATCATCCGCGGCCAGACGGCGGCGAGCGAGACGGCCACCGCGCAGCAGATCAAGGGCCAGTACGCCGGGCTGCGGCTACGGTCGATGCAGGAGGAGGTCGCTCTATTCGCCTCCGAGCTGATCCGGCTGAAGGCCCAGATCATCTGCCAGCTGTTCCAGCCCCAGACCATCCTGCAGTACGCCGCAGCGCAGCAGATGTCGCCGGCGGACCAGCAGCTGATCCCGCAGGCCCTGCAGCTCCTGGCGGACAAGCCCCTGCGGAACTTCCGCATCGAGGTCGCGTCCGACAGCCTCGTCCAGATCGACGAGGCGCAGAACAAGCAGGACCGGCTGGAGTTTGTGCAGGCCTATGGCGGGTTCCTCGAAAAGGCCCTTCCGGTCGTGCAGCAGGTGCCGCAGGCCGCGCCGATCGTGATCGAGCTGATGAAGTACGGCATCGGTGCGTTCAAGCAGGCCGAGCCGATCGAGGGCACGCTGGACCGCATGCTGGAGCAGATCACCCAGCAGCAGCAGGTCGACGCCGGCGCCCCGCCGCCGCCAGACCCCGAGATGGTCAAGGCGCAGATGCAGCAGCAGGCCGACGCCGCGCGCATGCAGGCCGAGCAGCAGAAGGCGCAGTTCGACGCTCAGATGCAGCAGGCGAAGCTGCAGGCCGACATGCAGATCGAGCAGATGAAGGCGCAGGCGCAGGCGGCAATCGAAGAGCAGCGCCAGCGTTTCGAGGCCGCGCTGAAGGCCGAGGAGCTAGCCCAGCGAGCCGAGCTGGAGCGGCACAAGGCGCAGCTCGACGCCGACACCAAGATCCTCGTGGCGCGCATCGGCGCAGCAGGCGCGGATGTTCCGGCGATCGACGCGGTCAGCGAGGTCACCAGCCGCATGGCAACCGGCATGTCCGATGACGTGCGTGCGATGATCCAGGCGATGGCGCAGGACAGCGCCACGCGAGAGCAGCAGCTTCTCGGCCTGATGCAAGCGCTGATGCAGGCCATGTCGGCGCCAAAGCGCATCGTCCGAGGCCCCGATGGCCGGGCGATGGGCGTTGAAGTTGGCGCATGATCGGCATCTGGGATGCCGGGCGATGGGATGAGGCGACGTGGGGCGATTCGCCCTACATCGTCGTCGACGACACCCACGATGGGGATCGGCGGGCGAAACGGCTGCGAGACGAACGCGCGGCGAACGAGCAGCGTCGGCAGCGCGTCCTGGCGCTCTACGAGCGGATCGTCGAGGGCAAGCAGTCCCTGCCGGACGCCGCGGAGTACATCGTCACGCGCGCGGTCGAGGCGGCCGGCGTCGAGGCGCGCGCCGACATACTGAAAGCCCCAACCATCGACCTCGGGCGCATTCTCGCCGGGCTGGAGCGCGCTTCTGCAATCCAGCGCGACATGCAGCTGGAGGCCGACGACGAGGAGGTGATGCTGCTGCTATGAGGACCCGTTACGTCTGGCGCGACGGCGAGATGATCGAGATCGCGGTCGCCACGCCCGGTGCCGAGCCGAAGATCCAGATCGTCCCCGACATCGGCGGCTACAAGTCGATGGCGGACGGCTCGTGGATCAGCAGCCGCTCGCAGCACCGGGAGCATTTGAAGAGGCACAACTGCTTCGAGGTCGGCAACGAGATGCCGAAGCCGAGGCAGCCGATCACGACTAGCCGCGAGCAGCGCATCAAGCGCCTGCGCGAACAGTTGTGGAACATGACCGATCGGCAGGCGGACAAGATCCTGGCCGAGATCCGGTCGCAGCAGCGGAGATGACATGAGCGAGATCACCAAGGTGGACAGCGACAGCCGCAAGGAGCTGCTGGCCGAGCAGTTCAGCGCCATCGAGGCCGAAGCCGCCGCGCCGGCGCCCGAGGCTGCGCCGCAGCCGGAGCCCGAGGTCGCGGCCGAGCCGGCCGGCGAGCGCACCCGCGACGCATCTGGCCGCTTCGCAAAGGCCGCGGCCGCCGGGCCGCAGGCCACCGCGTCGGAGGCGCCCGAGCCCGCCGAGGAGCCGGTGTGGCGCCGCCCGCCGCAGAGCTGGAAGAAGGAGATGCACGACTTCTGGGCCAAGGCCGACCCTCGGCTGCAGGAGTACGCCTACCAGCGCGAGGAGCAGATGCGCGCCGGCATCGAGCCGATCCGCGCCAAGGCCGAATTCGCGGACGCCATGAACGAGGCGATCGCGCCCTACATGGACACGATCCGAGGCCTCGGCATCGAGCCGCCGCAGGCCGTGCGGGCGCTCATGGAGGCGGACAATATTCTGCGAAATTCGTCCCCCCAAGACCGGCTCAACTATTTCCATTCCCTCGCGCGGTCCTACGGCATAGACTTGGCCGCGCAGGGTCAGCCCGCCCCACAGGCCCCGGTCGATCCGAACTTCGTGGCACTTCAAAACGAACTCGTGAAGATTCGTGGCGAAGTGACCGGCTGGAAGCAGGCGCAAGAGGAGGCGGCCAATGCCGCGCTCCTCGACGAGGTGCACCAGTTCTCCATGAAGGCAGAGCACTTCGAGGACGCGCGGCCGACGATGATCCAGCTCCTACAGAGCGGCGTCGCGACCACGCTCCAAGACGCATACGACAAGGCCCTGCGTCTGGACGATCATCTCTTCGCAAGGCAGCAGCAGTCCACACAGGCTGCGGCGCTGGCGGAGCGGAAAGCATCGGCAGACAGGGCGGCGAAAGCCGCCAGGGCAGCCGCGGTCTCGGTTCGGTCCTCCACACCCGGAGCGCCATCCGCCGCCAAGGCATCCGACCGCCGTTCCCTTCTCGCCGAACAATTCGACGGGATGTCGGATCGGCTCTGACCCAAACCCTCTGTAAGGAGTGCCATTCATGGCGTTCGCGAACAGTTCGATCAGCGATATCATCGCGACGAACATCCAGTCGCGTTCCGGCGAGCTCGCCGACAACGTGACGAACAACAACGCGCTGCTGCGTCGCCTCAAGGAGCGCGGCAACGTGAAGACGTTCTCGGGCGGTAACGTGATCCTTCAGGAGATCATGTACAACGACAGCTCGACGAACAACACGAATTCCTACTCGGGCTACGAGGTGCTCAACGTCTCGCAGAACTCGCCGATCTCCGCGGCGCAGTTCTCGATCACGCAGTACGCCTCGGCGGTCTCGATCTCGGGCCTGGAGATGATCCAGAACTCGGGCAAGGAGGCGATCATCGACCTGCTCGATGGCCGCATGGCTGTCGCAGAGGCGCAGCTCGCCAACCGCATCGGCGGCGACATCTACCTCGATGGCACCGGCAACGCGGGCAAGAACATCACCGGCCTAGCGGCGGCGGTCCCCGACAGCCCGTCGACCGGCACCTACGGCGGCATCAGCCGCGTGTCGTGGTCGTTCTGGCGTTCGGTCGCCTTCTCGGGCGTCACGAACGGCGGCTCGGCCACCACGGCGTCGAACATCCAGCAGTACATGGATTCGGTCGCCGTGCAGCTGATCCGCGGCACCGACAAGCCGGACCTGATCGTGGCGGACAACAACTACTACCGCCTCTATCTGCAGTCCCTGCAGTCGATCCAGCGCATCTCCGACTCCGGCTCCAGCATGGCCGGCGCGGGCTTCGCCTCGCTCAAGTACTACGGCGCGGGCATGGCCTCCGATGTCGTCCTCGACGGCGGTATCGGCAACGCGGCGACGGCGAACCACATGTGGTTCCTCAACACCAAGTACCTGCACTTCCGTCCGCACGCGGACCGGAACTTCGTCCCCATCGGGGGCGAGCGCCAGGCGGTGAACCAGGACGCCATCGTCAAGCTGATCGGCTGGGCCGGCAACCTCACCAGCAGCGGGCCGCAGTTCAGCGGCGTGCTGATCGCCTAAGGAGGACCAGAACATGGCCTACTCGTTCACCGAAAACCGCGTCGGAATGCTCCAGATCGACCAGACCGATGCTGGCATCACGCCGCCGAACGGCTCCTCCGCGATCCCGACCCCGCCGGCCACGCTCGGCATGGTCGCCCGCGCCTACGACCCGACCTACGGCGAGGGAGAGTTCATCCTCCTCCTCGGCGTCGCGTCGACGGAGGTGGGGTCGCTGGTGTCGTACAACGCCACGACCTACCAGACCGCGCTGGCCGCCGACACGGCGAACCTCGCGGGTCCGGTGGCCGTGGCGATGTCGGCCAACGGCGCCGGCTCGTTCGGCTGGTACCAGATCGGCGGTCTCGCGGTCATGAAGAAGACCGCGGTCGCCGTCTCCCCGCAGGTCGCCATCTACCAGTCCGCCACGGTGGGCCGGGTGATGCCGACGGCGGCGGCCGGCAAGCAGGTCCTGGGCGCGCGTTCCGCGAACCTCGCTTCGGTCGCGGCTGGCGTGTCGACGGTGGTCGTCTCGATCAACCGTCCGCACAAGCAGGGTCAGATCACCTGACGACTGGGGGCGGCGGGTTCGCGCTCGCCGCCCCTTTCTTCACCGGGAGCATCCATGGCGCTTCCGTCGCGCGTCTTGAACAGTGGCGTCACCTCGCTCTCGACTGCAGCGATCTGCGGAGACGGGGCGCTCGCGGTATCGGCGGCCGGAACAACCGCATCCGATGCCACCCAGATCTCAAGCATCTACAACCGGATCTCGTCCGTTGCCGCCGGCGCTGGCGTGAAGTTGCCGCCCTGCGAGGCCGGCGCCACGATCTGGCTGACGAACGCCGGCGCCAACGCCCTGACGGTCTATCCCTACGACACAGGCACGACGATCGGCGGCGCAACCTCGCTTGCCGTGGAGCCGAATTCGGCGTTGTGCGTCTTCGCCGTGAGCAACACGCGCTGGGAGCAGATGCAGGGCGGCGGTGGAATAGCGGCGCAGGCCGCGCACGGGTCGTTCATTTCGACCGCAACGCAAACCGCTGCGGCGATCAATACGGCCTACCCAGTGACCCTTTCGGCCACCTCCTCCGCCTATCTGGTAAGCATCGGATCGCCGGCGTCGCGCATCGTGTGCGCGCAGGCGGGACATTACAATTTCCAATTCAGCCTGCAGCTCGACAAGACCGCCGCATCGACGGCGGCTGTCTACATCTGGTACCGCGTCAACGGCATCGACATCGCCAATTCGGCAACCAAGGTCGCGATCAATGGCAGCGACGCGGAGACGGTGGCGGCCTGGAACTTCCTGCACGACATGAATGCGGGCGACTATTTCGAGCTGGTCTGGTCGACGGACGACACCAACTGCTTCATCGCCGGATTTCCAGCGGCGGCGCCCGTGCCGGCCATCCCGTCCGTCATCCTGACGGTATGCCAGATCCGATGATTTTGCCGGAAAACATCGACGACACGATCCCCGTGACCTGCAACACGCCGGTCGAGGAGATCCGCGCCAACGTCCAGGCTGCGTGCGGCAGGGCGCTGCCGTGGCTGGATCTTGCGGAACCCCATGGCCGCGCCGCGCTGATTGTCGGCGGCGGGCCGTCGATGAAGCCCCTGCTGCCCATGATTGCAGCGCTCCAGCGCGCGGGCGGAGAGGTCTTCGCCACGAACGGTGCGGCAACCGCGCTGGCCGGAGCCGGGGTCGTCGCGGACCACCATGTCCTGCTTGATGCGCGGGCGGCGAACGTGGCCTTCGTGGCAGGGGCGGTGGCGCGGCACTACCTCGTGGCCTCGCAATGCCATCCCGCGCTCTTCGACGCGCTGGCCGGGCGCTCGGCTACGCTGTGGCATGTGGCCTACCCCGAGATCTCCGACTGGATTGGCGAGCGCGAGGCGGTCCTGATCGGCGGCGGCACGACGGTCGGCCTGCAGGCAATGTCGATCGCCTACGCGCTGGGGCACCGCAAGATCCACCTGTTCGGCTTCGACAGCAGTTATTCGGCCGCCGGAGAGGGTCATGCCTACCGCCAGCCGCTGAACGACGGCGAGGAGCCGGTCGAGTACCGCGTCGGCGACAAGGCGTTCATGGCCGCGCCTTGGATGGCTCGGCAGGCCGTCGAGTACCAGACCGCGTCCCGCCAATTGTGCGATGGCGGCGCGGAGTTGTATGTTCACGGCACGGGCTTGCTCCCGGCCATAGCCGCCCAGATGGGCAAATAGGAAAGGAAGACTTCCATGCCGATCCCCTCCCGCGTCCAGGCCGCCGGCAACTCCGGCCTCGCCACGACCTCGATCTGCGGCGACGGCGCCACCGGCCTGACGGCCACCGGCACGACCGCTGCCGACGCGCTGCAGCTGTCTGCCGTCTGGAACACGGTCGCCACGACCGCGTCCGGCACGGGCGTCAAGCTGCCGCCGACCGAGGCCGGCGCGATGGTCTGCGTGTACAACGCGGGCGCGAACACGCTGGCGGTCTACCCGCCGAATGGCTCGACCATCAATGCTGGCGCCTCTTCGCTGAGCGTCACCGCGACCACGCGCGTGCTGTTCATCGCCACGTCTGCGACGACGTGGATCAGCATCGCGGGCGCCTGATATGCCGCTCGACAGCGACGACGTGGCGGCAGACGCCAAGCTGCATGTGGAGTTCTACACCCACAAGGAGCTCGGCCGGCCGTTCATCCGCATCATGGTGCCCGGCGACACGACGAACATCATCGACCAGCCGGTGCGCGACGACCACAAGGAGCGGTTTCCGCGCCAGTGGCTGCACTTCCAGATGCAGAACGAGAACGGCGACATCCCCGGCACGAAGCTGGAGGAATGGCACGCCGCGGCGCCCGCCGACATCA
>DAISWY010000052.1:9122-13651 GCA_036826135.1 Gemmatimonadaceae bacterium | reverse complement strand
CTGCACGGCATCCCGTGGGGGGCGAAGGATCTCCTCGCGGTCCGCGACTATCCGACGACGTGGGGCACGGCACCCTACCGCACACAGCGCTTCGAGACCGACGCGACGGTCGTGCAACGACTCGACGCGGCGGGTGCGGTGCTCATCGCGAAACTCACCCTCGGTGAGCTGGCGCAGGGGGACCGCTGGTACGGCGGGATGACGCGCAATCCCTGGAAGCTCGATCAGGGTGCGTCGGGGTCGTCCGCCGGCCCGGGCTCGGCGACCGCCGCCGGGTGTGTCGGCTTCTCGATCGGGTCGGAGACGCTCGGCTCCATCTCCTCGCCGAGCACGCGCAATGGCGTGACCGGACTGCGGCCCACGTTCGGCCGTGTGCCGCGCACCGGCGCGATGGCGCTCAGCTGGTCGATGGACAAGCTCGGGCCGATGTGTCGCTCCGTCGAGGACTGCGCGCTCGTCTTCAGCGCGCTCCACGGCCCCGATGGCGCCGACCAGACGGTGCACGCCGCGCCCTTCAACTGGGACGGGAACGCGCCGCTCCGCGGACTCCGCGTCGGCGTGGTGCAATCGGCGTTCGACGCCCCGATCGATCGACATCCCACCAAACCGTTCGACGATGCCGCACTGCAGGTGCTCCGCGGCCTGGGGCTCGAGTTGATCCCCGTGGAACTCCCGACGTTCGACTACGACGCGATGCGGATCATCCTCACGGCGGAGGCGGGGGCCGCGTTCGACGAGCTCACGCGGAGCGGGCGCGTGCGCGAGATGGCGCAGCAGAACACCGGCGCGTGGCCGAACACCTTCCGCACGAGCCGCTTCATCCCCGCCGTGGATTACATCAATGCGAATCGGGCGCGCACGCTCGCGATCCGCGCGTGGGATGAACTGATGCAGTCGGTGGATGTGATTGTGACGCCGACGAACGGTGGAGCGCAGCTCACCGCGACGAACCTGACGGGCCATCCCGCCGTGATCCTCCCGCACGGATTCCGCGCGGACGGGACGCCCGTCTCACTCACCTTCCTGGGGCGACTCTTCGGCGAGGAGGCGCTGCTGCGCGTGGCACACGCCTACCAGCAGGCGACGGACTTCCACACACGGCATCCCGCGGTGGGGTGAAAGCTCAACCGCGCCCCAACTCGAACCGCAGGGCCGACTCGAGGGTCGGGTGCAGGAACTGGAAGCCCGATGCCTCGAGCGCCGCGGGCCGCACGCGCTGACTCGCCAGTACCGTCCCCTGCGCCATCTCGCCGAAGAGCGCACGCAGCGCGACGGCCGGCACGGGGGCGATCGCGGGTCGGCGAAGGACCCGTCCCAGCACGCGCGTGAACTCGGCGTTCGTCACCGGTGCGGGCGCGGTGGCGTTCACCGGTCCCTGCAGCGAGGGCGTCTGGAGCGCATGATGGATCGCGCCGACGAGGTCCTCGCGGGAGATCCAGCTCATCCACTGCCGTCCGCTCCCGAGGCGTCCACCCACGCCGAGCTGGAACGGCAGGCGCATCTTGCCGAGCGCGCCGCCGGCCGGGTTGAGCACGATACCGATGCGCAGGTGCACGACGCGGATCCCCGCATCGCGGGCCGGCGCCGTCGCGGCCTCCCACGCCTGTCCAACCTCGGCGAGGAAATCGTCGCCGAGCGCACTCGACTCATCGAGCCATTCGTCGCCACGCACGCCGTAGATGCCGATGGCGCTGGCGGAGACGAGCACCTCCGGTTTCACCGTGCGTCGCGCACACGCCTCGGCGAGGAGTCGCGTGCCGCGCACGCGACTCTCGACGATCGCGCGCCGTCGCGCCGCGGTCCACCGCGCGCCGACGTTCTCGCCGGCCAGATGGATCACGGCATCGACGCCCTCGAGGCGGGTGGCGTCGAGCGTGCCGCGCGTCGGATCCCACCGGATGTCGGCGCCCGCCCCGCGGCCGATGCCACGCACCTCGTGGCCACCGGTGGTGAGGAAGGGGACGAGCGCCGCCCCGACAAAGCCACTCGCGCCGGTGATGGCGATGCGGCGCGGGCCGCGGGCCGCGAACCTCTGATGGCGCGCGAGGTCGCCCGCGGTGAGGGCGTGCCGCCAGCGGAGGAGGCGCGTGAGTTCACCGGCGGCGAATCGCCCGGCGACGAGGTCAGCGAGCGCCCCGAGCGGGAGGCGATACCGGATGCGGTCCTCGAGCACGCTCGTGCCGTCGGTGGCCGGCTCCATCCCGTGGTGATGCGTCCAGGCGGCGAACAGCCCGCGCGTCTGCACGTCGCGGAAGCCACGGCCGGGCGTGTACCCCTCGTGCCGCACGTCCCAGCGGAGGGAGAGCGGGCCAAGCGGTACCGCGAGCGAGACCGTCGCGCCGTCGTGGATTCCACCCGAACGGGCGAGCACGCGCGCGGGCATCCAGCTCGGCGTCAGCCGCTCGAAGGCGCCCGGCCGCTCATGCCAGTCGAACAACGCCTGCGCGCTCACCGGCATCGCCGACCGCGCCACCACCTCCGTCTCGCCCCCGCCCAACCGCACCACCGTCGTCATCGGCTCACCATTCGTCGGACTGATCCACCACACGCCAGATGTACCAACACGCGATGGTCCGGTACGGTGCCCACGGCTTCCCGATGCGCTCGAGGCGCTCAGGGGTCGGCATCGTGCGGAGGCCGTAGAGGATCTTCACGCCCTTCTGGATGACGAGGTCGGCGGTCGGGAGGATGTCGAGCCGCCCGAGGCGGAACATCAGGACCATCTGGGTGGTCCAGACGCCGATGCCGCGGAGCGCCGTGAGGTGGGTCATCACCTCGTCGTCGGTCATCTCATGCAGGCGATGAATCGGTGAGCGGGGCGAGAGCGCCTGCGTCGCGAGGTCGCGGAGGTACTCGACCTTGCGACCAGAGAGCCCCACCTCCCGGAGGCTCTGCTCCGGGGCACGCAGCAGCTGACGCGGCGTCGGTGCGGTGCCACCGAAGCGGTCGACGAACCGCTTGTAAATGGTCGTGGCGGCCGCGGTCGAGAGCTGCTGGAAGACGATGGACCGCGCGATGTGGTCGAAGTGCGACCCCTCGGCGTGGACCCGGAAGCGGCAGGGACCCTCGTGGTCGATCCAGTCCCGGAGGACGGGGTCGGCGGCGCGGAGGTGGGCGACAGCGCGCGCGTGGCGAGGCGGCATGGCGGCAAGCTACCTTCGCGGCATGCGAATCTCCAAAGTCGGCATCATCGGCGCCGGGACGATGGGCGCGGGCATCGCCGCGCTCGCCGCCTCGGTCGGCCTCCCTGTCGTCCTGCTCGACATGCCCGGCGCGGATGACCCCGCCTCCCCCGACCGGTCGAAGCCCGCGCGCGACGGCCTCGAACGGCAGCGAAAGGCGAAGCCCGCGGCCTTCCTGGAGCCGAGTGCCGCCGCGCGGATCACCATCGGCAACACCGCCGACGACCTCGAGCGGCTCGCGGACTGCGACTGGATCCTCGAGGCGATCATCGAGCAGCCGGGGCCCAAGCAGGCGCTCTTCGCGCGGCTCGAGACGATCGCCCCCGACGCGATCGTCACCTCGAACACCTCGGGGATCCCGATGGCGATCCTCCTCGAGGGCCGCTCGCCTCGGTTCCGGGAGCGCTTCCTCGGGACGCACTACTTCAATCCGCCACGGTACATGCATCTCCTCGAGCTCATCCCGACGCCCGAGACCTCACCGGCGGTGTTCGAGACGATGCGCACCTTCCAGGAGCGTATCCTCGGCAAGGGGATCGTGACGGCGAAGGATGTGCCGGGCTTCGTCGCCAACCGGCTCGGCGTGCACGGGATGGTCGTCGCCGCGCGGCTGATGGTGCAGCACGGACTCACCATCCCCGAGGTGGATACCCTGACCGGCGCCCTGATCGGACGCGCGAAGACGGCCACCTTCCGCACCGGTGACCTCTCCGGCCTCGATGTCCTCGTGCATGTGAGTGCCGGCCTCGCCGCCACCACCGGCGAGGACTTCACGCTCCAGCCCTTCGTGCACGACCTCGTCGCGGCCGGCCGGCTCGGCGACAAGACGCGCGCCGGCTTCTATCAGAAGACCGGGAAGTCGATCCTCGCCCTCGACTGGACCACGGGCGAGTATCGCGACATGGGCCGCTTCACGACGCCGGAGATCGACGCGCTGCTCCGGCGACCCGCGGCGGCGCGACTCGCGCAGGTGCTCACGCTGCCGGGCGCGCACGGCGCCTTCCTCCGCGACCTCCTCGTCGAACAGTTCGGCTACGCCTGCACCCTCGCGGGAACGCTCGCCTACGATCTCGCGGCGATCGACCGCGCGATGGAGTGGGGCTACGGTTGGGAGCTGGGCCCGTTCCGCGCGATGGATGCGCTCGGGCTCGACGCGCTGCGCGCCGCGATGACGGCCGCGGGACGTCCGGTGCCGCCGCTGCTCGCGCGCGCCGGCGCGTCGTTCTACGCGGATGCGGACGCGCACGACACGATCCCCGCGCTCGACGCCCCAGAGCGCATCCCGGTACCCGCGATCCCCGGTCAGCTCTCGCTCGCGCGGCTCCGCCGCCAGGGGCGCGTGGTGCG